>NZ_QNUD01000015.1:120585-312380 GCF_008042405.1 Bacillus sp. SH7-1
CGGCGTACCAATCAACTAAAATATCTCCCGTTTTTGGTGATACTGTAATTGTTGGGTGTGTTGGTTCTGGATCTGGCTTTGGATCTGGTTTTGGATCTGGTTTTGGATCTGGTTTTGGACCCGGATTTGGTTCTGGATTTGGACTCGGATTTGGATTTGGATCTGGCTTTGGACCCGGATTTGGATTTGGGTTTGGCTCTGGATTTGGACCCGGATTTGGATTTAGGTTTGGCTCTGGATTTGGATTTGGGTTTGGCTCTGGATTTGGATCTGGCTTTTTCCCATCTCCTTCTTGTCCATTAAGTTGTTGTTTATTATCATTCACTTTTCCCAGTTCAGGCAAATTCCCCGTCGGTTCTGCCACAGGTCCAACCATATTAGTTGGTAAATCTAGTTTTTGTGGAGTTGGTGCATCTGATAATTTGATTTGTGGATCTTTCTTTTCCACCGATACTTCATCTGGTTTATACGTTACTGGCGTAATTGGTGATTTATTATTTCCAATTAAGTCTGCTAAATTAATAGTTGGTTTTTCACCTGGTTTTTCATCTTTTTTTGCAGGATCAGCGACTAAATTTGGGAACATAGACTGTAAATTGCCCCCTGTAATACGATCATCTTTTTTCTCTTCTGTATTACTTGCTAGTTTTACTGGTTCTTTTCCTGCTGTCTTAAAGCCTTTGTCATACACAAGATACCCTGACGTTCCAAGTAAAGCGACTGACATTACTGATATAGCGACTTTTTTCCCTAAGTTATTATTGTTTTCCTCCATGTCCTTTTCCCCTTTTCCTATCTTTATTGAATCCAACCGTTTGTTTTCATTTCTGTTAGTTTTTCTTGCGCGGCTTTTACTTCAGATTCATTTTCATTTGCTTGCACTGTTTTTCTTAAGAAGCGACTTGCTTCCTCATATTTTTTCTGTTTAATTTTAAACATCCCGAATGCAAAATTCACATGTGGATTCTCATCGTTTTGTGAGTATGCTTCTGTGAAAAGTTTCTCTGCTTCATTACCTTGTCCCACTTTATCGTATAAAATCCCAATATTTACAAGCGTATTTATGTCGCGTGTTCCGCTACTGACAACTCTATTGTAAGCTTCTAACGCTTGCTGATATGCAGCAGTACTCTTTGCACCATCTCGTGTTTCATAAAATTGGCCCGCTTCGTAATACACAATTCCTAGTTGATTTAACAACTCAATATTTTTCATATCTTTTTGAATCGCTACTTGTAAAATGTGAGATGCTTGTTGATAATTCATTTCTTTCTTCGCGCTATCAATTAAGTTTGTTTTATTCCAAAGCACATATAAATTTGAAAGTTCAATTGTATATATCGGATTCTTTGAATCTTGCATAATAGCTTCTTTAAAGAAAGATTCTGCTTTGTCTAACTGTACAGTTGCCGTTGATAATTGACCTTTTAAATACGAAACAATTGCCTTATCTTCATTTGTTTTCGTACTCATTTTGACAATAACATCTTCTGCCTTTTCAAATTCTTTCATTTTCATATGACTTACAGCTAAATCCCGCATCGCATCTTTTTTGTATGGTTCAATT
The DNA here is from genome assembly GCF_008042405.1 of Bacillus sp. SH7-1. NCBI lineage: Bacteria > Bacillati > Bacillota > Bacilli > Caryophanales > Bacillaceae > Bacillus > Bacillus sp. SH7-1. Next base: position 122,153 of record NZ_QNUD01000015.1, read on the forward strand.
CCTTTTGCATTATTCGCTAACGCTTGTTCAAAATTTTGCACTGCTTCTTGATATTTTCCAATGCGGAAATTTGCTGAAGCTAATAGATAAGCAGCTTCATTATTTTCTTTATCTATTTCTCTATCTTTTATTAGTTTTGTAATATAATCGATTGCAATTTTATTTTTTCCTTCAGCAACGTAAATCGTTGCTAATTGGAGATAAGCCTCGTCTTTACCCTTCACAGCAATTGCATACCCAACAGCTTCTTCTGCTTTTGTATATTTTTTATCATCATAAGCTTGTCTTGCTTGTTCCATAAACTTTTGATATTTAGCGTTTGTTGTGTAGAAATAAAATAACGTTGAACCACCTATTACAACTACTACGGTTGAGCCAATAATCAAAATTCGCTTTTTATTCTTTTTCCACCATGTAGAAAAAGCCGACGGTTCACTTTGTTCATGCGCTACTGTAAGTGGTTGATTTGATGCTTTTGCATTTAAAATTTCATCATCTATATCATATTCCACTTGTTTTTTCGTTTGTTTCCGGCTCTGTAGAATACTAGTTGGAACTGTAATTGTAGCTGCTACTTCTTGCTGCGACTGTGTTCCTTGCTCTTCTTTTATCTCTTCAATAATGCTTTCAATTTCCTGTTTTAACGCCTGATCAATGTTTGGAAATTGTACGATTCGTGAATAGACGAAACAAGCAAATACTGCATTGTTTTCTCGTTCCAATTCAGTAGCTAATTCCAAATAATGTTGTAGTACCATTTTATTATTTATTTCAGGCTCTTGACTCTCCATAGTTTGAATGATATATGCGAGTTCTTTTTGTAGAGCTGTTGATGGATTGAGTGAATTGAAAATTATTTTATACTCATATAATGCCGCTTGTTTAAATCCTCTCTCTTCTAATAATCTTGCAATTTCCAAACATTTTGATACAAAAAGAGAGTGTTCTTCTGCTGACTGCCTTTCCGCATCAATTTTTATTCTTTCTCTCGCGCTATTGAATACATCGTACCACTGTGCAAAGCTTGGGCATTCTGCGAAAGAGTTACTACTCCATGCCTGCTTAAATAATTTTGCAATTTCTCCATTCCATTGATTATGTAATACTTGCTGAAGTAACGTATATCTTTCACATTCTGTCTGCATTTCTTCCGTTTTAAAGTAACTTGCATCCGTCCACTTTTTATTTCGAACTTCTTCACTACACCAACTTAATATTTCTCCTAATAAAATGGCGCCTGCAAATCGATCGGCTTCTTTTTGCCATACTCCACTTTTTAAATACATTGGTGCGTAGCCCGCTGAACCTGCTGGCAATAACAAAGGTCTTTTCGTTTTTGGACCATACATTTGCTCAACGTCAACAAGTTCGATATAGTGTTGGCCTTCAATTGGACTTTCACTTAAGAAAGGTATGAGTACGTTGCTAGACGATAAATCATTATGAGCAACTTCATTTTCTTCCATCATTTTAAGTGTTGTAAGAAATGCTTCTGCAATAAAGAAACATTGTTCTTTTGATAACATTCGTTGTTCTTGTAAAATATCCGCCCAAGTTGGACCTTCAATCCAAGGCATTACAATACTATTAGCAAGATCTTCTGATTTTTCGATAGCAGATGTATGTTCTTCTTTAGTAACGATATAACGTGAACATACTTTAAGACCCGCTAAGGAAGAAAGTGGTTTCAGAAATGCTAGTTGATGTTTTTCCTCACGATAGCGTTCCTTAAAAACTTTTAATGCAATTCGTTCCACACCATTTTCCTGTTGTAATTGATAAACTGTTCCTTGCCTTCCCTCTTGACCATAGGGCATTTCAATACCAATTACAGCTGGGTGTTTCTCAAAACGATAAACATCTTTATTAAGACTAATTTTTTCTCCTACTTCTGGTCGGAATCCCATTTTATCCCCTTACTCTCGTATAACAATTTTCCCAAAAAAGACCAGGAACAATAGCTCCTGGTCTTTTGCAATTGTTCTATTCTTAGTATGTGTTATCTGTACTACGGAATTTCTCAGCAATACGTTTTAGGTCTCTCGAAATTCCTTCTAAAATTGGAATGTATTGTTGCATTTTTTGTTTAGAATTTTCAAATTCCCCTCTGAATTTCGCTTGTGTTGACCCAGCCCATTGACCATCTAAGCTTTTAATATCACCTTCAAGTCTATTAACTTGACTTTGTGCTTCCGCAGCTGCGTTATTAAAGTTATTAGAAATTCTTTCAAGGTCTTCTGGTCTAATTTTAATTTCTGTCATTGTATTAATTTCCCCTTTCAAATCATAAATGATACAACAATTAGATTATAAACTATATTCATACAATTTTAAAAGGGTTAAATTACAAAAAAATTCTATTTTCTTGTAATTTAACCCTATTTTAATATTATTTAACTCTATTTTCAGACCATTTCACAATAATTTTATCTGTCATCGTGCGAAGTAAATGTAATGGTGTATATGCACATTTGATTTTGATTGGCTTTCTACGTACGCAATATCCATCCCCACTTAATAATTCTTGATCGATTTCAGCATGTGGAAGTTTCATATTAAAGAAATACACATCGTTATTATGGGTCGTTCCTAATAAATAACTAATACTTCTCTTCCTAATTTCCGCAAACCATTTTTCATGTGAAAAGCTATTTACACTAGATGTTGTAGCAGCCGTTAAAAAATGAACCCCTTTATTTTTACAGTTTTGAACTATTAGTTCCATTTTATTTTTCGCCTCATAGTCGCTAGCTAGTATAGTTAACATTTGATCAATATCATCAATCGCAACGATTATTTTCTTATATGGAAACTCCACTGTTACGTTTGGATCTATAGAAGGTATTACTGCTTCTCTATTATTTATTAGCTCTAACAATTCATCTAACATTTGTTTTAATTGCATAGCATCTGTAACTTTCTTCTCCACATGTGGTAAATCTCCAAGTGCTAATATGCCTGTAGGTCTTTCACCAAGGTCTACTAAGTATAGCTCAACCTTTTCTGGAGAGTATTGGTATGTAGTAGTGAACAGAAGCGTTTGTAATAACGACGTTTTTCCACCTTCTATTCTTCCCCCAACAAATATATGACTCATTTCATCTAAAGAAAAACTTTGTAAACGAATGTCCTCTGTCTCTATACCTGCTGAAATTTGAGCTGGTTCTAATTTTCCAACCATATGCTCTACAAATATTTCTTTAGGGACCATTGGAATCTCTTTTGCTTTTTCACCATCCCATTCACTGCTCATTTTTTGGATAATCGTTTTTAATTGTTGAGAGTACTCAAGTTCACTTTCACCTATAAAAGGCAGTGCTGCTTGGAACAATTCAGGTGGTTGTCCTTTCATTAACCCACGGCCAGTAGGAACTTCAATTAACGGGAAATTCGGTCTACCAACTAAACTAGGATATTCAGCTCTATCTTGCAATTCAAATGTAATTGCCATCGGTATATTATTACGAACACGATCAAACATATCAATTGTTTGATTAAGTGAGAAATAGAAGTACACGCCATATGTGCTTGATTCGCGTAATAACATTTCTAATACTTCATTCTCTTTTTCAAATTCATTTTTAAATCTTATATAACCATCTACCATTACAACGATAGCAGGAATTTTCTTTCCAACCATTCGATTATACATAGAGAATGACTTTGCACCGATATTAGAAAAACTCTCTTTTCTATGCGTGATTTCTTTCTTTAAAAATCCGAATAGACGTTTCATTTTTTCATTTTCATCCTCTTGTACAACTCCGCCTATATGAGGTAAATCTCTAAAATCTAAGAACATACGGCCAAAATCAATAACATAGAAATTCACTTCTTCTGGTGTGTGAGATACAGCTAAGGACATAATAATTGTTTGCAACATCGTCGTTTTCCCTGTACCTGGCATACCATAAATATTTAAATGCCCTTCTTGTAAATCTAACTTCAGAGGAAATTGTGCTTGATTTGCAACATCATCAATTAATCCTACTGTTACTTGTAAATATTCTTTCGGTTTATTCCAATCAGCAATTGTCCAATTTTCCATAGCATAAAATTCTTTTAACAATAATTTTTCTGGTAATGGATCCAGCCATGGTCCTGGTAATGCTTTAATATTTTGTTTTTCTGATACGCTCTGTACATATTGAATAAAAGCCTGTAATTGCTTTGGACTATTTGTCATTGGTTTTGGACGCTTTTTCACTTTTATTCTTTCACCGGAAAGCTTAACTTCTGTAAAGTCAACAATATCAAGAACTTTCTCTTCATCCGGATTATAAGGTGCTCCGCTCCATGCAGATTGGAATAATTCCAATACTTCATTGCTACCAACTTGGAGATACCCTCGTCCTGGTACATTGATTTTAGATGCATCTGGAATCTTTAACATTTCACGACTATCCGCGTCATCTTGTACACGTAAACAAATTCGAAAACGCGAGTTACTCCAAATCTTGTCATTTACAACCCCTGAAGGTTTTTGAGTTGCTAATAATAAGTGAACCCCTAAAGTTCTTCCTATGGCAGCGACACTAATTAGCTCGTCCATAAATTCAGGTTGTTCCTTTTTCATTTGAGCAAACTCATCAATAACAATAAATAAATGTGGTAAAGGTTCTTTTTCACGCCAGCTTGTTTCATAATATTCATCTAGATGCTGGACATTTCCAGCCTGAATGAATAATTTTTGTCTCCGCTCTAATTCTGCCTTTAATGATATTCTGGCACGCTCAATTAAGTTTGGATCCTCTAAGTTCGTAATAGATGCAATAATATGTGGTAATCCAGTAAATGTGTTTGACATTCCACCACCTTTATAATCGATAAGCATAAATGCCATCTCATGAGGGTGATAGGTTGCTGCTAACGCTGCTATTATAGACTGAATCACTTCACTTTTTCCTGATCCTGTTGTACCAGCCATTAGACCGTGTGGACCATGCCCTTTTTTCTCTATTTTATCGTGAATATTTAGAAAAACAGGTTTACTTCCTTCTCTCACACCAATTGGAACCGGTAATGAAGTCGGATATCGATTTTCTTTCCATCTATCTAGCACTTGTAACTCTTCCATGTTTTTAGCTTGAAACAAGTCTAAAAATGTTAATACTTTCGGAATGTTGGCTGCTGTAGAACTTTTCATTCGAATTGGAGCAATGCTTCGCGCTCCTAGTTCACATCGCTCGAATGAAAGTCGATCTACTTTAAAACTAGCACGCGTTGTCCCACTATTTTCAGCTGAACTTGAAAACGTTTCTACTAACTCACCATTTTCTCCATTTAAGCTTATTACAAGATCACATTCCATCGGTAAGCGTTCCTTTTGTTCCGCAAAAATAAATGTAGAAGCTCCTACACTTTCACCTTCTCTAAGTAACATTGGAATTAAAGGGTCATCCTCTAAAAATTCTCTCGCTGATAAGAAAAAGACGTACATTGGAATTAAAGGAACTTTTGCATCCGCTTGCGCAGAAGAATTATAGATTCTACGCATATTAAGTGGGGTAAATAGTACTTCAGCTAGTTTCTGTGCATCTTGTTGATTTTCAGATAAAAAACGCATACTTCTCTGTTCATCCCATACATGAGGAAGCCACCTCATCCAATCCCATTGTTTTTTCTCTTTCTCATGATAAAAGGCTGCTATTTTCACTTCATTCGGTGCATGATGCGTCATAATTTGTGTCGTTACAATTCGAATAAAGTTTAGTCTATCTTCTTTATTTCCGACTACACCAATTACGTCGTTTTTTTTCAAAGAAATTGAAATGTGTCCATTTGGTATCGTATTGAAATCCCTTTTCACATTTTGCGCTTCTGTAACTAATGGATTTTCTTCATAACCTTTCTGCTCAGGTACCTTCAATTCTACAAGGAATGGTCTTTCTCCTGTACCAATACGAATATCTAAAAAGTCTGGACTTTCAGGTGTACGCTCCCATAAATTACTTTCCCGATTTTCAATTCTTTGTACACTTTTTAATGGGCTTGGATTTTGTGTAATTAAATATTTTGCTTGTTCAACCTTTAACGTATCTAATTCCACTCGATGCTTTTGAATTTGCTCTAAGTATCTTGTTTGTAATTGTTCAACCATTTGACGATGTTCTTTCTTTTTACGGAAATGCCCCATTGTTGTAATTACATATGATCCCAACATTGGAATACTTGAAACCATCATTAATGGCATATAACTTGAATTCATCTTCATAAATTTCATCATTACAAAATATAATACCAATGTTAAAACCGTCATCATTGCTGGCAGTAACATTGTTTCAATTGAAAACTTCGGCTCCTCCGGTATATTCGGCGGATCATGAATAATAACATCCCCTGTTGGTATATCTACTTTCACACGCGGAGAGCGTTGAAAATACGGTGATTTTTGCACAAAACATTTCTCCTTCCCCATTCAAAAACTATTACTCAATGATTTTCCATACATAATCTTCTTCACTAGTAGATATATCTTGTTTAACAGGTTCATTATAAACTTCTTCTGCCGGTAGCATTTCAAAAGAAGGGATAATCGATCCTTTTTTATATAGCATTACATATTGTCCATCCCACACATCATTATCGCGCAAAGTTTCATCATTTCGAATAGAATGCCATTCTTCTTTATCTTTTGCCACTCTAATTTCATAGATACCGCTCAATGCTTCATCTATTTTTTCATGATGTAAAATTGCTTCAATAATTTGTACCGCTTTTACGTCATTTGGAATTGCAATATCAATTTCTTCATTTGATTGTTTTATGTACGTCACAATAATCTCTTCCACGTTAATTCACCTTTTTTCCATCGTGTTTGTTACCAAGAAACATCTAAAAATGAAATATCATCACTTGTCGGAGAGTTCTGTGCCCTCTCGATTTCTTTTAACACTTCCTCAAAATTATACTGCTTAAGTGGTGCAAGTCCGTCTGAGTGAATAACTATCCGATTCGCTTCTGGTCTAGATAATGTCTTTGAAAAAACCGCCAATTCCCCTCCAATAATGCCTCGCTGTGTAGACCATCTTTTCTCTATATTTCTCTCAAACTTCATTACATTCGAACAATTCTCTTTATCTTGAAACAATTGTACAAATGAATCGCCATGTGTAACTATCGTTATTTGTACTTTATCTTGATTTGGAATAAGTTCTATTTTCCCGCCAATAAACATCGCTTCACTACCTTGTTTTCGCTTTTCCTCCAAGACATCGCGAAGTAACCACGGTGTTTGTTCTGGCAATCGAAATGCACTCACTTCCTCTGAAGCTTCTTCTATCCAATTTTTCAACTGATCATTTAATAATGCAGCAATATCCCGTCCAATTTCTTGATACGTCTCAAACAAGTTTAATAACTTCATACCAAGAAATTTTGCAGCAATTTCACCATGAAAAGACAGACCTACACCATCACATAACGCAAATATGAAACTAGTTCCATTATCTTGAAATGCTAGGAAGTCCTGTCCACTCTCATTTAAATCCTGCGTCTCTTTTGCTCTTACATAACTATATCGATAAGTAAAATGTTTCATTTTCTTTTCTTGCAATACCGTTTCTTTCTTTTGCGATAGGATATATTTCACCATACGTCCCCCTCCTATCGAACCGGCGTTGCAGCAGACATTTGAAATCCAAGTGATACTAAGTCCGCATTTGTCCCAGGAAACATCATCACAGCACCATCTGCAATATGAAACCCATGTTCCGTCATCATCTCACGATAGCTTTGAGGGATAGGTGATGAAAGTCTTTGCAACTTTGCACCATATTCATCTGTAATCTCTGTATTTGGCATAATCCCTTCCCACTTCTTTATATTAGAAATTTGTTCTTGCATAATTTCATCTGAAATAAAAATATTTTCAATTAGTACATTTCCATCAGGTACAGACATATTCATAATTCTTCGTACAATTAATTCTGGATCTTCACCAGTTGAAGCCCCATCTGTCATATGACAAACAACAGGAGCTGGTCCATCTTGTAAATTTGATAATTCCTTTTGCAATAACTTCTCCACTACAGAGAAAGCTTTTGCTGTATCAGTTAAACGATGCGTTTGGATTTTTTCTAGTGGGCGAAGTCTTGCTACCTCGTCTATTGTTTTCACACCACCCAATAAATCAAAAACATGATCGCTATAGGCTAAAATAGATAACTTATATCTTGGAAGCAAGCGACTACCTTTTGTTGAACGAAATACCATTTGGCGAATCGCTAAAGAAAGAGCATCCGTTACAATATCAATTCTTCTTTTTTCTTCTCCGCCTGCATCCATCATTTGGTTCATTGATGCGCTTACATCCAGAAGATAAATTATATAAGCTGGTGTTTGTTGTGTTGCTTGAGTTTGATATAACATGTTTCATACCCTTCCATACATTATTATATGAACTTTTTTTATATTCATATTTCATTATAACTTATGAATTTTCTTTTTCTCAATTCATTATAAAATGTTCTTAATATAATTAACATATTTTCACACAAAAAAAACGATTATGTATTTTAATATATGTCGAAATGCATAAACCCCTTCTATATTATAGAAGGGGTTTAATATTATGGTATAAGACGCGTACAATCTCTCGGAAAAGCACTCGCTTCTCTCACATTCGATAACTCTAAAAGTTTATATACAACTCTCTCTAATCCAACTCCAAAACCACCATGCGGGGGACAACCATATCGGAATGTATTTAAATAAGATTGAAATTTATCGGGATGTAATCCTTTTTCTTTAAAAGAAGCAAGTAACATTTCATAATTATGAATTCGTTGTGCTCCTGATGTTATTTCTAATCCTTTATATAGTAGGTCGAACGAATCAGTAATAGCCGGATTCTCGTTGTTTGGCATCGTATACATCGGTCTCGCTTCTTTCGGATAATGTGTAATAAAAACAAATTCACTCTTATATGTTTCCTTCACATATTTCCCTAGTAACTTTTCACCTTCTGTATCTAAATCCCCTATAGGAGATTCTTTACGATACTTACTTTTCAAGATTTCTTGTGCTTCTAACAATGTAATTTTCGGTATTTCAGTAATGACAGGTACTTCTATTTGTAATAGTTGTAGTTCTTTTTCACAGTTTTTTGCTACTTGTTGAAACATATATCGTAAAACATCTGTTTCTAATTGCATCACTTCATGAAAATCATGAATAAAGCCCAGCTCTACGTCTAACGATATATATTCATTTAAATGACGGGAAGAATTGTGATGTTCCGCCCTATAAACAGGTGCAATTTCAAAAACACGTTCGAGTCCCCCAGCTACCATCATTTGTTTATAAAACTGTGGTGATTGTGCTAAATAAGCTTCTTTTTGGAAGTATGGAAGCTTAAAAACATTCGCTCCTCCTTCTGCCCCTTGGGAAACAATTTTCGGAGTAAATATACGTGTGAAATCGTTCTCTATAAGGAATTCACTAAAGCTCTGAACGAGTGCAGATTTCACTTTAAATATCGCCGCGGTTTGCTCATGTCTTAATGATAATACTCTCTCATTAAGTAGTTGATCTAAACCAACTTGTAACTTCTTTTTATTTATTTCAAACGGAAGTGGTTCTGCACCATTTAATATTTTCACTTCGTGAGCAAGTACTTCTACGCCTAATTCTGTTTTTGACGTCTCAACTATTTCACCAATTACGTGGACAACACTTTCTACATCGACTTTGAATCCAGCTAACTCGTTTTCTAATACACATTGAATTACTCCCGTTCTGTCCCGTAATAATAAAAAACTAACATTACCTAGATGACGAATCTTTTTTACCCATCCTTGAAGTGATACAACCTTTCCGCTTTGCTCCGTACATTCTTTTGTGAGTGAACGTTTCATGATTTGATCCATTATATTTCCCTCCAGTAATTTTATATTTATTTACGTTATTGTTGTCATCGTCGTCATCCACGGTCACTCACCCCCTTTCAAAGAATACAAAAATCCGCCCCTAATAAATAGGGACGGATTTTTCCGCGGTACCACCCAAATTGTCATAATGACCATCTTAGTCCTGATAACGGTAGGTACCGTTTGCTTTTACTAATTATCACGTTCAAAGCAACACTCACAGGTGTCTTTCCATCATGCGGTATCGCAATCTTTCCAGCAACCGATTGCTCTCTGTAGACCTTTGCATCATGTACTTTTCCTGATCATCACTTTTTATATTTACAGAGTATTCTATCTCTTTACCCTATAAAATGCAAGCACTTTTAAATATATTTTGATTTTTCACATCCAGTTTTGTACAATCTCCTCTAAAGCCATTCCACGTGAACCTTTCAATAAAACAACATCCTTTTTCGTTATAACTTTCAATACTTCCTCTGCTATCTCGGCTTTATTATCAAATGAATGCACTTTTCCTGTATGATAGTTCTTTCTTGCTTCTTCCGCTACAATTTCAGCTAACTCTCCATACGTAAATACATATTGAATGCTCTCTTCATTTAACATTTTACCAATTTCTCTATGATATGTTTCCGCTTTCTTGCCTAACTCCAACATATCCCCAATCACTATAATTTTTTTCTTATAGGCATTTAATTTCTGCAACGTTTCAATTGCTGCCTTCATGGAGGACGGACTGGCATTCCATGCATCGTTAATAATTGTAAAACCTGTTTTAGCAATTAAAAACTGAAAGCGCATTTGTGTAATATTTATTTGCTGCAATGCTTCTTGTATTTTTTCTATTGGGACTTTGTAAAATTGACCTACAGCGATTCCAACAATCGTATTAAAAATATTATGTTTTCCATGTAAGGGAACATCGTACTGTATTTTTGAATGATTTAATTTAAAGTGAACGCCATATTCATCTAATTGTACGTTCGTTGGAAACAAATCATTTGTATACTTTCCACCAAACGACTTACTTTCTATACCTAGCATATTAATATTTTGAGAAAGTAATGGCTCATCACCATTATATAAGAACAGTCCATCATCATTTAATCCGTCTACAATTTCAAATTTAGCCCTCGCAATCTCTTCCCTTGATCCAAGCGTTTCTAAGTGTGACTGTCCAGTCATTGTAATGATCGCTACATCTGGCTGTGCGATTCGTGATAAATTTCGAATTTGTCCTTTTTCACTCATTCCCATTTCAAGTATTAAGAACTCAGTATTTCGTTTCATTTCTAAAATTGTTAACGGCAAACCGATTTGACTATTAAAATTACCCTTTGTTTTATGCACTTTATAAGTTGAACTTAAAATGCCTCCTATTATATCTTTTACCGTAGTCTTGCCATTACTACCTGTAATTCCTATTACTTTTACATTTAGCTCTCTTCGATAAAATTGTGCCAATTGTTGCAATGCAAACAAAGTGTCATCCACAAATATAATTGGAATCCCTTTTGGCGGAGTACCGTAAGACTTTTTCCATAAGGTAGCGACAGCTCCATTATCCATTGCCTCTTTCACATACTCATGCCCATCTTTCATCCTAATGATTGGAACAAATAAATTTCCTTCTTTCATGCTTTTAGAATCTATGCAGACACCATGTATCTCTATAAGATGAAACGATTCTTGTAATCCTTCTCCATTTACTACTTCTTCAAGTTTTTTCAAATTCATTTGAATCAAAGTATCACTTTTTTCCATTTAATTACATATTTACTGTTTTATTTACGCATATTAATAAAAATTTTATAGCGAGGTGTTTATATGAAAAAAGCGATTAGTTTCTTTCTTCTTTTGTTATGCCTAATTGTAGTGAATGAAACGTACGCCTATTCACCAAAATCTTTACCTATCTCTCAAAACTCTGATCAATGGCAAGTGAATATTGCTGAACCGAAAAAAGTAAACAAAAAAAAAGCTTCAAGCTAAAAAAGACGAATTTCAAACATATCAATTTTCAGTAAAAAATGTTGGAAACAGTGAAGTATATAACGTACAAGTCGAAGTATTCCGCAACGAACCAAAAACAAAAACGAAATATGAACTCTTCTCCCTAAAGGAAAGTCGTTTAGCAAGTGGAAAAACTGGATTTGAACATGCTAATTTTCCAGTTGCTACAAAAGCAGATGAGGTTGATGTTATTATTACATGGCAAGAACACCCATTCCGATCGATGCGAAATGGTCAAAAAGTTGAATCTAGAAAATTTAAAGAGCATTTTGTTTTTAAAGACGAAAAAAAATAAATGAAATACGAATAAATTCACATTATCATTCATATAGCTTACTTTACTAGTACCAGTTCTAAAGCAAATTAAAAAGTCGTGGCTTATAAATGCCACGACTTTTTATATTAATTCGTACTAATTCCTCTCGCTGCCCAAATACGATCAATATCAGTGGCATGTTGTCCGCCATATAAAAGAGCATCCGCTTGCTTAATCGCTTTTGCTCCATCACTAAATTTAGAGTTTGGTGTTAATGACCAGTGCGATTGTAAAATAATTTTCGTTGCAACATCACGACCAAATGCTTGCGCCATCTCATATTGTCCTTGAGCCCAAATTTCTCCATCATCATGTACTTCATTCGTAATATCTTTCGGATACACTTTATTATTATCTAATCGGCGTAAGCACGTTGGATCTGAACTAGAATAAGCAGTCGCATCCCATTCTCCAACACATGCTTTTCCGTACCCTGTTGTCGATACTGCATCTTCATACGTAGCACCTAAGAAGTCGCCAAATCCTTCTCCCATCGCTCCACCTTCTGCAGAACTACCGAAGCCAGGGACTTGATTATCTTGAATCGAATGACCATATTCATGTGCGATAATACCAGCATCTTCTGCATCATCTACTCCGCCAGTACCAAAAGTTAAAGCTTTCGTTGTCGGAGAATAAAATGAGTTATCCGCCGTCGTTCCATTCACATTCACTTTAATAGAGCGATTATTAATATTTTTAAAACCTAACCCTTGAATGTAACGCTGTAATGTATCGATATGATAATACGACATAACGTCTTCAAAGCTATCATTTGCGCGTGTATAGTTAAATTGTAAATTCGTAGACTTCGTTTTTGCTTTTGAAGAAATCGTTACATACTCTCCAATTAAAAATCCTGTCCCATCTAGACCTTTTAACGTAACAGTCTTTAATTGATTCGTTAGCGCTGTTGAATCTGCATCATTATTATCTTTTAAACCTACTTTACTACCGCTAGATACGACTGGATTAGGTAAAAATACTTTTCCTGATCCTTCTGCTTTACGGTTTATATCAACTTTTTTAATTAACTTTCCATTTTCTGCATCAATAAATGTTTCCCATGCACCAAATGGATTATTAGAATGGACTACAACTTTGTATACTGGACGAGCAATTCCCTCTTCAACAATATACCCGAATTCTTTCTCTGTAGGAGCCCATAAGTTTTGTTCACTTGCTTCTCCAACATACGCCATTGATTTTTGTATTGCATCTTTTTCACTAATTTTTGTCGTTACTTCCTTCACACCTTTAACAGATTGATAATCAGAAACAGCAAGTACTCCCTTTCCCTCTCCGTTAAGAGTAACTGTAATTTGTTTAGAAAATACAGGCGCACCATTCACAACTTGTTGGAACCTAACATATGAAGCTACTGACGTTTCTGTTGTAGAAATATACTGTAAGTCTGAAAGGTCTGCTTTTAATCCATACTGCGCAGTATTTTCTTTTAAATATTCAGTTGCTTTTTTCTGCGGCGAATAAGCTTCTAGCTTTACTTGTTGTTGTTTTTCCAATGCCGAAACCGTAGAAATCGTCCCCATCACTAACGGTACTGTCATTGCCATTGCCACCATTTTTTTATTAAACATAGAACCACTCCCCCTAATAAAGTAGCTCAACCTTTTCCCATTACCACTAGGCAATCATTCTTTACAAAATGGATGGATAAAAATTGAATCTACGTTTAATTCTCTACGAACAATTCTATTACCTTTCCATTTAGGATGAGTGAAATTTTCTCAATATTTATGTGTAACGTGAAAACAATTGTGTAGAAATATATTTGCTAGTGAGCCTATCGAATGTATGGACAAATAAATTCTAATCATACAAAAAGGAAGTTGGAATCATTCCAACTTCCTTTTTTCTTTACTGAGCTGCACTTAATTTAATACGGACTTTTGTCTCACCCACAGATAGTTCATCGTCTTCAGTCGTTAAGTTACCAAATGAAAATTGCTTAACGAGTAAATTTTCTTCCAACAGATCTTTATGATTCGTTAATGTTTGCTTCAACTCTTCCTCTGTATCCAGAATAACATCTACCCTTAAATTAACTGGTAAATTCAACTGTTTACGATATTCTTGAACTGCTCGAATAAATTCACGCGCTACTCCTTCTTGTAACAATTCTTCCGTTACATTTGTATCTAACATAACTGTATATTGTCCGTTAGTTGTATTAGAGAATCCAGATTTTGCAACTTTCTCTACTAATACATCTTCAGTCGTTACAACTACTTCTTCTCCTGATGCAGCTTCGTAAACTGCTCTTTCTGTAGATACAAAGTTTTGTACCTCGTCTTGTGATAATTGCTTTAGCCAACCATTTACTGCATTTACATTCTTACCGAACTTCGGTCCCGCCGTTTTAAAATTCAGCTTTAATTGATAGGATGTATACTTCGTTTCATCTAGTTCAACATGGAACGCCTTCACATTTAACTCATCCATAACGATATCACGATAAGATTCCCAATCCATATCATTTTCATTATGTGCTAGTAATACAAGTTCTGCTAACGGTTGTTTTACTTTTAAAGAATGCTGATTACGGTTACTTCTTCCAAGTTCAACAACTTGTAAAACAGCATCCATTTCCGCTTCTAATTTCGGCTGAAGTAATGTTTCATTTACAACTGGATAATCCTCTAAATGAACGCTACTTCCAGTTAAATTCAAATGAATATCTTCAGCGACAAACGGTGTAAATGGTGCAATTAGTTTACTAATTGTTACAAGCACTTCATGAAGTGTCTCATATGCAGCTGCTTTTTCAGCATTCATACCAGATTCCCAGAAACGATTACGTGATCGTCTTACGTACCAGTTACTTACTTCATCTACAAGCGCCGCAATTTCACGAGCTGCATTCGTAAATTGATAATCATCAAGTGCAGTTCTCACTTTTTTCGTTGTGCTATGCAATCTTGATAATACCCATTCATCCAATTTCGTCCGCTTTACGTCATACGTTTCGTTCGGATTATACTCATCTAAATTTGCATATAAAACGTAGAAGCTATACACATTGACTAATGTATCTACAAATTTAGATTTTGCTTCTAATACTGTTCTTTCAGAAAAACGCTTCGCATTCCACGGAGCACTGTCAACGAGTAAAGCCCATCTTAAAGCATCTGCACCAAACTTCTCTACTAAATCAACTGGATCTAGTGCATTCCCTTTACTTTTAGACATTTTCTGTCCTTCCTCGTCTAGAACATGCCCTAGTGATAACACTCGTTTATACGGTACTTTTCCAGTATATAGTGCTGATACAGCTAATAAACTATAAAACCAGCCGCGTGTTTGATCAATTCCTTCTGCAATTACATCTGCTGGAAACTGTTCTTCAAATAACTCTTTATTTTCAAACGGATAATGATATTGAGCAAATGGCATCGAACCACTATCAAACCAAACATCAATTACTTCTGGTGTACGATTCATTGTACTTCCGCATTTTTCGCAGCAAACTTGCACTTCATCTACATACGGCTTATGCAATTCTAAATCTTCAGGTGTTTCTTTCGTACTTTGCTTTCTTAAATCAGCAATGCTTTTCGGTGCGAATTGATGATCGCATCTTTCACATTCCCATATGTTTAGTGGTGTTCCCCAATATCTATTTCGACTAATATTCCAGTCCACCATATTTTCTAAAAACTTCCCAAATCGTCCATGTTTCATATGATCTGGATACCAAGTAACAGTATCGTTATTTTGTAAAAATGTTTCCTTAATTGCAGTCGTTCGGATTAACCAACTCTCTCCTGCATAATAAAGAAGCGGTGAATCACAGCGCCAACAATGTGGGTAGCTATGTTCATACTTTTCTTTATGGTATAGTAAACCTTCCTTCGCTAAATAACGAACGATATCTACGTCACAATCTTTTACAAATTTACCTTTCAAAAATGGTACTGCTTCTGTATACTCACCTTTCTCATCTACAACATGTAAGAATGACAATCCTTCACTTTGAACGACTCTATAATCGTCTTCCCCATATGCTGGAGCGATATGAACGAGTCCTGTACCACTATCTGCCGTTACAAAATCTGCTCCGATAACGTGGTAACCATTTGTAACTTCTTTCATCGGAAACGGCGCTGTATAAGAAGTATTTAATAATTCTTCTCCTTTATGAACAGATAGTACTTCATAGTTTTCTTTTAATACATCTTGTACACGTTCTTTCGCAACAATGTATACATTACCCTCTTGTTTCGCTTTAACGTATTCCATATTTGGATGTACAGCGAGTGCAACATTTGCTGGAAGTGTCCAAGGTGTTGTCGTCCAACCTAGGAAATATTCATTTTCACTATCTTTCACTTTAAATTTAACTGTTGCACTTAAATCTTTTACTGTTTTATATCCTTGGGCAACCTCATGTGAACTTAGTGAAGTTTGACAGCTTGGGCAGTATGGTGAAACTCTATGCCCTTTATACAATAATCCTTTTTCATGAATCGTCCCTAAAATATGCCATACACTTTCGATATATGGATTCTTTAACGTAACGTATGGATCATCCATATCTACCCAATAACCGATGCTTTCAGTGAATTCACGCCACTGCTTCTCATATGTGAATACACTCTCTTTACACTTCTTAATAAATGGCTCAATGCCATATTCTTCGATTTCATTTTTACCCGAAATACCGAGTTGTTTTTCAACACCCAATTCTACAGGTAAACCGTGTGTATCCCAGCCCGCTTTTCTTAATACTTTATAGCCAACCATCGTTTTATATCTTGCTACTACATCTTTAATTGTTCGTCCAAGTGCATGACCTACATGCGGTAGTCCGTTCGCCGTTGGTGGTCCTTCATAAAACACAAAAGATTGTGCGCCTTCTCGATTCTGAATTGATTGCTCGAAAATGCTTTGCTCGTTCCACTGTTTACGAATACGTGTTTCTCTCCCTACAGCTGACTCTTTTACATCTACTTTCTTCATCTACAATCACTCCTTTGAATATTTTAAAGCACACAAAAAACCCGTCCCTATGAAGTAGGGACGGGTTTAACCGCGATACCACCCTAATTCTATTAGCTCTTCGCTAATAGCACTTAGCAACGTACTATCATACGTGTTCTTTGTAACGGTAGACATCCGTCCGGGCTTACTAACTTTCAGCCTCAGCTCCTCGGAGATGATTTTCAAATAACGTCTGCACACCGGCTTTCAGCAACATACCGGCTCTCTGGGGAACAGTACACTATTTTACTCTTTCTCGTCTTCAGATTTGTATACTTTGTTAAAAGCTATTTTATGCCATCAGGCGATAAATTGTCAACTAATTCAAAATATATTTTTATTTATATCCTTTTTTCCCTATTCTTATACAATTACTTTTCAAATTCTCGCAATGCTGCTAAATTTTCATCATCCTCGATAAGTTCAGCGAAAAATCCCGACTCATCCTCACGAAGTACAATTTCAAGTTCTACCTTCGCCTCTTCCATTCTGTTTAACTGTGCTAAATAACAAGCACGATCATATCTTGCTAACAAATCACTCGCGTCAATTATTAATATTTCATTTGTTATTTTTTCTGCCTGTATCGTTTGGCCATCACCATGATATGAAGATGCTAAAGAAAGAAGAATTGCTGTTTCATTCGGATGATGTATAGAGGCATTTTCTAATACATGAATTGCCTCTTCAAACCTCTCTTGACTTTGATATATTTCTCCTAAAGCAAGAAATGCTCTACTTACAAATGGTGTTTGCTCCGTTAATTGTAAGATAATCTTTTCTGCTTTTCTTTCTTTTCCTGCTTTAAAGAATACTTGTGCCTGCAGAAGAAGAGTATCGTAATCATCTGGTAACTCTCGAACCATTTGCTTCGTTAATTCCGACGCATCCCTTATCATATCCTCTTCCTCACACTCTATGAAAAGATTTACAAGTTGCTTCGCTACATCGTAATCCCATTTATGTTCTAACGATGTTTGCAATACATCTATCGCCTCTTTATTCATCGTCACATTCTCGTAAAATAGTGCAAATCGCAGTGCTGCCATGCTATTTTTCGGATTTAACTGTAACGAAATTTCATATAAATCAATGATTGTAGTAATGATTGAAAATTCCTTCGCACGATTTTTCATACGATAAAGGGCTCTCGTAAATATGGATTTCTTCGGCTGTTCATTTTGTTGACGTTCAATCCATCTTTCTGTAACCGCAGATGCAGCATACATAAACGCCATACTTCTTTCTGCCTTTTTTACTTTTAATATATGAAGAAAATCTCGTATGTTAGACCATTTCTTATGTTGTTCTATCGCTTTTACATATACATCAAATATACGTTCATTATTTACATCTTTTTGTATAACCTTCATTGCAATTTCGATTGCTTTTGCACTTCTATTTTTCACTAATACTTTTGCATAATGATATAGAACTTCTGTATGCTCACCATCTAATTGTAGTGCTTCTTCAATCTGCGCTTGTTCTTTATCTATTTCCTCCATCGCTCCATACACATATGCAATCGCATCTAATCGCCATATTTCAGGTACTTCGTCTGCTAATTGGTCTAGTTCAGTCAGCAACTCTTCCTGAAGATTCATCTCTACTGAAAGCTGTGCCAAATATTCTATATTAATATGCAACGGCTCTTCTTTCATCGCCTGAATCATATGACTTTGTTCTTTAGAACGATTTGCTTCTTTTTCATATATTTCCGCAAGCTGTAAATGTACACCTACGAAATCCCCATCAAGCTCTAAACATGTTTCATACGCTTGTTTTGCTTCTGTCAGTTGCCCTAATACCATAAGTGTTTCACCAATTCGGTAATACGGTAATGCTGTTTCCTTTTGTTCTATCGCCCTTTTATATCTTTTCATCGCTTGGCCGTACTGCCCAATAGATTCATATAAAATACCTATATAACAACCATATTCACTTACTTCATTTCTTTCTTTGTGTAACGTTCTTAAAAATGCTATACCTCGTTGCACAAATACAGTTCCTTTAATTCGATTCACATATTCATCTAACGCGCTTGCTACATTATATTCGCTCTGCTTTATACCATTCTCTAACTTGGACAACGCTACTTTAAACCCTTCTTCACTTCCACCAAGTTCAAGTTCAGCATCCCATAAAACCATTCCCGCATTCATAAGGAAATCTTGGCTCTTTTCAATTTGTTTTTCAATACCGAGAATATATTCTTTTGCTTCCTTATATTGTTCTCTTGCCATATAAACTTGTGTAAGTCCGAAATGAGAATAAACATCCTCATCATTTTCTTCTAAAGCACGTTTATACAATACTTCCGCTTCTTCCAGACTATCATTTTGAAAATGATAGTCACCCAGTTTTACATATAGAGGCGCCTTATCATCACAATTCTCAATGCCTTCTAGTAATATTTCTTTCGTACTTTCTTCATCCTTCAAATCTGATTCGTATATTTCCGAAAGTTTCGTATAAATGTAAGGTGCATTGCTATCCAACTGAATCGCTACTTTAAGCCCTTTTATCGCTAAATGTAACTTCCCTAAATGATGCGCACATCTCGCTCGCTCATACCATACATGTGCCTCATTTTTATACTCTCTTAACAGATCATTAAAAATTTCATACGCTTCTTCATATCTTTCTAAATCTATTAATATTAACCCGTGATTCGTTAAAGTGAATCTTTCAGGACTACGCTCTAAAGCTACTTGAGAAAACTGCAACGCCTTTTCAGACTGATCGATATACATATATGATAAAGCGAGAAAACTCCAAGCAATCGGCTGATCTGCGTCTAATTGTAATGATGAACGAAAACTTGAAATCGCTTCTATATAACTTTCCTGTTCAAAAGCATATCTTCCGTTTATTAAATGATATAAAGCACGATTATTTTTCTTCTCAACACTCGCAAGCATTTGCCCTGCCTTTTCTAATTCTTGAAGGCGAATAAAGCACTGCGCACCATGCAATTTAACAAAGTCCGAGTTCGGAAACTTTTCCATTAACTTATCGATACAATATAAAATAAATTCTTTATCTACTTCCACATCTAAGTGCTTTATCGTATATAACCACGTATTTGGATTATCGCTCGTTTCTTTTAAAAATTGTACTAAGTTACTAATTCCCTCTTTGTCATGTTCATCTAAATGATCCGTAAGAGAAAAAATAGATTTAAAATAACGATTTTCTTCCTCACTTAGAAACGCTAGTTGCTCCTTCTTTTCTTTTGGAACAAACGTGATTGCTAAACAGCCTGTATAACGATATTTTTCTTGTAATTTACTATATTCCACAAGAACTGGTTCTATAAAGTTTGGATCTTGAACATAGAAAGCTTGCAATGTATCATCATATCCAGATAGAACTTGTACGTGTGAAGCATGCTCAATATCTATACTTAATAAAACAGGAATTCCTTCATCAATCAGTCTCTTATAATTCTCTTCATTACCTTTAAAATAACGATATTCATAACCTAATTCTTCTAAATAAGAAACAGTATCTGAAAACTTCGATCCTGTCATATCAAAAATAAACTCTGCTATTTCATCTTGCGTCCGTTTTTCTCCCCATAACTGCAACATCATTTCTAAACTTGTCGGCACACAATAATTATCCTTTTGTACAATTGGAACTATAGGTAAGTGAACCTTTTTTCCATCTGGATTTTTTTCTAAATTATGATATAAAGACTCTTTTAAACTTTTTTCTTCATTTAATAACTGTTGTAAATCTACAAGTTTATTCATTTTGTAAAACGCTTCTGCACGTAAATGTACAAAATAAGCTTTATAAGCATGATAAGGAACCTGGTTATTTATATTATCTATTACCGATAACATATCTTCGTACTTCCCTAAATCTAATAAATATTTTATCTTTTCAAAATGAAAATATGGTACTTGCGGGAACTTTACAATTGCATCATCAATTAGCTGTAATGCACGTTTCTGTTCACCTTTATTCGCATATAACTGTGATAATAAATATGTGGATAGTTCTTCACAATCTTTATGTTGCATGCCGGCTATAAATTGTTCTTCCGCTTTCTCCCATTCACCTGTATGCATATAGACGTAGCCCCATTTATCAAATACAGCACGTGTACTGTACTCCTCTGCTTTTTGCATATAGATTAGCGCTTCTTCATTTCGTTTCATTTCTAACAGGCATCTTACTAAAGTAAAATATGTTTTTGCTAAAAAATCGACATCTATTTCTTCTTTATTGCTCTCTTCTAAAGAGTCTTTTAACAACTGTTCTGCTTCAAGAATTTTCCGCTCATCAATTAACTCATCACAATATAAAGAGAGCGTTCTCATATTTGGGAATTTTTTATAAGCGTAGCGAATGAGGAATGAACTGTATTGGTGCATAAGCCCTTCATCAGTAAGACGTATTAATATATCAAACTCTTTATGTGAAGGAATATTAGCAAGCCAATTCTTCAAATAAAATAAAGTATTCTTTTCTTTTATATATGAAATTTCATTATTTATTTCCTCTAATCCATCTATAAATCTCTTGTCTTTCAAACAAGCATCTAACTGCTTAAAATCTAGCATGTATTCACCTCGAATTTATATTTAAACTGCTACTTGCTTAGATTTTACACATCATATAGTAGGTATTCAACTAAAATCTCCTATAATGGATAGTATTATTTAATATTATTCGAATTTATAACAAAATATAGTAAAAATGATTGTTTTTCTCCATATTTTGTTTAATTAAATGGAATAACGTAACATGAGGATCTTATCTTTTGGAAACTGAAATCCGTACATGAAATTATATCGGCGATAATTCAAATATATCAGCGATTATACGGTGGATATCGACTTACCAACAAAAAATGACAATCCTCAATAAATTGCTATCTTTCAACATTCTATTTCACCAAATGTAATTTTCATATTCGGAGCATATACTAAAGAAGAATGCATTTGAAATGCTTTAAAAAATCGGAGTTCAGCTTCATATTGAGCTAGCGCATCATTATATGTTAATCCTCTAGTCATTAAACGTTCTATAAATTGCTGCTTATCACCTGGATTCCCTGCAATCCCCTCTTCTTTTAATGAGTGATACAACCTTTGTTTATCATTATAATGCATATTAGAATCTAAAAAATTCACTTTATCACTTACTCTACATTCAATATTTTTTACGCCTAGTTCATTTAAAAATATCGGTATTTTCATACCAATATTCCCATCTTTCCCGCTTCTCTGGGTGTCACTTTCAAATAACTTCTGCAAAACACCTAGCCTGATCATTTCCGATTGCTCCTCCCCATCTAACACGTATGAAGACATATTTGATATCCAATGTGGTTCAAAACAGATTATTTTTCCGCCCTTTTTAACTGAATGCATCATTTTTTGTAGCATCGTTTTTGGTGAACTCATATGTAATAAGAAGGCATGACAGATTGCTATATCGTATGTATCTTTCAATTCAATCTCTGTAGCATTCCCTTCAAGAAATTCTGACTCATACGGAAGTAAACGAAACAATTCTCTCGCTTCAGCAAGTAATGTTCCCCCGCTATCAATGCCTGTATACTTTGAACCTTTTGGAAGTAATGGCATTAATACTAAGCCTAAATAACCATATCCACAACCGAAATCAACGATATGTACGGGCTTATTAATCTTCCAAACTGTATTTACTAAAAAGCTTACATAATCGTCGTTGTAATATAAATCTCTTGTATTTTTTAAATAAGTTAGTTTACTGTTCCAGTCGTATGTTTCCAAGATTAACGCCTCCTTTATTTATATGACATTACAATTCTCCATTTAATACGGACATTCCTACACCTGAAACAATTCCAAAAAAGTTTAGATTTAATAAAATATAACTGTTACTTACATATTTTCTATAAAAACAAATAGGCATACATATCTAATATGATACGTATACCTATTTGTTTTACATCTCCTCAGGTGCCTCCACCCCAAGTAAACGTAACCCCTCTTTTAATACAACCGTCACAGCATACACTAATGCCAGTCTACTGTCTTTTTCGGCGTTTTCATCTAATATATGCACATTTCCATAATATTTATTAAACGATTGTGCCACATCTAATACGTATTTCGAAATAACCGATGGCTCATTTTTGTTGAAGGCTATTTCAATTACTTGTGGGAATTTATTAAGTAATTTTACAACGCTCCAGCTATGATCATCTTTTAATGCAAACGTACACGTTTCAAATTCTACGCTTTCTTTTCTTAAAATAGAGCAAGCACGTGCATGTGTGTACTGTACGTACGGTCCTGTTTCCCCTTCAAATTTCAGCATGTTTTCTAAAAAAAATTCAATATTATGCATACGCTCGTTTTTTAAATCGTGGAAGATAACTGCCCCTACACCGACTTGCTTTGCTACTTCTTCTTTTTGTTTTAAGTTTGGATTTTTCTCTTCAATATTTTGTTTTGCAAGTTCGATTGCTTCCTCAAGTACTTCTTCGAGTAAAATAACTCTTCCTTTACGTGTGGACATTTTCTTACCGTCTTTTAAAATGAACCCAAACGGTACATGTTCCATGCCATCAACCCAAGTGTAGCCGAGCTTTTTTAATACAGTGAAGAATTGATTGAAGTGTAAACTTTGTTCTGGGCCAACTACGTATAACGCTTTATCAAAACTAAATGTGTTTTGACGATATAGAGCTGCTGTTAAGTCACGCGTTGCATAAATCGTCGCACCATCTGATTTTCTAATTAAGCAAGGCGGCATTCCCTCTTCTTCTAAATTAACGACTAATGCGCCTTCTGACTCTTCAATCAAATCATGTTCTTCTAAAATCCCAATAAAGTCTTCCATTAAATTATTATAAAAAGCTTCTCCTTGAAAATTAGTAAATTCAACACCGAGAAGTTCATAAATACGAGAAAATTCTTTTAAGGATTCGTGACGGAACCAATTCCAAAGCTCAACTGCTTCTTCATCACCTTCTTCTAATTTCTTAAACCAAGCGCGTCCCTCTTCTTCTAGTTCTTCGTCGTCTTTTACCTCTTCATGAAATTGAACATATAACTTAAATAATTCACGTATTGGATCCTCTTTCACTACTGCTTCATTTCCCCATTTTTTATAAGCAGTAATTAACTTTCCAAACTGTGTTCCCCAGTCCCCAATATAATTAATTCCTACAACTTCATACCCACATTTTTCAGCGATATGTTTCAATGAATTTCCAATCATTGTAGAACGTAAATGCCCCATTGAAAAAGGCTTTGCGATATTAGGAGAGGAATAATCGATAACGACCGTTTTTTCACATCCAAAATGATTGTGACCGTACTCTTCTTTCTCCGCTAAAATCGTTTTTAATACTGTATCACTTACAGTTTCACGATTAAAAAATACATTTACATAAGGACCAACGGCTTCTACTTTCGTAAAAAATGGATCGCTTAATTTCTCCGCAACTTCCTTTGCAATAATAGCTGGTGCTTTTTTATATTGCTTCGCTAATGAAAAGCATGGGAACGCTGCATCTCCGAATTCATCTTGTTTCGGTGTTTCAATTAAATCTAAAATTTGATTTTGCGTTAATTCATTCTTAAAAATATCGGATAAACTTTCCGCAAACTGCGTTTTATAATCCATACTATATAACCTCCTTATTTTTTAAACACAAAAAACTCGTCTCTAAAAAGAGACGAGTTTTAACCCGTGGTACCACCCTTGTTGTTCATTACGAACCACTTTCCCGTTTATAACGAGGACAGGGGGCCTCGGCTTACTCTACTATTCGTTCAAGAAGCATCTCCGAAGTGCGCTTCATCTTTTTCTTCCGTACTAGGCTTACACCATCCCTAGCTCGCTTTCCTTCTAAAAAAGACTACTCTCTTCATCACAGACAGTATATTTAATTAATTATTGCTTATTATACATCTTTTCAAACAATTAGCAAGGTTCAATTACACCAAAGTGAAACTTAGCACTTTTTCTTTTGTATACGTGAAAATTATGTTTTTCAAATCTAGAACTATGGAAATGGTCTTTCAGAACAACACGCTTTCTCGCCACACGCTTCGCTTCCGCAATTGTTTCATCAGTAATATCATGATACAAAGCGAAGTGTTTTAATCCTTTAATTCCGTCAGATTCTATGACAGTTTCTTCAAACATCGGATCGAGATAAACGATGTCATAACTATTATCTTCACATTGTTTTAAAAATGCGTAATGCTCAGTTTGCTTTACATCAATTCGTTGCATTGCTTCATCAATTTCAGAAACGGATGAAGACCATGTTTTCAAACCATTTTCCATAATATAAGCCATATACTCATTGCCTTCAAGTCCTGTTACTTTTCCATTTTTACCAACAATATAACTAGCTACAATACTATCTGATGCCATACCGAGCGTACAATCTAACACTGTCATTCCGCTCTCTAATTTAGCAGCTTGTACAAATGGGTCGTGTTCTCCGCGCATTAACCTTTTCACACGAAACATCGCTGAGTTCGGATGAAAGAAAAACGCTTCTTCCGTACCTTTTGGATAAATAGCTAAGCGGTTCTTCCCTACGACAAGTACATCTTGTTCATACTGCTCATGCAGCTTATGTACTGGTATGTCATTACGTTTAACGAAATTACTATTTAATTCTGCTGCTACCTTATTTGCATAAGATGTCATTTCTTTGTTCGTTCTTCCTGCTGTTGTTACTATCATTGTTTCACCTCTATATAAAGAAAAGAGGGAGATTTACTCTCCCCCTTCTTTAGCAATTCTTTTCGAAAGCTTGCTCTAAGTTCGTAATAATTTCGTCCATAGTTGCACCTTCAATTTCATGACGGTGAATGAAGTGAACAACTTCTTTTCCTTTTAATAATGCCATAGATGGTGAAGATGGAGGAATTTCTCCGAAGTATTCACGCATTTTTGCAGTAGCATCTTTATCTTGACCTGCGAATACAGTTACAAGATGATCAGGTTGTTTTTCAGCACGAACAACTGCTTGACCTGCTGATGGACGTGCTAAACCAGCTGCACAACCACAAACAGAGTTTACAACTACTAAAGTTGTACCTGATGTATTTTCCATAAATTCTGTTACAGCTTCTTCTGTAGTTAACTCTTCAAACCCAGAACGCACTAACTCTTGGCGCATTGGGATTACCATTTGGCGCATGTATTCTTCATAAGCATTTGACATCTTGTAATCTCTCCTTCAACTTTCATTCCAAATTCATCATATCACGCTCTATTAATAGGTGCAAAAGAAAGATAACGATGATTTCATTTTTTTGTAGAGATTTCACAAATCCCATCACGACAATGTCCCACTGGAACAAGTTTTCTATTGTTAGCGATATAATCGTATACTTTACTTCCAAATCCAAGTACGATAGATAACTTTATAAAAGGCACGGCAAACCAATAAGATGGAACGGCCTTTGCTAATACATATATGCTATGAATGCCGTC
The DNA here is from genome assembly GCF_008042405.1 of Bacillus sp. SH7-1. Lineage (NCBI taxonomy): Bacteria > Bacillati > Bacillota > Bacilli > Caryophanales > Bacillaceae > Bacillus > Bacillus sp. SH7-1. The sequence goes on from NZ_QNUD01000015.1 coordinate 148,823, forward strand.
ATACCACTTATTATTTTTTAAAATATACAATCTTTGTTCCATCTTACTTTGTAGTTCTTGAGAAAGCTCATACTTCTCAACTACATCTTCATCTCGAAATGAAACAAATTTCATCTTACCCTTTTTATCTAATTTTTTCGTACGTTCTGCAACAGCCGTACACATCGGACACCAACTATCATAGAAAACAATCATACATTATTCCCCTTTACGAGACTCCGTCATTTGTTTCCATACAGAACCTTTTGCTTCTTCCCCGCCTTCAATACGCTCTAATGCTAGACGTGCTTGCATCGCTACTTCAAACTCTGGATCATCCTGCGCTGCTTTTAATGCTGGAATCGCACTTTCGTCTCCTAGTTCAAATAAGAACATCGCTGCACGCCAGCGTACCAATTTACTTGGGTCTTTCAGAGATTTAATCATGACAAACATCGCTGCCGGATCACCTACATCTGATAAACAATCTCCTGCAGTACGACGAACACTTACAGAGCGATCTAATAAAGCTTTATATAATAACGGTAATACTTCATCACCTTTTACCATACCTAAATACGCTGTTGCTAAACGGCGGATTGAAACTTTTTCATCATCTAACGCCATCTTCAACACTGGAATATCTTCTTCTGTAGGATCCATTTGTTCTAATGCTGCAAAACGTTTTTTCCAGTCAGCATCTTTCATCATCTCTTCTGTTACTTTATATGGCTCAAGCTTTTGAATCGTTACTTCAACAGCACCTGCTTGATTTAATAATTCTTTAACCGTTTCATTTACACGTTCTTCTGAATAAGCAGCAACAATCTCTTCTACTACTTCTTTCCCGATTTCTTCAAAATTCCCATAACGTGTACTTTGTTCCACCCATTTACGTTCTTTTACAACGTTTGGTGCAGACATTTGTACTTTCATAATTGATTCTTTAAAACGATCTGGTAAACCAACACGTTCTTCCGTCGTTCCATCTGTTAGCTTTACTTGCATTGGAATTGTAAAGAACATTTGAACAAACACTTTCACTTCTCCAAAATGAGCAAGTTGTTGTTCTTCACTTTCTTCCACTACTTCTTCGCCAAAAACAGCACGAACTTGTTGTAATAAAACTTTCCAGTCATACTTTGCATTTCGTTCCACTGCTAAAAAGTCGGCTACATGATATACACCTTTAATGCCTTCAATTTTCAAAATCTCTTGCACTTGCATTGGTGCTTGTTCTTTATTTTCATTTGTATAATTATTACGCGCTCCTGATGGTAATACTTCATTCAAAATAACTTTCATTGTATTTGGACTTGGCGTCGGTTCAATTGCTTTAATCTTCACGTAAAAAACTCTCCTTTATTGCATGTTCTTAGCTGTATTGTAACATGTTCCACCTCTCTAAACCTACTCGGATGCTTTATCTTGCTGATTTCTTTCCATCATCATACTTTTTCATTCTTTCTCTTTCCACCTAATTCCCCAAAACCATTGTTTAAAGTCCCCTCTTATTGCGATGCGCCCTCCCTCCTTCTCTCCAAAAATGTAATGCTCTCAATCATAACTTCCGTTCTATATATTCTCTTTCCTTGTTCATCGTCGTAATTGCTCGTATGAATACGCCCTGTAATCCCAACAAGAGAGCCCTTCGTACAATATTCAGTTACATTCTCAGCCGATTTTCGCCAAACGACACAATTAATAAAATCTACTTGTTGCTCACCTAAACTATTTCGAAAACCTCTATTCACCGCAACACATACTCGTGCATAAGCGACACCTTGCTTTGTGTAGTATAATTCTGGCTCCTTTGTCAATCTACCGATTAATACAACTCGATTCATCATAAGTTATACCACCTCACATATTTTTCTTCATTGTAAAGAAAAATGTTTGAAGGGTAAAAAGCTTAAAATAATATACTTTATAATTAAAAATATATTTTTATATCTTATAAAAACAAAAAAGAAACCTTACATACTTTAAACATGTAAAGTTTCAAAAAATTATTCTTCACTGCATGAAATGTAATATCCTCCGCGGGCCATCTTTACTTCCGCACGATACAATACTTCTTCTAAGTAGAAAGTTATCGGTTTTACTTTACTCTCAAATTTCAGTTGTTCATTACATTCAGCTGCATAACTTTCAATAGCTGAAGTAATAACTTCTCCCGATGGATACGTTAAAGCATCATCTAGTTCTATGAAAAAACTTTTAGAAAATAGTTTTTTCATAATCCCCTTCTTCTCTTTCATCATATTCCATCTCCTTCACTTCAAGTTGTTAGCATCCATATTATACCATAAATTCAATATATCTTTGAAAATAAAAAAATCCTGCATATTTCATGCAGGATTTTTTTATTAGTCATTTTTCGTAAAGTAAGAAACGAAACGAAGAATTTCTAAGTATAACCATACTAATGTAAGCATTAGTCCCATCGCAGTATACCACTCCATATATTTCGGAGCTTGACTACGTACACCATTTTCGATTAAATCGAAATCTAGTAATAAGTTTAATGCAGCAACTACAATAACAACTGCACTAATAATAATACCAATCGTACCGCCTTGGTGAATGTACGGAACAGTTACACCAAACATGTTTAGTAGAAATACGACTAAATACATAACCATAATTCCAAGTGTTGCTGCCATAACGCCTGTACGGAATTTATCCGTTACCTTTACTACGCGCGTTGCATATAACACTAACATTGCAAATAGAATTGAGATTGTTAGTAATACAGCATTTAAAACGATAGAATCGCCAAATTTCATTGTATAAACTGCTGAAATACTTCCTAACACAACCCCTTCTACCGCTGCATAGATTGGTGCACCAAAAGGTGAAATACGCGGGAAGAACATAGACGCGAATGCGATGATTGCCGCAACGATTAAAGCACCAATTAATACTGGCATCTTCATCGTCCCCTGCATCATCTGTATGTATGAATAGACAGACGTTGCAAGTAGCAAGATAAGCATAATGAACGTTTTGCCTACTGTTCCGCCAATCGTCATCGCAGAAGCGCTTGCTCCCTCTTTACGGAATGCCTCTTTTTTCAACATTGGATTAGATGTTCTCATTTTTTCCCTCCTAAAATAGGTTCTACCAATAGTGTAAAGTTTTTCTCTTTACTTTTCAATATATGCAGCTTGTTTTTATTTTAATCCTTCAATGATGTCTGATAGTTCACTCCATCTTTCCATCTTTTTTTCTAGCTCTTCTTCTGTTTTCTGCTGTGCTTCAGATAATTCTTGTGCCTTTGTGAAGTCAGATCCAACTTTCGAAAGTTCTTCTCCAATTAACTCAATTTTTTCTTCAAGTTCGGCAATTGTATCTTCAATCGTTTCCCATTCACGCTGCTCATTGTATGAAAGTTTACGTTTACGTTGTTGTTTTGGAGCTTCTTCTACTACTTTTTTCTCTTTTTGAACTTCCGCTTTCTCCATAAGTTCTCTCGTTTTTTCCATTTCTAAATAATCTGTATAACTACCTAGGAACTCACGCACTTCGCCTCCGCCAGTAAAGATGAACAGTTCATCTACTACTTTATCTAAGAAGTAACGGTCATGCGATACAGTTAAAACGACACCTGGGAAATCTTCTAAATAATCTTCTAGTACTGTTAAGGTTTGTGTATCTAGATCATTCGTAGGTTCATCAAGTAAAAGTACGTTTGGTTCTCCCATTAAAATACGTAATAAATATAAACGTCTTCTTTCACCACCAGATAGTTTACCAAGCGGTGTACCATGTGAATGAGTCGGGAATAAGAAGCGTTCTAACATTTGAGATGCACCAATTACTTTTCCATCTGTTGTATGAATAACTTCTGCAATCTCTTTAATGTATTCAATCATACGCTGATTTAAATTCATCTCTTCATTTTCTTGCGTATAATAAGCAACTTTTACAGTTTGTCCTACTTCAACTTCACCACTATCAGGAGATAACTTACCTGCAAGCATATTTAATAAAGAAGATTTCCCGCTTCCATTCGCTCCGATAATCCCGATGCGATCGCCCGGCTTCACAATATGATTAAAGTTGTGTAATACCGTTTTATCACCGAATTTTTTCGTTACATCTTTTAACTCAAGTACTTTTTTCCCAAGGCGGCTACCGCTAAGTGCAATATCAACTGACTGTTTTGCAGCTGGTCCTTCTTGACCCTTTAGCTCATCAAATCGTTGAATACGTGCCTTTTGCTTTGTCGAACGAGCTTTTGCACCGCGCCGGATCCATGCTAGTTCGCGGCGATATAAGTTTTGACGTTTTGATTCTTGCGCAATTTCTTGTTCTTCACGAAGTGCTTTCGCTTCTAAAAACGTACTGTAGTTTCCTTCATAACTATACAGTTTTCCATTATCTAATTCGAAAATACGATTCGTCACACGATCTAAGAAATAACGATCATGGGTTACAAGTAATACCGCACCATTATATCGTGCTAAATATTCCTCTAACCATTCCACTGTCTCATGGTCAAGGTGGTTCGTAGGCTCATCTAAAATTAATAGATCCGGTGTTTCAATAAAACATTGCGCCATCGCAATACGTTTTTTCTGTCCACCAGATAAATTTCCAACAGTTGCTGTGAAATCAGTAATTCCTAATTTGGTTAATAACGATTTTGCATTCGCATTTGCTTCCCATGCACTCATCGCATCCATACGTTGCTGTACTGCAAATAATTGTTCCTGTACTTTTTCATTACTTGGATCTTTTTCGATATGTAATAGTGCCTTTTCATACTCACGAAGGAGACGAATTAAAGGAGTATCACCATGGAAGACTTGCTCTAGTACTGTTAGTTGTTCATCAAACTCTGGTTGCTGTGATAAATAACTAATTGTATACCCACGAGAATGAGTCATATCACCTGTATCAGGAATTTCTGTCCCTGCAATAATTTTTAATAACGTCGATTTACCAGTTCCGTTTACACCGATAATTCCGGCACGATGTCCTTCTGCAATACTAAATGATAATCCATCAAATAACGGTTTTTCTCCATATGATTTTGATAAGTTTTCCACAGTTAACATTTTCATATTTGTGCATTCCACTCTTTCATAAATTGTTCAATAAACTGTTCCATATAACGATGACGAACTTCAGCCTCTTGTTTTGCTGCATCCGTATTCATTAAGTCTTTTAGTTTTAAAAGTTTTTCATAAAAATGATTTAAAGATGGATCATTATTTTTTCTATATTCATCTTTCGTCATCACTTCACGAGGAGGAATAGTTGGATCATACATTAATCTCCCTTTCGCCCCGCCATACGCAAATGTACGAGCTATTCCAATTGCACCAAGCGCGTCTAAACGATCTGCATCTTGAACAATCTTCCCTTCAAGCGACTCCACTTTACCGCCATGACCACCTTTATAAGACATATTGGCAATGATATGAAGAACATGTTTACTTTCCTCTTCTTCAACATGTAACTCTTCTAACCAATCAGAAACTTTTTTCATTCCTGCTTCTTCACTCTCATTTAACTTCTCATCTGCCACATCGTGAAGTAATGCTGCCATTTCAATTATAAAACGATTTCCTCCTTCTTGCTCAGATAAAGAAATCGCCAGTTTATGTACACGCTCAATATGATACCAATCATGCCCACTCGCATCTTTTTCTAAAATATCTTTTACAAAAGTAATGGTTTTTTGAATCTTTTCTTGTTTTGTCATTTTATCTTCACCCAGTTACTTATTGTAACACGCCCGCATTTTTTCATCACATATTTTCTTGTCCGCCCATACACTGGGTGGTAGGCATCATCATGAAGGAGGAATAAATATGTTCCATAATAATCAACCGCCTTACCCACAACAACCATTTTACCCTCAGCAACAAAAACAAAGATATACAGAACAATATGAAGAACAAGAGTTACAACAGCAAGAGCAACAATATGAACAAAATCCATACGCAACACCGCAATATCAAGAAGCTGATTATCCACAAAATCCATATACAGCGCCGCAAACTCAAGAACAACAATTTCAACAAAACTCATACGACACACGTCCAAATTATGAATATCCTCAAAATCCATATGCAGCACCGCAAACTCAAGAACAACAATTTCAACAAAACTCATACGACACACGTCCAAATTATGAATATCCTCAAAATCCATATGCAGCACCGCAAAATCAGGAACTTCAATATCCACAAAATCCATATGTAACACCACAAACTCAAGAACAACAATTTCAACAAAACCCATACCCAACTCAGCCACAACAAACTCAATACCAACAACAAATGTATCAACCAAACTACGACGCACGTGTCTCACCACCTAAACCGCCAACATTAGATATTACACAACCACAAATTTTACCCCCTGGACCAACACTGGATATTACACAGCCTCAAATCTTACCACCTGGACCAATTACAGAACCAACGCAACAACAAATTCAACAAGTTGTCGGTACACAGTTTTTACCTTTAAAGAAACCTGTACTTGATTTCGTAAAACCTTGGGTAGATTACGGTTTAAATGAAGCAAAACACACATCACACAAACACGCTTTAACAGAAGTTGCGGCGATTATGTTTTTAGTTGGGAAAGGATTCAACCCGACGATTGCACATTATATTGTGGAATCTTGGGAGAAGAATGAGCAGTTTTAAGGTTATCCATTTCATTTTAAATAAAACAAAAAAAGTGTCACAAATGCGTAGGTTATAAGCATTTGTGACACTTTTTGTTTGTTATATTAAATATCATTTCAATACTGAATTACTGCAGTTACCTTTTCTTTCTAGGACCAATAATTAATTTAATCGCCGTTCTTTCTTGTTCATTAATAGTAACCTCTTGAAACGCTGGAACGAAGGCTAAATCAATACCACTTGGAGCAACAAACCCTCTTGCGATTGCAATTGCTTTAATCGCTTGATTTAAAGAACCAGCCCCAATCGCTTGAATTTCTACATTTCCACTTGTTCTTAGTACACCTGCAATTGCACCTGCCACTGAATTTGGTTTTGATTTTGAAGATACCTTTAATATATTTTCCATGTAAGTTGCTCCCTCTATTATTTAATCGCTCTTTTGTTACCGTTTAAAATATTTCAACGTATCTTTTACTACTATTCACAACAAAAGCAAACAATGCTACATATGTACATTCATTCGATACTTTTCGTCTTCTTCCTGCCTTACTATGTAAATAAAGAAGGATAACTAAAAACCTAATATAAAAACATTCAAATAAAAAGAGATTACTTTAACGATCATATCATTGCAACTGAGGATACTGGTTTTACTGTTTCAGATATAATTAATATAAGCATTCACCCTACGCTTCAATTTCCCAATAAATCCCTCTGATATTTTCACCAAATCATTAACCTTTTCTTCTTCAAAAATGGTTACATCTTCTATTCTATTACTATATTTCATCGCATTAGCACTTTATACTCCAAATCTATCACCTTATATATAAGACAAGCATAAAATACTATATGTATACAATTCATTCGCAACAGGAGGTAATATATTGGGTTCATACTATCATTCTTCAAACTCCAATAAAAAATGTTCATGTAAATCTTCTTCTAGCTCATATAAAAAATGTTCGTGCAATTCCTCTTCTAGTTCCTGTAAAAAAAGTTGTCCAGCATACGGTACTTTTTGGCAAACTGAGTTTATAACTGTTCCTTTTGGAGATCCTTTTCCATTTAATCACGTTGGCCCTATAGCAGGAGGAGTTTCTTTACTAAATCCTACTACTATACAATTTAGTCAAGCTGGTGATTATAGAGTTTCTTTCATTTCATCTATTAACACGACTTTAAATCCTGTATTTCCACATATTCCAGTCATGACTATATTTTTAAATAATAATCCACTTGCTAATAGTCAAGGTGACTTTGCTTTTCAAATGAATACTTCATCAAATAACGAATGCCTTCAACTAGTAGGCGAAACGATTATTACAGTACCGGCTAATTCAACTCTTCAACTTAAAAATAATAGTGGTTTTAATCGCCAAAGTATTATAACTTGTGATAATGGTATTAATTCAGTTGAATTAACAGTTCTAAAACTAAGTTAATAATCATCTTCACGTTCAGATGCTATTTCAGCATCTTTTTTTTAATGTTCTTTAGATTCCCATCATCCAGCATAAATTCTAGTGTACCTTTTTGTTAATCTAATAAACATGAAAAAAGCACCGAACTCTTCTACTACAAAAGTTCGGTACTTTTTATATTACAAACTTCTCATTCTTTCTTACTTCTCCACATAAACCGACTTAACAATTGTACGATTATAAGGCTGCCCTTCTTTATTCACCCCTTTTATATCTATCGTAACGTTGTATACTCCTGGTTGCTTTATGTCCTTCAAAGCACCAGTAAATGTAGTATTATTAACATTTTGTAGTTCATTGTATTCAGAGACTAGTTTCCCTTCTTTATTCACGACTCTTACTGTTATAGAAAGATTCCCTTTCATTTCAGGTGCCACAGGTGATTTTTTCAGTTTATACTCAGATTTATTCGCTTTCACCTTAGTAGGCATTTGAAGTACAAATGGCGCGCCATTCTTGTAATTGCTTACAATCAAGTATGCATCTTTCGACTGCTTCGCCATCATTTTAACTTTCCATTCTCCTACATCCATTTTATCAAATTTAAATGTTTTAATTGTCGCGCCACCAAAGAAAGATTCATCTTCACCAGTAGTTATAACACTATCCTTATTTGTATACATTTTTCCTTTTGGAGATATCATTTGTACTTCCACATCAGAAGAAGCAGTTAATATTGAAACGATTCCTTCTGTCTTTTTATCAACCGCAACAGTTTGCTCTATCCACTGATTTTGTGGCAATTCCCCTCCTAAAATGTTTTGATTTGAAGTTGTATTTAATTGTTCTATATTTTCATTTGAACTAGTGCTGGATGCTACTAAAGCTGGAACTGGTACATTTGCTGTACGTAAATATGGTTCAATTCGTGAGAAAACAGCTGACCCCTTTCGTATATTATCATGATCAAATCTGGAATCTGTAAATAAATGAGTTCCATACGGCAGCTTAGCACTCCACTCATTTACTAGTCCATCATTTGAACCGTATGATGACAAATATAATCCGCCCATTGATAACGCAGAAAATACAGGGCCCCAGCTAGTCCCAGTAACTGTATAATAACGGTTTAATTTAGCTGCTGGATTATTATCAATCGTTGAACGAAATTTTGCCATTTCACCCATTTGTAATGAATACGTACCATCATCTTTTTGACCTAATATAGAAGCAAGCCACCCTGCCCACCAACTATATGATAAATCCGCTAAATTTGATCCATGATGTGGTGTCGCAAGCGTAACAACATTTCCGACAAATCGATTTGCACCATATCCTACTAATGCAGCCTGTGTATCGATACCGCCTTTACTATGTGCTACAATATTAACTTTTTTACCGAAATGATTATATATTTCTTCTAATTTTTGTGCTAACAATTTTCCGTTATCCCACTGACTCGCTGATCCTTTCCCAGCAGCATCATATAATTGTATAAATACTGTTTGATAGCCAGCCTTCAAAGCATAATCATACATATCATTTATATCGTGATACACTGTCTTTCCATACCAACTATCAGCATTCCCATTCCTTCCTTGCACAAAGAGAATTGGAGGCTTATTCTCATCATAATTAGCAGGCTTTTGGCCTAAAAACCATTCTCCAGGTGTAAAGACTTCTTGATCTGGAAAGCCTGTTTTAAGCTCTTTTACAACTTCTGCTCGCACATTTGTGCTAATCATTGGAGCCATAATAAAAAATACAATCAGCAAGGCAACACATCTTCTCATCAATCTCATGTTACTCCCCCCACTTTTTTGAAAGAAGGTGCTCTTTGTAATATTTTTTATCTTCTCTCTTAATACTAGATAATCTTTTTACTTAAACAAGATCTTGTCTCTCTTCTCAAGAGATTACTAGTATCCCTTCTTCCTTAACACACGTTATTCTCTTTGTTTCCATCTCTTCCTTTTGAGTGAATGCTACAAAAAAGTTTCTCAACAATTGTTAACTTTACTGAATCTAATATCCCCCAATTATTATTGTTTATATAAAGCATACAAATCTTGAAAAAACTTTAGTAAAAAAACACTTTATTACCAGCCAGTTATAAAAAAAGGTAATGAAGATATGTGCTTTTATTTAATTAAATACAAACTAAACGAAATAGACGCTTATCTTGTAAGACTTTCCTACCATTAAATATTAAACTGAAATTTCCGAATATAAAATAATATTTTCAGAAACATATATTATGATAATTTTCGCAGACTTGAATTAAACTTTTAGAAGTACTAACCTATCGGTGAGCAGAAGAAAATTCTGTAAAAAGAAAGGAGAATGCTTTATGATGACCGATTTACAAAAGGAGTTTTTTAAACGATTAAAAATTCCTGCAAAAGAAATAGCATTTAATGATTTAGATGAAATTCTCTTGAAAATGGGCTTGATTCTCCCCTATGAAAATCTCGATATTATGGCTGGTACTATTAAAAACATCTCAAAAAATAACTTAGTAGAAAAGTTACTTATTCAAAAACGAGGCGGTCTTTGTTATGAATTAAACTCTTTATTGTATTACTTTTTAATGGATTGTGGATTTCAAGTATATAAAGTAGCTGGTACTGTTTATGACCTTTATGATAATAAATGGAAACCCGATGATGGTCATGTCATTATCATATTACATCATAATAATAAAGATTATGTTATAGACGCCGGTTTTGCCTCTCATCTACCTTTACATCTAGTCCCTTTTAGCGGAGAAGTCATCTCTTCTCAAACGGGTGAATACCGAATTAGCAAACGAACTACCCGAAAAGGTACACACATTTTAGAAATGAGAAAAGGAACTAACGGGGAATCTACAAATTTCTTGCAATCTGAACCTTCAGATGAATGGAAAATAGGCTATGCCTTCACTTTAGATCCAATAGATGAGAAAAAGGTGAATAACATTCAGAAAGTCATTGTAGAACATAAAGAATCTCCTTTTAATAAAGGAGCTATCACTTGTAAATTAACTGATTATGGTCACGTATCATTAACAAATAAAAATTATACAGAAACCTTTAAAGGCACCAAAAATAAACGTCCAATAGAATCAAAAGATTACGCTCGCATTCTGCGTGAATCTTTTGGAATAACGCAAGTGAAATATGTAGGAAAAACACTAGAAAGAGGTTAGTTGACTAAAAGTATTTCTTAATAAAGCAGATTCCATATTTAGAATCTGCTTTATTTTATATTTTGTTATAAAGAAATTTATTTTGCTCTTACCCTTTAATTTTCAATTATATACTCATCATCATATTTATCGTATTGGAGCCCTGACCCTATTTTTGATTCCGTAACTTGATCTCTTAAAAACGGTGCAGCTTCCATTTTGCTAGTTGCAATTTCAATTCCATATTTCTTCGTTAAATGGGCTAATTCTATTAAAAACCACTCTCTTCGTAATGTAACTGGAATATCAAATGTTCTTCTTTTCATATATAATAGCACCTCTTTTATTTTCATAGCTTAAAAATATCACTAACTTCCAATGAAACATTATAGTATATGCATGTCCATTTTAAACGTGCTATTACAAAAACAATATTTTAGTTTACATAAAATAATTATGTATTAGTAGAAAGAGGCTTGTCCGCCTCTTTCTACTCTAGAGATTTAAATTAAGAACATCTCGGTACACCAAAAGCTAAGAATAATGCTGCTACTCCTGCTGTAATCGGTACTTTCAACGTAATTACATCGTCTACCTTCGTTACTAAAAAGTAAGCATTACCTTCTTGTAATATACAATTCACTAACAATTGAAATTCCATTCAAATCTCCTCCTTTCAATCGATATACTATACTTTATGAAATCTCTTTAAAAACGTAATAGGAAATATATCTATTTTTCTTTATATACAAATAATCGTTTGTTAGTCTATTAAAAATATTAATTTTCTAAAATTTTATAAATCGTGAAATATCCAATAAATTCCTATATAATCAATAATAAAAATCTTACAAATAGAGGTATGAAAATGTTGATTTTTAGTAATATTGGTGCAACTTTATTTTTTATTGCTTTTATTCTTTTAATTTTATGTATCATTTCATTCTTTAAGAAAAATGGAAAAGCAAAACAATATGGTCGTCCTACTGTTATTCTTTTTATGATTTCAATTCTCTTAATAGGAATGGGCACTACAAAATCTGAATACCCAGTCATCGATTTTTTTGCTACTTTAAGTTTAATTTTATTTATTTTCTTCCTTATACTAGCAATCTTATCTGTAATTAAAAAGACAGGTGTAGCAAAAAAACAATTTATAATCACTGCTATTTTATTTGTCATTTTTGTTGCATTATCAAGTATTTCAGCTCCTTCTTCTGAAAAGACGACAGCAACAAATAAACAAGTCGCTTCTAATAATGCAGAGAAAAAAGATGATAAAAAGAAAGAAGCGAACGAAAACACTCAAAAACAAGAAGACGAGAAGCGTCTAGCTGATGAACAAGCCAACAAGAAGAGCAAAAACGTCTAGCTGATGAACAAGCTCGTAAACAACAAGAAGAGCAAAAACGCCAGGCTGATGAACAGGCTCATAAACCAAGAAGCGTCTAGCTGATGAACAAGCTCGTAAACAACAAGAAGAGCAAAAACGTCTAGCTGATGAACAAGCTCGTAAACAACAAGAAGAGCAAAAACGCCAGGCTGATGAACAGGCTCATAAACAACAAGAAGAGCAAAAACGCCAGGCTGATGAACAGGCTCGTAAACAACAAGAGGAACAGAAAAAAGCACAGCAAGCCCAAACACAGCCAGCTGCAGGAAATACTAGTAATGCATATTACAAAAATTGTGATGCAGTTAGAGCTGCTGGGAAAGCCCCATTATATAAGGATCAACCGGGATATAGCCGTAAACTAGATAGAGACGGCGATGGAGTTGCATGTGAAAAATAGTAATAAAAAAGAAGCTTCTAGTAAGCTTCTTTTTTACTGTTACGTATAAGATCTAATTACTCTTCCATTCTTTTAAGCCATATCTCAATTCAAAATGCCATCTTATTTTTAAATACTTGTACTATTAACCATTAACTGGGGCAATACTCCAATTAATGATTTCAATATTTTTCACCTCCACTTTCCCTTTGACAAGAACATGTGGAATTAGGTGAAACATCCCGAATCTTCTACCCTTTTCGTTTTCATCTCTGTAATATTCTTTTGTGCAGGTATTTAATTGCCTCAATTCTATATATTCATTAAAGTTGATGAGTTCTATTTCACATTCTTTTAATTCTCTATTTGGTCCACCCCAATTATGCTTTGAGTACTTGTATATTGCCATACACTGACCATTCAGTGCGCTAATAGGAATTTTATAAAATAGCTTATTTGTATGAATGTTTACTCCTATTTCCAATAATACTTTATAAATCTCATAAGGATGCAGTGGTAAAAAATGCACAACATCATTCCATAAACATTCTAATTTGGGTATTTTACGTGTTAATAAGTGTTCTCTTTGAGTATGATCTTTATATTTTTGTATATACTCACCATATAAATTTGGATATACCCTTTTCAATTCATTTAATGGGATTAAATATTCTCCTTTTAGTTCTTCTGGTACCATATGATAAACATATTCCATAAATACCCCCTATAAAAGATATACTTCCAACTACCCAAAAGCGAACTTAGATTGATAGAATATAAATTTGTATACAATCTAAATCATAATAATGCCCTGTGGATAATTTCCTACTCAAAAAATTCTTCGCCATCCGCTCTATAATGTCCTCTGTTAAATACCACTCCTATTATTCTCAAAACTGACACATTATAAGTGATTTCAATCACCACATTGTTTTTCATTTATCGCTATTCTTAATTTAGATATTACATTCAAACTTTATGGAGGCATTCATATGGAACATACATTTACTGAAACTTCTATTGTCGGTGAGATTGTTACACAATTTCCGAAAGCTAGTGATCTTTTTAAATCATATAGAATTGATTTTTGTTGTGGTGGTAATAAACCACTTATTGATGCAATTCATGAAAGAAATTTATCAGCAACAGAAGTACTTACAGAGTTAAATACGCTTTATCATAATATGAAACGATTAAATGCATCTGAAATTGATTGGAAAAGTGCTTCTTATCGTGAATTGATTGATTTTGTAATTCATAAACATCATCGTTATTTAAATGAAGAGTTACCGCAGTTAAGTCCATATGTGACTAAAGTATTACGTGTTCATGGAGCCAATCAGCCGCATTTAGCTCAAATTCATAAGCTATTTCATGAACTTAAAATGGAATTAGAACAGCATTTAATTAAAGAAGAAACAGAAGATTTCCCATTAATTTTAGAATTTGAAAAAAATCCAACTGATGAAAACTATGCAAAGTTACGTAAAGTAGTAGATGAACTAGAAAATGAGCACAATCATGCCGGAAATATTATAAAAGAACTTCGTAAAGTAACAAATGACTTTACCCCTCCAGAAGAAGCTTGTGGTACTTATCGACTTGTTTATCAACGCCTTGAAGCGTTAGAGTCTGATTTGTTTGAGCACATTCATTTAGAAAATAATATTTTATTTCCACGTGCCATTACGAGAGCATAAATAAAGTGCAGGACATGAGTATACATACTTATGTCCTGCTTTTTCATTTCACAAAAAATATCCACATCCACCTCACACAAATCCGAATTTTAACAATTTGTGAATCATTATAAAAATGTGATAAATATCACATCTCCCCCTTTCTTGATTTTCTATAATAAAAATATAATCCTTTGTTCAATATTTCACATAAAAAGGGGAAACGAAAATGAAAAAACGTTTAGTTATGATCGGAAATGGTATGGCTGGCATACGTTGTATGGAAGAAATATTAAAACATGATAGTGATTCATATGAGATTACTATTTTTGGAGATGAACCACATCCAAATTACAATCGTATTATGCTCTCTCATGTTTTACAAGGCAAAACAAATATGCAAGATATCATTATGAATGAATACAGTTGGTATGAAGAAAACGAAATAACTTTGTATACAAATGAAAAAGTTCAAAGTATTAACCGAGAAGAAAAAATTATTATGACAGAAAAGAATCGTACTCTTACATATGACAAGCTTATTCTTGCAACAGGTTCTAGTGCTTTTATTTTACCTGTTGAAGGTTCCACTCTTCCTGGTGTAACAGGATTTCGAACTATTGAAGATACACAGTTTATGATTGATACTGCTAAAGAAAAGAAAAAGGCGGTTGTCATTGGTGGTGGATTACTTGGTTTAGAAGCCGCAAGAGGTCTTATTGACTTAGGAATGGAAGTACATGTTGTTCATTTAATGCCTAGCTTAATGGAGCAACAATTAGATACGAAAGCAGCTTCTCTTCTGCGTGAAGATTTAGAAGCACAAGGCATGAAGTTTCTAATGGAAAAGAAAACTGTAAAAATTATTGGTACAGACTATGTTGAGGGCATTCAATTTGAAGATGGTGAAGTTGTAGATTGTGATTTAATCGTAATGGCTGTCGGAATACGACCAAATACGCAAATAGCAAAAGATGCTGGTTTAATTGTCAATCGCGGCATTGTAGTTAATGACTATATGCTGACAAATGATGAATCCATTTATGCAGTTGGCGAATGTGCAGAACATGATGGTATTGCATATGGACTTGTTGCCCCTCTTTATGAACAAGGTGCAATATTAGCAAAACATATAACAAATTTACAAACTGATGGATATACGGGTAGTATCGTCGGTACGCAATTAAAAGTTGCTGGTTGTGATTTATTCTCTGCAGGCCAAATTTATGAAGATGATCAAACGAAAGCAATATCCATCTTTGATGAATGTAAACGTTCCTATAAAAAAGTATTAATTCGTGACAATAAAGTCGTTGGTATCGTTTTATATGGTGACACAGCTGATGGTACACGCCTCTTTAGCATGTTAAAGAAAGAAGAAGATATACAAGAATATACACCAGCTTCCCTTCTTCACAAAGCTGGTGAAGAATGTGAACTTGATGTTGCTACAATGAGTGCGAATGACACGATTTGTGGATGTAATGGTGTTACGAAAGGTACAATCGTACATGCCATTTTAGAACAAGAATTAACGACTTTCGAAGAGGTAAAAGGCTGTACGAAAGCCGCAGGATCTTGTGGTAAATGTCGTTCGCTTGTAGAACAAGTTTTATCTCATACACTTGGAGATGCTTTTGATGCCTCAGCGCAATCTGCCGGTATGTGTGGATGTACACCTTTATCACGTGATGAAGTGGTAGCGGCGATTCATGAGAAAGGCTTAAAATCTCCAAAAGAAGTAAGAAATGTGCTTGGTTTTGCACATGAAGACGGCTGTTCAAAATGTCGCCCTGCTTTAAACTACTATTTACGTATGGCGATTCCAGAAGAATATGAAGATGATAAATCTTCCCGTTTCGTTAATGAAAGAATGAACGGTAACATCCAGCACGATGGTTCATTCTCTGTTATTCCACGTATGTACGGAGGCGTTACAACAGCAGATGATTTAATGAAAATTGCTGAAGTTGCGAAAAAGTATAATGTTCCACTTGTGAAAATTACCGGTGCAAGCCGAATTGGCTTATACGGTATTAAGAAACAAGATTTACCTAACGTATGGGCTGACTTAAATATGACTTCTGGATATGCGTATTCAAAATCTCTTCGTAATGTAAAATCATGTGTTGGCTCTCGTTTCTGCCGTTTCGGTACGAAAGATTCATTAGGACTTGGTATGCTCCTTGAACAATCATTAGAAATGGTAGATACACCTCATAAAATGAAGATGGGTGTAACGGGCTGTCCGCGTAACTGTGCGGAAGTACTTACGAAAGATTTTGGCGTTGTTTGTGTCGAAAATGGATACCAACTTTATATTGGTGGAAATGGTGGTACAGAAGTACGTGAAGCTGATTTTGTAATGATTGTCCCTACTGAAGATGATGTTCTTCGCATCGCTACAGCTTACATGCAATATTATCGTGAAACTGGTATTTACGGAGAGCGTACTGCCTACTGGACAGAACGATTAGGCTTCGATCACATAAAAGAAATACTGCAAGATGCAAATATGGTCACTAAGTTAAATGAACGTTTCCAAACGGCTCGTGACACATATAAAGAAGCTTGGGGACAAGCACTAGAAACGAAATCATTAAAAGCGATGTATGAAGTAGAAACTGTGAAATAAGGAGCTGTGATCTATATGATACAAACGAAAGAAAAAATAAAAGTTATGCGTGCAGAAGATCTTCCTATTCAAATCGGTAAAGAGGTACAAATGAAAGGTATGTCTATCGCCCTATTCCGCCTTTCAAATGGTGATATTCGAGCTGTAGAAAATCGTTGTCCTCATAAAAATGGACCGTTAGCAGAAGGAATTGTATCTGGTGAATTCGTCTTTTGTCCACTGCATGATTGGAAGATTTCATTACTAACAGGTGAAGTTCAAAAACCTGATGACGGTTGTATTCAAACGTACGTTGTAGAAATTATTGATGGCGATATTTATATAAACATGTAATTTACAAAAGGAAGCCTCCCCCTGGCTTCCTTTTAAATAAAACTAGATGAGGTGCAATTATATGAACGGATATGTATATTTAGTTGGTGGAGGACCAGGTGATGAAGGACTTATTACAAAAAAAGCGATAGATTGTTTAAAGCGTGCAGATATTGTTTTATATGACCGCTTATTAAACCCTACCTTTCTTAGCTATACAAAAGAAACATGTGAACTTATGTATTGCGGAAAAATGCCAAAGAATCATATTATGCGACAAGAAATGATTAACGCACACCTTCTTCAATTTGCGAAAGAGGGAAAAATTGTTGTCCGATTAAAAGGCGGAGATCCATCTATTTTTGGCCGTGTTGGTGAAGAAGCAGAAACTTTAGCAGCAGCAAATATTCCATATGAAATTGTACCAGGCATTACATCTAGCATCGCCGCTAGTAGCTATGCAGGTATCCCCCTCACCCACCGCAACTACAGTAATAGCGTTACTTTACTAACCGGACATGCAAAAGGTCCTTTAACCGATCATGGAAAATATAATTCATCTCACAATAGCGACACGATTGCCTACTACATGGGTATAAAAAACTTACCTACAATTTGCGAAAACTTACGACAAGCAGGAAAGAAAGAAGATACGCCAGTAGCAGTTATTGAATGGGGTACAACTGGTAAACAGCGCGTTGTCACAGGGACACTATCTACCATTGTTTCTATCGTCAAAAATGAAAATATTTCTAACCCTTCTATGACAATTGTTGGTGATGTCGTTTCCTTACGTAATCAAATTGCTTGGAAAGAACGTAAACCATTACATGGTAAAAAAGTTTTATTTACATCCGCAACAAATAAAACAAGTGTACTGAAGCAAAAGTTACAGGAAGCCGGTGCAGAAACATATCAAATACCTACTTTCAAAAAAAAAGAATATACATTAACACTTGAACAAATCAATGAAATTTTTAACGTTGATCGCCTTGTTTTTTGTTCAGCTGAAAGTGTAGAAATTTTGATGCAATCATGTAGTAAATACCAGAAAGATATTCGTTCCTTACAGGCAGAGCTGCAACACATGAACGTTGCCACTCAAGAAAAACTTATGCAATATGGCCTACTAAGTAAAGAAGCAAAGTTCTCTTCCGATACAACTGTTTATTTAGGCAGAAATATTAATCGGATTGCTTTTATTCAAGAGAAAATTGGTGCCGGCTCCTATATGATGACTCATGAGTATACAATTGATCATCGTTTCGATGAGGTCCATTCTCGTATGCTTTCTGAATTCTTATGGGATAGCATTGTATTTGAAGGACGCGCTTCTATTGATACGTTTCTAGCAGAAGTAAAACGTCTTGGCTTTATCGATATTGTTACTCTCCCATTCTCTTATACCGACGTTCCAACTTTACACTATGCAAATAAAGTCGGGTTTCATAACGTAGATCATCAATTACAAGAAACTCTTATGAAGAAAGACATGGTAAGACAATGAAAGGAATTGTATATGTTGGACACGGTAGTCGCTTGCAAGAAGGTAACGAACAATTCGTTCACTTTATTCAATCTGTTATGAAAGAACGTAACGAAAGAATTCAAAAAATAGCTTTTCTAGAACTAACGACACCTACCATTTCGGATGCAGTTACAGAAACGATACTAGAGGGAGCAACTGAAATAATGATTGTACCTGTTTTATTATTTGCAGCAGCTCACTATAAACGTGATATTCCTTTGGAGATAGCGAAAATGAAAAAGCAATATCCACATATCTCATTTTCAGTTGTACAACCTTTTAGTACGCATCCGCATATGGTTGAACTTGTAGTAAAAAGAATACGTGAAACTATGCCAATGCAAGGTAGTAGTGTTTTACTCGTAGGGAGAGGTAGTAGTGACCCCCAGCCGATACATGAGTTACAACAAATCGGAGCAGCTGTCGAACAAAAACTCAGTATACCAGTATCGTGCTCCTTTTTAACGAAAGGAACGCCCTCTTTTACTGCTGAGCTAAAGACTATAACATCAACTGCATCCCATGTATATGTCATGCCGTACCTTCTCTTTACCGGATTATTGCTTCAAAAAATTAAGTTGTATACAAAAAAATACGATCACGTGACCACTTGTAATTGCCTACAGTTTGATACATATATGAAATTAACATTGTTAGAACGAATGGAGGAATGCATATATGTATAACATGTACCCCCTTATGTTTAATCTGCAAAATAGAGTGGTCGTTATCATTGGTGGAGGTAAAATTGCATATCGAAAAGCGTCTGGTTTAAAAGATACAGGCGCTTTCGTCACCGTTATTAGCCCCGAGATTTGCGAGGAAATGAAAGAACTTCCTTATATTACTTGGAAGCAAAAAACTTTTAGTAATGATGATATTAAAGATGCTCATCTTATTTATGCAGCTACAAATCAACATGCTGTAAATATGATGGTTAAACAGGCTGCCCACGATTTCCAGTGGGTTAACGTTGTAAGTGATGGTACAGAATCATCTTTTCACACACCTGGCGTTATAAGAAATGATGAATATGTTGTCACTATTTCAACTTCTGGTAAAGATCCATCATTTACGAAGCGTTTGAAGCAAGAACTAACATCAATATTGCCTAAACTTATAAAAAAGATTTCTCGTACACATAAATTGTAATCTATTTCTTAGTTAAAATAGTAATTATCTTTGGACAAACGTTTTTTAGGGGACGTTTGTCCTTTTTGTTGTAGTTCCGTTCTTTTATTCCACAAGCAATCTACGAAGAAAATGAATGGTGCTGGCAACTTGTAAACAAGTAAATTTCATGACAAGTGCAACATTACGAGCAACTCTTTCTATTCAGTTTTTATATTGGGTATTCATTCAACCAAATTAGCGCTTGTTCATAATCATCAAAAAACTCCACGGATTCTTTTGTATTGAATTGTTGCAAATACTTCAGTATCTCTCCTTCTTCAAGAAGAAATGCAATCGCCTTGCTATGATTCAAAATAGTTTCATTGAAGAACTTCTCTTTCCATACTTTTTGAACAGAAAAATGATTTGGCGTGTATCCTTTTCTATCCACCAACAATTTGTATTTCCGCTCCTCAGAAATAAATTGCTGACAAACCTGCTCAAAGCCATTAAACCATTCATACACATCCTCTGTTTTAATCTGGCCAATTAGATGGGTAACAATCAAATCTCCCGAAAACGTTGTGCTAATATTCTGTTTACTCAATTTAGAATCATCTCCCTTAAATACAATTATGAGGAAAAACCGCATAAAATCAATAAAGATAAAATTCTTACTTGACACTCCCGCCCCATCGCTATCATCCTAAGCTCATGTAACCTTAATTATAAGCGAGATTGCGTCTTTTTTCGCAAACCTATATGTAAATGCTTTAAAGATTTGTATACGAAATAAACCTTAATGAGTTTCCTTTTTTGAATTAAGCCGCTTAATTATCAGACATGATACAATTGTAAACGACACCTAATATATCAAAGACTGTTTTTTCTCATATCGATCCCCTTCCATCACTCGCCACCTCAAATCTATTCGTTTTTGCACGTATATTCAAAACAAAATATATGACAAATAAATAACGACAGTTACTGTAATAATGCTGAAAAGTGTTGAAAATAAAACGATTTGTGCATGTAGTTCAGGCTCTATTTGATACTCCATAGCAATGGTTGATGTATTTCTTGAAGTAGGAAAAGAACTTGCAATAAATAATGATTGTGCCACAATACCATCAATGTTTAGTAGGTATATCATAGCAAATGCTACTAATGGTCCCATCAGTAACCTTCCAATTAAAGCCCATGTTATAACTCGATGGAAAAAATTAAGCTTAATGTTGGATAATTGTGCCCCTAGCAATATGAGTGCTATTGCAACAAAACCATTCGCAAGCTGATTAAGAGGTAGCAAGATAGAATTAGGTAATTGAATTGTAAAAGATTGAAAGAGAATTCCTAATACGAGCGCATGAAATACAGGCAGTCTTAGAAATGATTGAATAATACCTCCGATTGTTTTTGTTGCTGATAGTAAGTTATATATCCCATATGAATAAGTTAAAAGATTCTGGAAAATAACAATAAAAAATTTGAATGGAAACCCCCACTGGATTTTGACTGAAAATCAATTGACTTACTGGTAATCCATAATTACCGGAATTCATTAACGAAATGCTATTTTTTAGAGCTGCACTTTCTCCTTTTTCTAACTTTAATATTTTTGAAATGAAATGACTTACTATGATCAGACTCAGACTATAAAGCATTAAATAGTATATTATTTGGAACAACAAATCTATTTCTATACGAATGTCATATATATTCACAAATACAGCCGCTGGCATCAAGCAATAAGTAATAAGTGTAGATAGCTGCTTTAAGTTAAATTGAAACTTTCTTTGTAAGATTGCACCAATTAGCATCAATATTAATATTGGTAATATCACGTCTAATATAATAAAAACAAA
Source organism: Bacillus sp. SH7-1 (assembly GCF_008042405.1). Lineage (NCBI taxonomy): Bacteria > Bacillati > Bacillota > Bacilli > Caryophanales > Bacillaceae > Bacillus > Bacillus sp. SH7-1. The sequence continues at coordinate 170,955 of NZ_QNUD01000015.1, forward strand.
CATGTAAAACCTCATTCCAAATATATTATAGTTGGATTAAACTCTTTACTAAATATGGACCACATTTAATTCATCGGAAAACATTCTTAGTTCTCAATAATAGGAAAATATGCATCAAAAATTCTTATTTCCCTCCCCTCGCTTTTCTTTAACATATCAAATATGACTTATAAAGAAAATTATGGATTGTTTATACAAATTCATAATTTTATCTTATCAACCTAAACGGTATTTTTTATTTTAAGTATTCTTTTTCAAAATATCCATTAGCCTTACCAAAAAATCTGGCCCTAAAAAAATCTATTAATGCAGTTACTATGCGAAGAATACTTACATCAATTCCATACTTGTCGCTTAAACCACCTAACATACCTGATACTTGTTTATCTTGAGTGGACTTATATTTTTTTCATTTAAACACGCCGATTCAATTAAATATTTGCATTCTAAAAATGAGTTCGATCTTTAGAATAGATTTAAGATTTCCTTAACTAATCTGCCCTTTAGTTGAATAACTTTTGACATCTATATTTTAAAATAAAATCCCATAAATCTTCTGTGTTTCATTTTAAAACCACATTATTTATAAAAACAAACATTTGTTGGGATATCAATAGAAAACATGTTGAAGCCTATTACTAAAAGAACCATCCCAAAATGCTTTGGGACGGTTCTTTTTCCTTATAAATGATTCTTTAACATCACTAAGAGTTTCTCTTGGCTATACATCCATACTGTTATAATTAAACAAGCAAGTGCGACTTCTGATAATGCCATAAATCCAATTGCGTAATGACCTGTTAGTTGGAACAGTAATGTTAAAATTAGGGGCGGGAAGAACCCTCCTAGTCCGCCTAAAGCTGAAACGAGTCCATTTACAATACCAGCTTGTTCTGAGAAGTACATTGGAACGAGTTTGAAGATTGTACCATTACCGATACCTGCACAAAATGCTACAAGTAGGCAACCAAATGTATATACGTTCATGCTTGGCATAAATGATAAAATAATACCTGAAAGTGTTAAACCGATAAATACGAAGATTAATATTTTAAATGGATTAAACTTATCACCGAGCCAACCACCAATCGGACGCATAATTGTTGCGAGTACGATGAATCCGGCTGTCCGCATACCTGCATCTACTTTCTCTAATCCGAAATGAGATACTAAAAAGTTTGGTAAGTATACTGTAAATGCAACAAATGATCCGAAAGTTAAAAAGTAAAAGATACATAAAAACCAAAGTTTCTCATTTTTATATACACCTTTTATTTGTTCCATTAGTGGTGTATTCACTTTTTTCTCTTTACGATCACCTAATAAAAAGTTCATAAGTGCAAACGCTGCAAGTAAAACTAAATAACATTGTACTGTCGTTCTCCAGCCAACTGAAGTTGCGATAACAGGCGCTAAAAATGAAGTAATTGCTGTTCCAGCGTTACCGATACCGTAAATACCATTTACAAAACCGTGACTCTCTTTTGGAAAGTATTTTGGTAAAGAAGTTACTCCTACAGAGAATACAGCACCACCGATTCCTACAAATAATCCACCAATAATTAAATCCATCATAGAATTGGCAACACTAATATAAAAAACAGGAAATAATAATAGAATAAAACTAATAAAGAATAATTTTCTTGCTCCGAAACGATTTGTCCAATAACCAATTGGAATGCGAAGAACAGAACCTAAAATAACTGGTACTGCTGTTACCATAGAAATTTGTCCCGCGGTTAATGGGATATCCACTTTAATATAGGGCATTAATGATGATAAAATAACCCACACCATAAAACCGATAATTAGATTAGAAGTTTGTAGACTTAATTGAAAATTAGGACTTTTCACCCTGTTCCCTCCTATGTATACGTAGTTATATTCATTCCCTCCAGCCTAATCACGTTCTTACATGATTAGGCTGAAAAGAATCAACCACCACTTACTGGCGGAATCATTGCTACGATATCGCCAGTTTGAATGATGTCATTCTCATTTGCGTATTCTTCATTTATCGCGACCATAATCTCGTTTGAAATTGCTACATTATATTCCTTAATCAGAACTTCCTTCAGCTTCGCAACTGTAATATTTTCACAATCTATGTGTAATGCTGGCTTACTTACTTCTTCTTGTAAATGTGCAAATAATAGTACTTCAATCATATACTCATCTCCTTTCCAGGCTCACCATTTGCATATGTTACCTTCTCTAACTGATCACCTATCCATGACTCACCATCTTCCCAAAACTCTTTCTTCCAAATTGGAACAATTTGTTTAATACGCTCCATAATATATTCGTTCGCCTCATATGCAGCTTTCCGGTGTGGTGTAGAAACAGCAACGACAACAGTAAGATCAGTAATTTGTAATGTACCAATGCGATGTGTAATAGCGACATATGTCCCCGGCCACTTCTCTCCTACTTCAGTGCCAATTCTCTCAAGCTGTTTCTCCGCCATTGTCTTATAAGCTACATACTCTAAACAAAGTGTACGTCGACCTTTCGTAAATTCTCTAACAGTACCAATAAAAGTAGTAACCGCACCACACTCACGACGAATTACTTTGTTTGTAACTTCTTCAATTGAAATAGATGTATCAATTACTTCATAATACGTATGTGTCATCTTGCACCTCTGATCCTTATATAAGTTAGCAATCTCTTTTTCTATTACTTGTATGATCGAAGCGGCTCTTCCCACGGCCACTCACTTCCGACGTTCGATTCTAATAACAGTACCGAAACGGTTATTCCTGTTTCAAATCCTCTCGTTCCTCCCGGCAGAACGATAAATGCATTCGCTTCTGCAAGTGAAGAAATTGCGCTAGATTTATCTAAACCGACTGGTGTAACTTGCAATTGCCCATCTACAATTTCTACTCTCCCTCTTACAAAACGAGTAAACGGATTTGCTTTCGAAAAGTCTTTCTGTAAAATTGCCTCTGCACGATATATGTGCGGATCTTTCCTATGCAAGTATGTTCCAATGACAGGTCGAACATACAATTCACATCCGACATAACAAGCAGAAGGATTACCAGATAGACCAAATAATAGTTTTCCCTCTAACTCAGCTACAGTTGTCACACTTCCTGGTCGCATCGCTATTTTGTTAAAAAGTACATTAGCGTGTAATCTCTCATAAATAGCAGGCAAATAGTCATAGTCTCCTACTGAAACGCCACCAGTCGTAATTAAAATATCAACTTCTTTATCGCTTTTTTTACAGTGTTGTAACACGTCTCAAAATCGTCAACGAATTGTCCATAATACCGTACAACTCCGCCCGCTCGTTCAATTTGCGCAGCTATCATATAGGAGTTACTATTTCGAATCTTCCCTGTTTTTAATTGTTCATGTACTTCAAGCAGTTCACTTCCTGTCGTTACAATTCCAATAATCGGCTGTTTTACAACATGTACGGAACTATAACTAAACGTAGCAAGAAGCGCTGCTACTCCCGGATTAATAACAGTCCCCTTTTTCACAAGGATGGTATTTTGTTTTACATCTTCTCCTTTAAAAGAAATGTTATCACCGGCAGCGTAACAGCGTTTTAATGTCATATAAGTCTTTTCGTTTTTTCAATTCCTTCCGTTAGTTCTAACATAACAACCGCATTACACCCTCTCGGAATTGCGGCTCCTGTCATAATACGGACAGCTTGAAATGCTTTCACTTCTTCTGTAAAAACAAAACCTGCTCCAATTTCGCCAACCACTTCAAAGCAAATAGGATTACTGCTACTGGCTTCTTTTGTATCTTCTGCTCGAATCGCAAATCCGTCGTATGGAGAGCGATTGAAATGCGGGACATCATGATCTGCAATAACATCTTCTCCAAGTGTTCTACCGTAGCTTTCTATAAGAGAAACCTTTTCTATTTCACCTTGGTAAGCATATTCCATTACACGTGCAACTGCTTCTGCCACTGGAATTGGTATACGTTTTTCTAACATTCTTTTTCACCTCGTTTTAATAAGGAGCAACTCTCTTTCTGTTCATCCTATATATTTTGCGTATAATCGTTTTGCTATTTTCACATCATTTGTCCCATGAATAAATGCCCTACCATCTGTAAATAAAACGAAACGATATTCATCAATTAGAAATGATAGCAAGTACGGCGTTTTTTGGACATGTACACTTTTATGTAATCGTTTTTGAATTTCGTTTAAATTTAGAACTCCCTTTATTCCTGGACGGATTTGAACTGTATTCCGCCCGCATAACACTTCAGTTTTCATCTGCGCTTCAAATGTTAAACTTGGATACGTTCGTGATTTCCCACAAGATGGACATGTACTTTTTTTCTGTCTATTTACTTTTAATGAGAGATATTGATTGTTCCAAATATCAAATGATAGTATTGTTCCTCGCAACGCATCGAAATCATCCACCAATATTTTCATCGCCTCTGTCACTTGGTGAGCAACAACCATCTGTACAGCCGGCTGAATAATTCCGGCTGTATCGCATGTTGCACCACCCATCGGATGATCCATTAGGCAGCGAAAGCATGGTGTTTTCCCTGGAAGAATTGTATACGTTACACCGTAACTTCCAATGCATCCACCGTATATCCAAGGTATATTCTCTTTTTGCGAAATATCATTTATAAGTAGGCGCGTATCAAAGTTATCAGTCGCATCTAATATGAGATCCACTTCTTTTGTTAACTCTTCTATTTCTTGCATTGTGACATCCGTTGCAACTGGTTCAATTTCCACTTCAGAATTAATCTTTCTTAAATGTTCTGCCGATGCAATTGCTTTTAGTTTGCATTGCTTTGCATCTTCTTCTGTGTATAACTGTTGCCGCTGTAAATTACTCCATTCGACATAGTCACGATCGGCAATTGTCAATTTCCCAATTCCCATCCTAACGAGCGCTTCTGCATTCGCAGCGCCTAGTGCACCCGCACCGATTAGGAGCACTTGCTTTTCTCTTATTTTTCTTTGTCCCATTTCACCTATTCCAGAAAACAATACTTGTCTTGAATATCGCTCTTGCATAGGAAAACCTCCTTTCACTATCCGCCAATGTAAGACATTTCAACTTTTTGACGTTTATTTGTGCTTTCCGCCGTTCTTTCATCTGAATATCGATCTGTTCTAAACTCCCATGTATGTTTGAGAATTTGTAGTAGTGAAGCATCCGAAATATTTTCTCTAAGAAGCGTTCGTAAGTCCGTTCCTTTCGTTCCAAATAGACACGTAAAAAACTTGCCGTCTGCCGAAATACGGGCTCTCGTACAAGAAGAACAAAATGACTCAGAAACAGAAGTAATAAATCCAATCTCTGCATTACTTCCTACATATCGATACAATTTCGCAACCTCTCCAAAATAACGAGGTTTAACAGGTTCAATCGGATATACACGATTAATCTTCTCTATTAATTGTTCCTTCGTAATAACTTGTTCAAAGTTCCAGCCGTTCGTACTTCCTACATCCATAAACTCTATAAAACGGAGCTGAATTTCTTGTTCTTTAAAATAACGAGCCATATGAAGAATTTGACTATCATTCATCCCTTTTTTTACGACCATATTTACCTTTACTTCTAATCCAGCAGCCTTTGCTTCTTCAATTCCTTTTAATACTGGTTTTGTGCTTACATTTCGTCCATTAATTTTTTGGAAGACATAATCCTCTATCGCATCTAAACTAATATTTACACGTTTTAATCCCGCTTCTTTTAACGCCTTTGCTTGTTTTGCTAAATGAATACCGTTTGTTGTGAGCCCAATATCTTTTATGCCTTCTAGCTTTGCAAGTCTTTCAATTAATTTCGGTAAGTCTTTACGCAATAACGGTTCGCCGCCAGTAAGCCTAATTTTGTTGACTCCCATACTTATAAATAATCTTGCTAATCTTTCTATTTCATCGAACGTTAATAAAAACTCTTCCTGTAAAAAAGCATAATCAGCTCCGAACACTTCAGCAGGCATACAGTATGTGCACCTAAAATTACAACGATCAATAACCGAAATACGTAAATCTTGAAGTGGCCGCTTTAAAGAATCTTTCATTTTCTCGTGCATCTATATCCCTTCTTTTCTACCGCAATCCTTAGTAAGCTTTCAATTTTTTTATTTGTCTTCATTATAAAAAAGAAGCGACATATTCAATGTGACTTTTCTCACATTACTTTCCCCATTCAAAAATTCTTCACAAATCCGTTCGAATTTTGTTCACATCTTCATCCCCTATTCCTTACGGTCATTGAAATTTAACTTTATTTTTGAAATAGCTCTTGCATTTTCAGCATATTTACACTCAAAATAGGAATTGTATTGCTTATATGAAGAAAGGTGATTGCTGTGACAAACAGTATGAAATTATCTCAAGATTTAAAGGAATTACTTGCATCTGTTGAATATAAAATGCAAATAAAAAAAGGTAGTTTTATTTTCCAAGAAGGTATGGAGGCGACAGAACTCTATATCATCCACTCCGGAAAAGTACAAATTAGTAAACTAAGTGCTGATGGACAAGAATTGACACTTCGTATTTGTTCGGAATATGACATTATTGGAGAATTAACATTGTTCACGGACAATGCGAAGTATTTATTAAATTCAAAATGCCTTGAAGATGTTGAAGTAGGCGTTATAAAGCGTGAAGCGTTAGAAAAAGCATTACTCCAAAAACCAGCTCTTGTATTTGAATTTATGAAATGGATTAGTGAACATTTAAGAAGAATGCAAACGAAGTTCCGAGATTTAGTATTACACGGCAAAAAAGGTGCCCTATATTCTACTCTTATACGAATGACAAATAGTTACGGTGTATTAAAAGAAAATGGTATTCTCATAGATTTACCATTAACGAATCAAGAACTTGCTAATTTCTGTGCAACTTCACGGGAAAGTGTAAATCGAATGTTAAATGAACTAAAAAAGCAAGGTACAATTTCTATTCATAAAGGAAAGATTACAATTCATGATTTACAATTTTTAAAACGTGAAATTGCTTGTGAAGATTGCTCTGCCTCTGTTTGTAGTATTGATTAGCGTCTTATTTAGGTACTTATACTTATAAAGAAAGCCGAGGTCTCCAATTAGATCTCGGCTTTCTTTATAAATTACTAAACATGTATACCAAAACTATTTTTTCAATCCATTAGGAATACGTCTTCTGTAAATTACATAACTACGGCTTACATATTTAATTGGGGCACTAAATACATGTACCAGTCTAGTGAATGGCCATACTGCGAAAAGCCCCATTCCTGCAAGAATATGAATTTTAAACCACACTGGTACTTCCATCATATAATCAACTTTCGGTTGGAAAATGAAGAGGCTTCGGAACCATGGACCGATCGTTGTACGATAATCAAATCCTTTTGAATCGATGTTTAAAAATGTTGAAGAAAGTCCTGCTAGCATTACGATCAGTAATAAAACAAGCGCAATATAATCTCCCTTTGTACTCGTTGCAATGATGCGTTTTACTGTTACGCGGCGGTACGTTAATATAATTAAACCGATGATAGAAGCAACACCTGCCGGAAGCCCGAAACTAATTGCCATTATGTGATACGTATGCTCAGAAATACCTATTGAACGGTATACAGCTTCTGGAATTAATATCCCCATAACATGACCGCCAATTACGAACATAATCCCAAAGTGGAATAATAGACTTCCGATTCGGAGCATTTTCTTTTCTAATAGTTCACTAGATTTTGATGTCCATCCAAATTGATCATAGTTGTATCTAAAAATATGTCCACCGATAAAGATTGCAAAAATGATATAGGGAAACAACACCCATAGAAATTGATCCATCATTTTGACAACTCTCCTTTCTAATTTGTCTGTACATCCCATGTATCGATAGCGAGTAGAACAGCCGCCAGAATTGGTTCATACATACTATCTGCTTCTTTTAACTGAACGTGCAATGCTTGTATATTCTCCTTGTACTTATTCATAATTGGTTCACTGTCTTGCTCATTTGCATGTGCAAAAAACTCTAGTAATAGCGGCAAATAATCAGGTAGTTCTTTATCTGTTACTTCAAAACCAGATTTTTTATAATACTGTTTTAATTCAAGTAATTCAATACCTCTTTCTCTTTGTTCACCGGTGTTCATATACGTTAAATACATATTTGTCTTCTTACCGAAATCAAATGTATATACGTAACTATCAATGAGTTGATCATTCGTTTTATCTAGTGCTTGTTTTATAAATGCGGTAAGTGATGCTTTAACGTCTTCCTGTTTAATCGCTTCAATCTCTTTTTGTAATTCAGTTAAAGCTTCTCTCCACCCGAGTTCCGGGTAGGAGAGAAGAAATGAAGAACAGGAAAAAGCAGTTTGTAAACTTTGTTTCATGTTTTTCTGCCCCCTTTATTTAAGAAATTGTCATACAAGAGCCTGGGCCACCTGCGAATGATAAACCACAACTTCCTTGTTCACTATATAAATCTGCAACTTGTTCACGATGAGACGTCGGGATAACGAAGCGATCTTTATATTTTGCGATAGCAAGAAGACGATACATATCTTCTACATCCTGTTTCGTTAAGCCAAGTTCTTTTAATACAACTTCATTTGGTTCTTTATTAATTTGCAGTGCTCTCATATGCGTTCGCATAACAGCCATTTTTTTCAATGTAAGTCGAATATGTGATTCATCTCCTGCAGTGAGTAGATTCGCTAAATATTGAATTGGAATACGCATATTATCGATAGCAGGGAAAATCTCTTCTGCTTGCCAGTTACTACCTTTTCCCTCCACCATATTCATAATTGGGCTAAGCGGCGGGATATACCAAACCATTGGCATTGTACGATACTCTGGATGAAGAGGTAGAGCAATTTTCCAATCAATAATCATTTTATAGATTGGTGACTGTTGTGCCGCTTTAATCCATTCTTCAGGAATGCCTTGTTTTTTCGCTTCAGCTGCTACTTCTGGATCATTTGGGTCTAGGAAAACAGTAAGCTGAGATTCATATAAATCTTTTTCATCTTCTACAGAAGCCGCTTCTTTTACTTTTTCAGCGTCATATAGCATTACCCCAATATACCTGATACGTCCGACACATGTTTCCGAACAAATTGTTGGCATACCAGCTTCAATACGCGGGAAACACATTGTACATTTTTCTGCTTTATTCGTTTGCCAGTTAAAGTACACTTTTTTATATGGACAAGATGATACGCAGAATCTCCATGCACGACATGCGTTTTGATCTACAAGAACAATCCCATCTTCTTCACGTTTATACATCGCCCCAGATGGACAAGATGATACGCAAGATGGATTCATACAATGTTCGCATATGCGTGGTAAATACATCATAAAGACATTTTCAAAATCCGTTTTAATTTCTTCTTCCATTTTCTTTACGTTCGGATCTTGTAACCCTGTTATATGTCCACCAGCTAAATCATCTTCCCAGTTTGGACCCCATTCAATTTTGTCGATAAATTCGCCTGTAATTGCTGATTTCGGACGAGCAACTGGCTGATGCTTACGCTGCGGACTATTTGTTAATGTTTCATAATCATAATTCCACGGTTCAAAGTAATCATCAATTGTTGGTTGATCTGGATTGTGGAAAATATTCATAAGGCGTTTCATTTTCGAACCGGATTTCAGCTGAATTTCACCATTTTTTAATTCCCAGCCGCCTTTATATTTCTCTTGATCTTCCCATTGTTTTGGATAACCAATACCTGGTTTCGTTTCTACGTTATTGAAGTACATATATTCAGCACCTGGACGATTTGTCCAGGTGTTTTTGCATGTTACGCTACAAGTATGGCAGCCGATGCATTTATCTAGGTTCATTACCATTCCGACTTGTGCTTTAATCTTCAAGCCAATCTACCTCCTTCAGTTTGCGAATTACAACGTTTAAATCGCGCTGGTTCCCAGTTGGACCATAATAGTTAAATCCATAACTTAATTGACCGTATCCACCAATCATATGTGTCGGTTTCACGTGAATTCGAGTTGGACTATTATGCGTTCCCCCGCGATTACTTGTTAATTTCGTTCCAGGTACGTTAATGTGGCGATCTTGCGCATGGTGCATAAACGCCATTCCTCTCGGTATACGGTGCGTTACAACAGCACGCGCTACAACAACCCCGTTACGGTTAAAGCACTCAATCCAATCATTATCTGCAACGCCAGCTTCTTCAGCATCCTCTTTATTCATCCAAACGGTTGGACCACCTCTAAACAGCGTTAACATCGGTAATGAATCGAAATACATACTATGAATGGACCACTTATTATGCGGCGTTAAATAGTTTAATGTAATTTCTTTTCCTTCTACTTCAGGTCGTGATTTACGGAACGGTTTATGTTGCAGAATTGGTTTAAATGTTGCCATCGTTTCACCAAATTCTTTCATCATGTCATGATCTAAATAGAAAGATTGTCGTCCAGTGATTGTTCTCCAAGGGATGAGACGTTCCACATTTGTTGTAAATGGTGAATAACGGCGTCCACCTTTTTCAGAACCTGTAAAGGCTGGAGAAGTAATTACTGTTTTTGGCTGTGCTGTAATTTGTTCAAATGTGAAGCATTCTTCTTCACGTTCTTCTGCTAAATCACGTAGCTTTAAATCCGTTTGTTTTTCAAGTGCTTCCCATGCTTTTACAGCCATATGACCGTTTGTTGTAGAAGAAAGCGTTAATACCGCTTCGGCAGCATTGATTGCTTCTTTTATGTCTGGACAACCTTTCGCAATAGAATCTGTTCGAACAACTCCTAATCGGCTCTTTAATTGCTCATACTCTTTTTCTGCCGACCAAGAAATTCCTTTCGTACCAATCGGTTGTTTCCCGGCATTTGGTCCAAGTGCCGTCATTTTGTCATAAATCGTTTTATAATCCCTTTCGACAACATGAATTTGCGGCATCGTTTTACCTGGTATTGGTTCACACTCACCTTTGCTCCAATCTTTAATCTTACCAAGTGGTTGTGCTAATTCTTGCGGTGTATCGTGAAGAAGTGGTGTTGCAACAACTTCTTTCATTGGGTCAAGATCAATTTTCTCTGCTAAATCTGACACAGCTTTAGAAAGTGAAGTGAAAATATCCCAGTCAGAACGTGCTTCCCATGGTGAACCGATTGCCGGATTAAACGGATGAACAAATGGATGCATATCTGTACTGCTTAAATCGTGTTTTTCATACCAAGTTGAAGCTGGTAAGACGATATCAGAATAAAGTGCTGTTCCAGCCATACGGAAATCTAAATTAATAAGTAGATCCAGCTTCCCTTCTGGTGCGTCCTCATGCCACTTAATTTCTTCGGGACGTAACGAATCACTATCGTCATTCATTAATCCATTTGTTGTACCTAGTAAATGTTTTAAGAAATATTCGTGCCCTTTACCGGAACTTGAAATTAAGTTCGCACGCCATACGAATAAGTTGCGCGGGAAGTTATTTTTGTTATCTGGATCTTCAATTGCGAATTTCAGTTCTTTATCTTTTAGTTTTTGTGCAACGTATGTTCCTATTTCTTCTTGCGTTGTTGCACCAGCAGCAACAGCTTCTTTATATAATTCAATCCCATTTTTCTCGAATGTCGGATACGAAGGCAACCAACCAAGTCGTGCCGCTAATACGTTGTAATCACCGTGATGTTGATAACGAGAGTTGCCTTCCACTGGTGATGCTAAATGTCCCACTGGTGTATCTTCATAGCGCCATTGATCTGTTACGAAATAGAAGAAAGATGTACCGTTTTGTAATTTTGGCGGCCCTTGCCAATCTTTTGCCATTGCGATTGTTTGCCATCCTTCTGCTGGTCGTAATTTTTCTTGCCCAACGTAGTGCGCCCAGCCACCGCCGTTTACACCTTGTGCTCCGACGAGAAGTACAAGATTTAAAACGGCGCGATAAATCGTATCAGAATTAAACCAATGGTTAATACCAGCTCCGACAATAATCATTGAGCGACCGTTCGTATCAACAGCATTTTGTGCGAACTCACGAGCGATTTGAATAATAAGCCCACGTTTTACTCCTGTCATTTTCTCTTGCCATGCAGGTGTAAACGGCACGTCATCATTGAAGTCTTTCGGCTCTTGCCCACCAAGCCCTCGGTTCACACCGTAATTTGCTAACGTTAAGTCATATACAGTAGTAACGAACACTTCGCCCTCTTCTGTCATAACCTTTTTCACTGGAATTGTACGTTCTAATACTTTGTTTCCATCATCAGAGAAGTACGGAATTTGTACAGTTTGAACACTATCCTCCATTCCAAGTAAAGAAAGACGTGGATCAATCTTTTCGCCTGTTTCTTCATCTTCTAAACGTAAGTTCCATTTCTTTTCGTTATCCCAACGTGACCCCATTGTGCCGTGAGGTGTTGCAAAATCGTTCGTATTTTCATTCCAAAGTACAGGCTTCCATTCTCCTAACTTTGTTTCGCGTCCAATATCAGAAGCATTTAAGAATCGATTCGCAACGAATTGGTCTCCTTTTTGTTTCAATGTAACGAAGAAAGGAAAATCAGTATATTGCTTCGCATACTTTGTGAAGTATTCCACTTGATTATCTACATAAAACTCTTGTAAAATTACGTGCCCCATTGCCATCGCAAGTGCACCATCAGTACCTTGTTTTACACTAATCCAATCATCCGCAAACTTTGTAGATTCAGCAAAGTCAGGACTGACAGAAACGACTTTCGTTCCTTTATATCGAACCTCCGCTAAAAAGTGAGCGTCTGGTGTTCTTGTCATCGGTACATTTGAACCCCATGTCATAATGTAACCAGAGTTATACCAATCACTACTTTCTGGTACATCTGTTTGATCGCCCCAAATTTGCGGAGAAGCTGGTGGTAAATCAGCGTACCAATCATAGAAGCTAAGCATCGGTCCACCCATAAGTTGCATAAAACGGCTGCCCGCAGCATGACTTAACATCGACATAGCTGGAATTGGTGAGAAACCAACATTTCGGTCTGGACCGTATTTCATTACTGTGTAAAGTAATGAAGCTGAAACGAGTTGTAACACTTCATCCCAATTTGCACGAACGAATCCCCCTTTACCACGTGCCTGCTTATACTTGCGTGCTCTTTCAGTGTTTTCCACAATGCTTTTCCAAGCATCTAATGGTGACTCATTATTTTGTAATTCCTCTTGCCACATACTCCAAAGAACACCACGTACATACGGATATTTCACACGAAGTGGACTATAAATGTACCAAGAAAAACTCGCTCCACGTGGACATCCTCGTGGTTCAAAGTCAGGCATATCTGGACCTGTTGTTGGATAGTTAAGCTCCTGTCCTTCCCAAGTTACAATTCCATCTTTCACATAAATGTTCCAACTACATGAACCAGTACAGTTCACGCCATGTGTAGAACGAATTACTTTATCATGCTGCCAACGCTTTCTGTACACATTTTCCCATTCACGATCTTCATATGTTTCTTGTGTATGATTATCGTTATAACGATCTATTGGTGAAAAATATTTTAAACGTCTCATTAGTGCTGAAGGTTTCTTCTTCATACTGTTCACTCCTTTAATACGTCTCTCTTACATATCCTTACTATAAGAGAGGTTGTAAAATACAGATGTGACATTTCGCACAGTTCAAGAGATTGTCAAAAATTCATTAGAGAATAAGTTTGTGAGAAGATTTTTTTGTTTCATTGTGAAGATTTATCGTTAATCTTGATTATTAAGAGAATAGTATTTTGAAGTATCGACTATTTTGCCAAAGAAAAACGCAGGGGAAGCCCCCTACGTTTTTCTTTATAAATATATGAAACAGAGATTTGAATGTATTTATAAAACTACAATTCATTATTTACCATATTGCCCTTAGTTGCGGAAACAATTATACTAGATGTAATCACAATAAATAATCTGAATATTCTCAGAATTCAAAATAATAGCTTTACTACTCACAAATAGAAGAATACATTCTATTTTTCACTAAATAGATTAGAAAACGATAATAACACATTAGGAGGATTACCATGCACCAGCTTGATTCATTACATCCCATTATAGAAAAAATAATTAACAATATTGAAAAGTTAATGGTCGGCAAACGAAAAGAAACGATCTTAGCTTTGACAGCTCTCTTGGCTGAAGGTCATGTACTATTAGAAGATGTGCCTGGCGTTGGGAAAACAATGTTAGTACGTGCTCTTTCTAAATCCATTGATGCTGATTACAAGCGCATTCAATTCACACCTGACTTACTGCCGTCAGATGTTACAGGTGTTTCTATTTATAATCCGAAAGAGCTCCAATTTGAGTTCAAGCCTGGACCAATCATGGGGAATTTTATACTTGCTGATGAAATTAATCGTACATCTCCAAAAACACAGTCTGCTCTACTTGAAAGTATGGAAGAAGGAAATATTACAATAGATGGCATTACTAGACCGTTACCAAAACCGTTTTTTGTAATGGCTACACAAAATCCGGTCGAATATGAAGGAACATATTCTCTACCAGAAGCTCAGCTCGATCGTTTCTTATTGAAACTAAGAATGGGATATCCTACACCAGAAGAAGAATTTGAAATTTTAAACCGGATGGAAAAAGCGAACCCCCTCTCCCATTTACAAGCTATTACAACAATAGAAGAATTACTTTATTTACAACAAAGCGTACGGGAAGTAAGTATGGACAAAGGAATCAAGCATTACATTGTAAAGCTTGTTAGTCAAACTCGTTCTTATAGTTCTATACAGCTAGGCGCAAGTCCACGCGGCTCAATTGCTTTAATGAAAGCTTCACAAGCTTATGCATTCATTCATGGCAGAAATTATGTTATTCCAGACGATGTTAAATTTTTAGCTCCTTACGTGTTAGCTCACAGACTTATTCTAAAAATGGAAGCAAAATTTGAAGGAATAACAGGGGAACAAGTTATTTCAAAAATCGTTGCACGAACTGCCGTGCCGACTCAAAGGACGATGAATCTTTGATGAAACGCATGCTACGAGCACTATATCACGTTACGAAGTTATTACTAATCCCTTTATGCCTAGTCTTAACATTTGTATACACTATGTTTCAAGGAGGATTTGTAAGTTGGTTTCTGTTTTACAGTATGATTCCTATCGGCCTTTATTCACTATTCCTTCCCTTCTACGCTTTACGGGGCGCTGAAGTAAAAAGAATAACAAATCAAAACGATTATGTAGCTGGAGAACCATTTGTAAGCACCATTACAATAAAAAGAAAATTTCCTTTCCCTTTACTTTATTTAGTTATAGAAGATGAACTGCCACCGTACTTTACAAGTTGTAGACAAACAAAGATGAATAAGGCAATACTTTTTCCGGGATTAAAACGAAATATTTCGTTTCAATATGTTATTGACACAATCCCTAGAGGAGAACACACTTTTTCAAGCGTACGTATCAAAACTGGTGATTTATTCGGCATGATGGAGAAAGAAGTAACTTTTTCAGTTCCAGATACATATTTAGTCTATCCGCAGTATGTAGATATAGCGTATCGACAATTGGAAAATCATTTCGAACAAGGGGCGCTTTCTCCAAATCTCAATTTAGCAAAAGACTCTACCATTTCTGTCGGTGTCAGAGAATATAAACCTGGTGACCGCTTTTCATGGATTGATTGGAAAGCAACTGCACGAACGAACAATATTATGACGAAAGAATTTGAACAACAGCGCAGCCATAATATTATGTTATTCATGGACAGAACCGAGTCTCCTCTATTCGAATCAGTTGTAACGTTTACTGCCTCTATTGTGAGGGCTGTCTTGAAGCAAAATTCACCAGCGTCATTCGTGTCTGTCGGAAAAGAACGTACTTTTTTTCCTTTAGACAATGGAGATAGCCAGTTGCAACAAATCTTTTGTCATTTAGCGAAAGTACAAGCAGACAGTGTATTCCCACTCTCTCGGAGTATAGAAATGGAATTAAGAAAAGTTTATGTGCCTGTAACGATTATACTCGTGACCAGTAATCTTTCTCCCGACATTCAAAAGGCGGCTGATTGTGCTGCTATAAAAAATAGAAAATTACTAGTTTTTGTCGTGAAAGAAAAACCGAATCAACTCTCACATCGAGAACTAAGTATTTTAGAAACTCTACAAAAACGAAAAATTTTTGTAAATGTGGTTTATGAAAACCGATATACAAATGTGGTTTTTGAGGTGAGCAAATGACAACATTACAAACAAAATACAAATGGGATATGAGTAGATTCTTCATGCATGTATGTGCATTTCTACTTTTACTAGAATGGCTAAGACCCCTTATAGATATTACAAACGTAGGGAGATTAGATATTTTTGTAATATTTATAGGAATTTGCTTCACTCTCTCTTTTTTTCAAGTAAGATGGCAGATTCCAATAAAAATCATTACGATTTTATTCATCACTCATTTCCTGTATTATAATAATTCTTTTATAAATCCATCTTGGCTAACGAATTTTTCCACTGATATTTCTCGAAATTCCTCCCTGTTTTTCCAAGGGAATTTGCTAGATATTTCTCCTGTTTTTCCAACAGTTTTATTTTTTCTATTATTTTGGTTTTTGAGTGCTTTCATCTCTTTTTGGATGATTCATAAAAAGCGTGGATTGTTATTTCTTATATTGACTATTATTTATATCACAATTTTTCATAACTTACATTTATACAATGCAAACTACGCTATTATTCGTACTATTGTCATCGGCTTCTTTATGCTTAGTCTTCTTCACATAGAAAGAATAAAAGAGAGTGAATATTTACAAAATTATGCTAGAGAAATCTCAAAATTACTTAGACCTCTTACAATATTTATTGTATTGTCAGCAACCATCGCATACTTTGCTCCAAAATTTGGCCCTCAATGGACAAACCAAATAGATTTTTTAAAATTCAACACATCTGAAGCAAGTAAAAAGCAAGAAGTTTCTAAAATTGGATATGGTTTAGATGACTCAAAATTAGGTGGTCCTTTTAAGGCGGATCCTACAATTGTTTTTACAGCAGCAACGCAAAACAAACAATATTGGAGAGTAGAAACGAAAGATTTTTATACCGGAAAAGGATGGGAAGTTTCTGAAAATCAAAAGAAGATTTCTTTTAAAAATAAAAATGATGTCGTGAGTTGGTACGAACAAAATACAAAAACAGAGACAACTAAGGCAACAATCACCATGCAAAAAAAGTATCCTCACCTTACCTATCCAGCAGGATTAGTATCCGTTGAGGCTTCTTCTGATGTATCATACAGCGTTGACACATTTTCAGAAAAAATCTATACGATGGACGGAGACTCTTCCACTACTTTACATTCATATAAAGTAACATATGAGGTCCCGGAGTTTTCCATAGAAAATTTGAAAGCTGTAAAAACGAATGAAGGTCAAGAATCAAATCCTTATTTCATGACAAAGTACACGCAACTTCCCGAATCATTACCGCAGCGAGTAAGAGACTTAGCTGTTAATCTAACAAATGATAAAAATAACCGATATGATAAAGTATTAGCTATTGAAAATTACTTCACCGACCATTCTTTTGTATATGAAACTACGAATGTCTTATTCCCTGCCAAAAACCAAGATTATGTAGATCAATTCCTTTTCGATACAAAAAGCGGCTACTGTAATAATTTTTCGACGTCTATGATTGTGTTACTTCGTTCTGCCGGTATTCCAGCTCGCTGGGTAAAAGGTTATACAGAAGGAACTCTTGATAATACGCTGGTGGGTGCTGAAGGTGAGGATGTTTATAAGGTCGCGAACAATAACGCACACTCTTGGGTCGAAGTATATTTCCCAGAATACGGATGGGTTCCATTCGAACCGACAAAAGGATTTACTAATCCCTATAATTTTATAAATAATACTCCTGCTCCTACTATACAAAATCGCGAAGAAACTAATTCTCAAAACGCGCAAATGCACCAAAGAAACAATGAAGCAAAGCTCAAAAGTTTAATAGAAGATACTGAAGAAACTCCTACTAAAAAGATTACTAATACTAAAAATAGATTCTCTTGGTGGTACGTATTCCTCTCTTCGATACCAATTAGTATTATAGGATACATTCTCTTCATCACTAGAATGAAATGGATTACATTTTTTATCATTCTTTTCTATAAATATCGAAAAGATGATGCCGTTTTTACAAAAGCTTACGATGCACTTTTAAAACAATTTGTGAGAATTGGTATACGACGAGGAGAAAGTCAAACATTTCGAGAATACGCTCTCCATGTCGATACACTTTACAACTCGGCCGATATGCAACAGCTTACTTTCAGTTATGAGAATGCTATGTATCAAAAGGGACAGACCGCATCCGAATGGAAGAAATCCGTACACTTATGGGAAGTGCTTATGAAAAAAGCAGCTTCTCCGCCTAAATCAACTGAATTCAATACAGTGATTTAATCTTAATAATGTGAGTGTAAAGAAAACGCCTTAAAGAACTACATCGTTCTTTGAGGCGTTTTTAATAAAGTGAAAATCCTAATTATTACCCAAGTATCTTCTCAATCTCAACCTCTAAATCCACTGGCTTCGTCTGTGGCGCAAAACGCCCTACTACTTTCCCGTCTTTTCCGATTAGAAACTTCGTAAAGTTCCATTTCACTGATTTCATACCGAGTAAACCTGGTGCTTGTTCTGTCATGTATGTATACAGAGGATGAGCCTTATCACCTTTCACATCAATCTTTGCAAACATCGGGAAATTCACACCATAGTTTAGCTCACAAAAACTAGTAATATCTGCTTCTGTACCTGGTTCTTGTCCTCCAAATTGGTTACAAGGGAAACCTAGTATTTCAAGTCCTCGGTCTTTATATTTATCATATACTTCTTGTAATCCTTTATATTGTGGTGTAAACCCGCATTTACTAGCTACATTTACAATAAGAAGTGCTTTTCCTTCGTAATCTTTTAACGCTTTATCTTCTCCTGTTATCGTTTTAGCTGAAAAATCATAAACTGTCATTGTTTATGCCCCTCTCTTCACTATCATTCTATGTTTATACTATACTACATTCGTGAATTTACGGCTCTTATTACATATTTCTCTCCATAAATGAAAGCGCTTCATTATTATTCAAAAATTCGACACAATATACTAGACTTTTATGATGGAAAGATTTACAATTGAATTGTGAACAAAATGTGACAGTTTATATTCTATTATTATAGAAAAGGATGGTGTTCATTATGAAAACTGCACAACATGAAACGATTTCAAATCGCGAGTTTTATTTCGTACTATATATGATGTTATTGTATGTTATTGGCTGGGTAATCGATGTAAATGGTTTATTCTTAAGCTCCTACTTTAATTTAGCAGGAGAGATTATGCTTCCATTAGTTGGCGGCATTGTTGGGCTGTTCGTTATGTCTATCAATAAACAACAAAAGCAATAATTACAATACAAAAAGGCAGAAAACGAGGCTTTCGTTTTCTGCCTTTTTGTATTTTTAACGTATAATAGTTACATACCGTATATAAGGAGTGATAAAGATGAAAAAAGTAGAGCAATTATCTTCTCACCTGTATCTTATTGATGATTTTGATTTACAACATAATGAACGAACAGGTACGTACGTTTTATTAGGTGATGATATTACTTTAATTGAAACTTGTGCAGCCCCTTCTCTTCCGTATATTTTAGACGGCTTACAACAATTACATATTGATTTAAACGATGTAAAAAACATTATCGTTACACATGTTCATTTAGATCACGCTGGCGCAGCTGGACTGGTGATGGAAAAGTGTCCAAACGCTACTTTATATGTACATTCTCGCGGTGCTCGTCATATGATTGATCCAACAAAACTCATTTTAGGTGCAAAAGCTGTGTACAAAGAAGATTTCGATAAACTTTTCGATCCAATTCTTCCTATAGAAGAAGAACGCGTTTATATTGTACAACACGGTGATACATTAAAAATTGCAGAAAACCGTACACTTACATTTTACGATACACCTGGGCATGCTAAGCACCATATTAGCATTCACGATTCATTAACAAACGGTATTTTCACTGGTGATACAATTGGAATTTATTATAGAGAACTTGCAGACCTTGGTGTAGAGCTATATCTACCATCAACGTCTCCTTCACAATTTCAACCAGATGCGATGATTGATTCTAAAAATCATATTCAAAATATGAACGTAGATACAATTTATTTCGGCCATTACGGTGCATCATCCAATGTTACAGAAGTATATAACCAATTGGAACATTGGCTACCTATTTTCGTTCATACTGGTAAAGAGGTCTTTGAAAAGTATAATGATTTCGATGAAGCGACTAAAGCTTTACAAACCTTATTAATGGATAAGATCTCTTCTCATCTTACAAAGTTAAACGTCCCATCAGATCATTCCGTTTATAACATTTTACATCTAGATATAGAAATTAGTGCGATGGGCATTATTGATTATTTCACGAAGCTAGAAAAAACAAATTCCACTATTAATTAGCAGTAAAAGAAGAGATATACAACAGTCGTTATTGTATATCTCTTTTTTCTTTGAATATATTTTTAGTAAAGGATGGTGGAATGTAATGCAAAAAGTGATGCTATACCTCTGCTTCACATTATTTATCGTCTTATTATTATTTGTCGGAGTGAAAATTCAATTTTATTTAGATACAGACGCGCAAGTGAACTTTAACGTTTATCCAAGATTATTCTACTTTACACTCTTCCCTCTTATCGTTGGCATTTTATTACGATTCCTTCAATCTATTAATCGCGAAACGAGTAAACAAAACTGGAGCTTTCAACCGGATAAATTTATTGCTATTACGTTGCCTACGCTATTTCTTTCCTTTTCTCCAGCTCTACTCTTTTCACCAGTTGGTTCGTACTTGCCTTATTTAGCTAATATTATTCTTATAAATACAACTTTTGTTACGATTATTAGTTTAATAGCTGGTTATTCACTGTTAGATTCCTTTATACAAAAAGACACTGCAAATATGAAAAAATATAATTGATGACCAATACTTAAATATCATTGGTTTCGGCGGTTTATTTATAAATGCAATATTATTTGTAAAAGTCTCTACACACGAGAAAAGGAAATTTATGTTAAACTAAAGAAAATCACGTACTAAGTCAAATTACATTTCAATCAAGGGAGAATTATTATGTATAGATTTTTTGGATTCTCGTGTCTAATGTTTCTCGCAAGCATATGTTCTTTCTTTATTCTAAGAGGGCCTAATGCAAATTTAACTTTAATTATTTCGATACTAGGTATTCTCTCATTAATCGGCATTCTTTTTGCGATAGCTTCAAAGAATTGGTTATTCGGAATAGTTGGTACAGTATTAAATGGAATAATACTAGTAGTTACATATTTCCTATTGCTAGCAAAAGGCATAGGTGGTTAATATATTTACATTTCAATAAGAAAAGCTCAGAGCTTAGACTCTGAGCTTTTTTACTTATCTCACCTTTTCGTCTACATACTCCATAAACTGCTCTGCTTTCATAAATCTTTCTTTATATGCCTCAGGTACTTCTTCTAGTTTTATTGCACCAGTTGATTTTGTCTTCACTCGTACTATTTCATGTGTCATTAAAGCTTCCATATAGCGATCAAACTCTTCTTGCGTTAATACTTCTTTACTAGATTTATGACCATTTAATTTATCAAAGTATGGTTGAAGGCCCATACTTACCTTTTTCATTTCTTCTCTTTTTTCTGGTGATAATCCATCATAATCAATATTACCGTTCGAATCTCCGTACACCAGCTTTGCATTTGTTAATTTTTTTAGTTCTTTTGTAAACTCTTTATATTCCTTCGCACCCATTTCATCTTTCGCTTCTGATAACTTTGCACTAAAACGCATGTACGCCTCTAATGTCATCGTTCCAGCATGTTTTTTTAAGTTTTCAAAAGATCCGTATATACCATCTGCCATAATAGATTGATACGCAAAACCAGTCGTTGGGATTAAAAACGCTGCTGCAAGCACTCCTACGATAAGACGTTTCTTTCTCTTACGCCCCCCTTGATTTATCTTTATTTGAACGATTACTTTTTCTTTTAACTCCGGCGGTGCAACAACCCCCTTCGCTTCTTCTTGTATAGATTCTCTAACTCTGCAATCTAAACTCATTTCACATTCCCTACCTCTCCTAAAAAGATTTCTTCTACTTGCTCTTTTTGACGTAGTTTCTTTAATGCCGAATGAATTCTAGATTTCACAGTACCAATTGGAATATGTAATATTTGTGCTACTTCTTCTTGTGAATAATCATGTAAATATCTTAAAATAATAACTTGTTTCAATTTATACGGTAATTTATGAATGAGTTCGATTAGTTTTTGGTTTGATATTTTACTTAAAACATCGTTAGAAAAATCAATTTGCACTGGTTTTCTTTGCTCTTCCGCTTTTTTTATAATTCGTAGACGCATCCACCTCTTTCTTCTATAAGAATGAATTTGTTTAATCGCAAGCCCAATTAGCCAAGGACGAAATGGTTTCTCGGTATCATATTTATGAAGCGATTCATATAGCTGTATGTATATTTCTTGAACGACATCATCTACATCCGTTTTATCATCTATTAAGAAATGTGCTGTTTTATATACTTCTTGAATCGTTTTATCATACAATTCGCTATACGCTTCTTTATTGCCTGATAAAGTTAATTGAATGAAATGTACGTAATCTATTTCACTCTTCATATACCAGCCCTCCTTTGTCTTACACAATATATTGGCAAGTAATTTATATTTCGTTCGATTTTTAAAAAAAGTTTTTTATATAAATTAATATAATGATTCAATGAGTTCATAAGCTTCACTTATAACCTTGCATAACTATTATATAATTTTCCAATTTCTAATGAAGACTTAAAATGATTTATATAGTCAAATTTAGGAGGATATATGATGAAAGCTATCGTTGTAACGTCGTTCGGTGGTCCTGAAGTGATGAAATATACAGATGTAGATATTCCGGCTATTTCAGAAGATCAAGTTTTAATTCGTGTTGTTGCTACAAGTGTTAATTTCGCCGATATTAAATCACGTTATGGCAAAAAAGGAAATAAAGCACTACCTTTTATTCCAGGGATAGATGCTGCTGGTATGGTAGAACGTGTCGGTTCTCATGTGAAAAATATTTATCCTGGACAGCGTGTCATCGCTTTTCCTCAAAATGGATCTTACGCTGAATATGTTGTTGCAAATGAAAATCTTACTTTTGCTTTACCTGATGAGGTCAACTTTCAAATTGCAGCCGCTTGTCCTATCGTATCTTTTACAAGCTATAATTTACTCGCAAATGTTGCTAGGATTCAACAAGGTGAATCTGTACTCATTCATGCAGCTGCTGGCGGAATTGGCACTACAGCGATTCAACTTGCAAAACTATTAGGGGCTAGAAAAGTAATCGGTACTGTCGGAAGTGAAGAAAAAAGAAAAATCGCTTTAGATGCTGGAGCTGATTATGTTATTTTTCATCAAGATGAAGATTTTGTAGAGAAAGCCAATGAGCTGACAAACGGAGAAGGGGTTAATATCATTTTGGACTCTATTTCTGGAACTGTTTCTGAAAGAAGTTTAAACTGTCTTGCTTATTACGGTCGTCTCGTTCATTTCGGTAATGCTAGCGGTGAAATTGGAAATTTCCAAACGGAAGATTTACATGCCAGTTGCCGTTCTATACTCGGTTTTAGCTTTGGCACTACACGAAAACAACGCCCTGAACTACTCCAAGAAACTGCAAATGAAGTATTCCGTTATTTGCGTGACGGACGTTTGCAAATCAAGGCTACGAAATCTTTTCCACTCCAAGATGCAGGGAAAGCACATGAATGGGTCGAAAGTAGAAAAAGTACAGGGAAAGTAATACTAACTGTTCAGTCCTCTTCCTGAAATGAATACTTGAAACCGAGGTGTCATTCATGGGATCACGAATTATGCATGCTATTATCGCTAACGGTATTGCCGAAAAACTATGTATTCAAGATAAAACTTCTTTCATACTTGGAGGTGTAGCCCCTGATGCGGTTCATTCAGCAGAAGAAAAAGGAACTTCACATTTTTACGCTGGCACAACGAAAAACTATACGAGAAGGATAGATTTCAATTCTTTCTTTCAAAAATATAAAGCTCAAATGGATTCCCCTTTTCTCTTAGGCTATTACACCCACCTCATTGCCGATGATAATTGGCTAAGTGGCTTTTTTCTACCTTGGCTAAAAAATAGAATAGAAAACGACGAAACTATCGCGCCTCTGTACTATAACGATTTTAAATTGTTAAATGCAAAGTTGCTTCATCATTACGATAAAGAACAACAGCTCTTCTCTCTTCTCAATCAAGAGACTCACATTGTAGATATTGAAGAGGTTTCTAAAGAAAACGTTTTAGCTTTTCGAAAGTATCTTTTTGAAGATATGCTGTATCCCGAGCAACACTTGCATGAAGACTTACAGGTGTTTACGTTTAATCAAATTGTCGGTTATATTGAAACTGCTATTGAAAAAGGTACTTTTTTTATTAAACAACTCTCTCATGAAAAATCCACTTCAAAGATTTAATCCCCCTCAATATATTTGAGGGGGATTTTCACATAGCAATATTATTATTGGTTTTTCTCCATAACCGCAAAATAATTCCCTTCACTATCAGCAAAGTTAAACACTTTACCAGAAGGCATAGTTACCATTTCTCCAACAGTAACATTTTTATTTTTTAAATCTGCATATAATTGATCCAGATTTTCTGAGAAGAACATTAAGGACGGTGTACCAAGATTTAATTCTGGGCTCATTTTCGAAATAACTTCTTTATTATGTAATATAATGCTCGTTTCAGCACCGTTAGTTGGAGCAATTTCAATCCATCTCATTCCTTGCTTGTTATCTTCTTCTGCTACTACATGAAACCCTACCTTTTCCGTCCAAAAATTTACTGCCTCATCTTGATTATTTACATATAACATAATTTGTCCGACTTTTTGAATCATTTGTATTCCTCCTAATGTTTTTATATTATATTCTATGTAACTTTCTACAGATGCTATCGTTATTCCTTTTGAGTTGGTATGTACTTCTTTGCAAAATTTATCGACTGACTCATCCCATCCAGTTCGTCAAAATAATCATTTCTTTCAATCATGTTATACCCATCGAACCCAAGTTCATCTAATACTTTGAAGAATACATCGAAATCCACTTCACCATTTCCTACTGCTACTTCTATATACTTAGTTGAACGATCACTTTTCACTTCTTTACAATCTTTAATATGAGTTTGTACTATATAATCTTTTAATAGTAATAAACCTTCTAACGGATTTTCATTTACATCACTTATTAAATTTGCTGGGTCAAAGTTAACAGCTAGTCCTTTCGAATTTGCATTTTCTAAAAATCGTTTTAATACTATCGCTTTTTCAGATCCCGTCTCAATGGCGAAGAATCCTCCAAATCTGAACGCTAAGTCCCCTATTTTATTACAAACACGTATCATTTTATCATAGTACTCACTATTTTCATCATCAGGGATTTTTCCAATATGGGCTGTTACTATGTTAGCTCCTAACCTTAACCCTTTATCAGTAATATATTTAAAACTCTCTATTGCACATTCAGCTTCAGTTCCTATTATTCCATTTTCTCCGAAGCTAATTGCTAATGACGGGACTTGAATCTCATTAAAAGATAAGTTTTCTTTTAATGTATTCCATTGTACCTTTGAAATGTTAGCTAAGTTGAAAGTCGGATTCATAGCATATAATTGAATATATTCTAACCCCCATTCTCTCGCCTTCTTTATTCCTTCGTTTACTTCAATATGTTTCGTATTTAAAAACATTCCTAATTTCCTATCCATATGTGTACCTTCTTTTTATTATTTCGCATCAGTTTAATATTCGACTTTTTTTATATTATTTCCTCGTATAAACCAAATAAATAAACTACCCTTTTTTCGATACTCCCAGTAGAAGCATATATATGATAGGCACATAAAAAAAACACTAATACAATTCCCTTTATCACTTGATTACAAACAAAAAAGACGTAACTACAAATAGTTACGCCTTCCTCATCATTTATCTAGGCTTTTTCTTCCCAGTAAATGCTGGTTTCTTTTTCTTTGGTGCTTTCGGTTTCGTTTCTACAAATGATCCGTTGAACATTTCTTGCTTCGTAAACACGATACCTAGTTTTTTTGCAAATTGAAGTAATTTACGCTCTTCTTGTTGTGTTACAAGAGAAACGACTGTTCCTTCTTTACCCATACGTCCAGTACGTCCTGAGCGGTGAATATATTGGTCTACAGTGTCTGGTAACTCTAAATGAATTACATGTGTTAAATCATCGATATCTATTCCACGTGCCGCAATATCAGTAGCAAGTAGAATTTCTAATTTCCCGCCGCGGAATGCACGCATCGTTGCTTCACGTTCTTGCTTACTTGCCTCTGCATGAAGAGCTGCTGCTTTCATTTTACGGAATTTCAATTTCTGCGTAATTTCATCTAAACGGAATGGGTCATTTAAGAAAGCAACTGCTTTTACATCACCCATATGCATAATTCTTCTTACATAATCATTTTTTTCGCGTCGCTCACAAATGATATATGTGTGCTCAACTAAGCTTTTTGACTCTGCACGTGTTACACGTGTTAATTGTGGTTCAACTGCTAAATCACGTGCTGCGTCTTCTGCAGCTTTTGTCATTGTCGCCGAGAAAAATACTAATTGACGATCGCGCATCGTTGATTTAATTACATCTTGCACAGCACCCATCATCTTTTGTTTTACAATTTGATCAAACTCATCAAATACAATTGTTTTCACTTCATGCATTTTTAGCTTTTTCATACGAATTAATTCTAAAATACGGCCTGGTGAACCGACAATTACTCTTGGGTGTTTCTTTAATTTTTCAACTTGGCGCTTAATATCTGCACCACCAATTAAAGATGCACCTGAAATTTCAGTTCCTGCGGTAAACTTTTGAACCTCTTCATGAATTTGCATGACAAGCTCACGTGTTGGCGCTAAAACAACAACTTGTGGTTGTTTTACTTCAGGATTAATTTTATGTAAAAGGGGTAATAAGTACGCTAATGTTTTTCCTGTTCCAGTTGGAGATTCAGCTATAACGTCTTGTCCTTCTAAAATAGTTGGAATTGCTTGTTTTTGAATTTCAGTTAATTCTTTAAAACCAGCCTTCTCCCAAGCTTGTTGTAAAAATGGTTGCATATCTTTTATCATTTGTTTTTCTCCTTTATCTCTATTTTTGAAGAAAATGTTGTATTGTTCGCACCGTTTCTATCATGTGTGAAATAACAGCTATTAAATCATCAACATGGTCTTCTGTAATCGCTTTTTGAAATAGAACCTCTACCTTATTATGATATGAAATCGCTTGCTTATTATATTCGTATGAAAGTTTTTGCGTAATCATTCTTTCTTTTCCCCATATAGAATGCATGAAAGTTTCAATTTCACCGCACACTACTTCTGGTTTTTCAATCGGGAATGAAAATGCTAACTTCATTTCACATCCTGGTGTAAATTGTGGTACTTCTAATATTTCACCAGACAAGTTCTTTGCATCTACAGATAGTGAAAATGTTGCTTCTACTAACGGTTCGAATGGTTCGGTTAACTGAAATGAAATATGATATATACGACTTAATGAAGCAAGATCCATCATATCTTTTCGATCTGTTACAAGAATATCTCCATGTAAATCAAAATCATAAACAGCACCTTCTACGATTACTTTTAAATTATCAAAAGCAGTTGGATCAAACATAATTTCCTCCAAAAAACAGGCGCCTTTCGATGGAAAGGCGCCACTTGATGTATATATAGTTTACAGATAAACGAGATGAATTACAACCTTTTAGAATAAACCTACTGCTTTTCCATCTTCATTTACATCCATTTGTAGTGCTGCTGGCTGTTTTGGAAGACCTGGCATTGTTAACATTGTTCCTGTTAACGCAACGATAAATCCTGCACCAATAGATGGTTTCAGTTCACGAATTGTAACGATAAAGTCAGATGGACGCCCTAATTTCGTTGCATCATCAGAAAGAGAATATTGTGTTTTCGCCATACAAATTGGTAGGTTACTCCAGCCTTCTCCTTCATATTGAACTAATTGCTTACGTGCCTTCGGAGCAAATTCAATATCTTTTGCACCGTAAACTTTTTGAGCAATAGTACGAATTTTTTCTTCTAATGGTAATTCTAATTCATAAAGTGGTGCGTAATTGTTTTCACCTTTTTCAATTTCTTTTAACACTTTCTCAGCAAGGTCAACTCCGCCTTGGCCACCTTTCTCCCAAACTTCTGTTAAGGATACCGCATAGCCACGCTCATTACACCACTCTTGTAAGTATGCAACTTCTGCATCTGTATCTGTAATGAATTTATTAATTGCAATTACGAAAGGCACACCGAAGCTTTGAATTGTTTCAACATGCTTCTGTAAGTTTTCCATACCTTTTGCTAATGCATCTACATTTTCTGCTTTTAATTGATCTTTTGCCACGCCACCATGCATCTTAAGCGCACGAATAGTAGCAACAATAACAACTGCTTCTGGTTTAATACCAGCTGCACGAGCTTTAATATCTAAAAACTTCTCTGCACCTAAATCAGCACCAAATCCAGCTTCTGTAATAACATAATCACCTAATTTCGCTGCCATTGTTGTAGCGATAACACTGTTACAACCGTGAGCGATATTTGCAAATGGTCCGCCGTGAATAATAGCTGGTGTATTTTCTAACGTTTGTACTAAGTTTGGTTTTAATGCGTCTTTTAATAATAATGTTAACGCACCTTCTACACCTAAATCTTTTACCGTTACAGGTTGATTTGCAAAGTTATAAGCAACTACAATGCGAGATAGACGTGCTTTTAAATCTTGAATATCTGTTGCAAGGCAGAATACGGCCATAATTTCAGATGCTACTGTAATATCAAAACCATCTTCACGTGGTACACCTTGAACCGGTCCACCAAGACCAATTACTACGTTACGTAGGGCACGATCATTTAAGTCAACACAGCGTTTCCAAACGATTTTACGTGTATCAATCCCAAGTGTGTTTCCTTGTTGGATATGATTATCAATAAACGCCGCTAACGCGTTATTGGCAGTTGTGATCGCATGGATATCTCCAGTAAAGTGAAGGTTAATGTCTTCCATTGGTACAACCTGTGAAAAGCCACCACCTGCTGCTCCACCTTTTAATCCCATCGTTGGTCCAAGAGATGGTTCACGAAGTGCAATTACTGTTTTCTTACCAATTCTATTAAAAGCTTGACCTAAACCAACTGTTACTGTTGATTTACCTTCTCCAGCTGGAGTTGGGTTAATTGCTGTTACTAAAACAACTTTACCGTCTTTCTCATCTTGTAAGCGCTTAAAAATATCAAGAGATAACTTACCTTTATAATGCCCGTATGGCTCTAATTCATCTTCTAAAATATTTAAATCAGCTGCAATTTCTTGAATCTTCTTCATACTCGCTTCTTGTGCGATTTCAATATCGGATTTAACTGTTGTAGTAGTTGTCATATACCCTAGTCCCCCTTTAATTGGTTCTGATGATATTGTATCAGTTTTTTGTATTTTCTGCACTTATTTACCTCCTAAAAATTCTTTCATTTCTTTATACGTTTTTTAACATAAATACCCATAAGAACGTTAACGATTGTTGTAATTCTGTAGGTAGTTGACCTAACATCCTCTCATTTACTCCGCGCTTATATACCCCGATACCATCTACAACTTCAAAACCTTGTTCTTTCGCTAACTGTTCAAATTCCCAAGGCATCATCGTATTACAAACAACGCCCTTGCCATATAAACGAGGATAACTGTTCTCTCGTGGTTTTGCTGTTGGTCCTAAAATTGCAATACATGCATATCCATCTCTTTGTAAAACACGCTTAATCTCATTTAATGCTCGTAATGGCTCCTCGGTCCATTCTAAAGAATTAATTGCCATAATTGCTTCAAATTGTTCATTTTCAAATGGTAAGGAAGAAAGATCTCCTTTTATAAAAGATAAATTTGGTCCTTCTCCGCGCTCCTTCCCTTTTTGAATCATCACTTCTGATAAATCTACACCAACTGCTTTATATCCCGTGCGACTTAATTTATATGTACCGTATCCATCACCACAACCAACATCTAGCACTTGCGCTTCTTTCTTCACATATTGTTCAAAAAATGGAATAATTGTACTCCTACTCCCGCTGTCCCACATCTCCTGACTATTTTGGTTCCAAAATTCTGCACTACTATCCCATTTTTTCTCTGCTGACTCATGCCAATTAAATTTCGTCATGCACTCCCCTACCTTCACGTTTTATCACTCATTTCATTCTACATCATTTTCCAAAATTCCTGTTTTATCTTCATAAGGAGATGTACATGCTAACGACGGAATCTTTATTCTCCAATTTTTGCTTTACTTGGGTTTAACTCATACTCATGTTCTTCTCTTTATGAAAGATACTATAGGTACACCCAATTGAAGGAGAGGGATGTACATGCGAAGAAAGAGAAATCATCATTTTAAAAGTGGTGAAAAAAACGAAGAGTATGCAGCTGAAATATCACCAGCTGGCATTCCAATTAGACATAAGCGTAAAGAAATTGCAAATGAAATAGAAGGTACAAATACCGGTGCAATGATAGGCTATGTCGCTTTATTTCTTTCGCTTTTCTCAATTGCATTTTATCCGGTTACACTCGGCTCTCTTGCGATTTTAGTCGGCTTATTAGCTGTCAATTTCGGAGCAAGAACACTTGGATATACAGCAATTGGCTTTGGTAGTTTTTCTGTTTTATTCACTTTATTTTATCCGCTTGCTTTGTCAGCGTTTTAAAAAAAACACACCAAGTTATACTTGGTGTGTTCATTCGTGATACAACATAATATGACCGCATCCACAACAATGTTTTGCTGTAATTTCTTGAAACACTGGATAATTTTCTTCATCCCTATGCTCAATAAACACCTTTTCAAATCGATACATATTTGGTGCATACGCCCAATCTTGTTTTGTACGTGCATATAATGTAGAAGAGAAAAACTCCTCACCACCGCAAACAATACATTCCGTCTTCATTATTACCCCTCCTATGCTTGTCTTACTTCATCTATATGAACATAAGCATAAGAAAAAGACCTTCTATTACTAGAAAGTCTTCTCTGAAACAAAAAGAAATGTACCAAACATTCCTACTCCGCTATATTCTTTCGTAACACCAGCTTCTGTCTTAAATGTTTGCTTTACAGTCATAAAGAATACACCGTTTCGTGCATCTGTACTTTCAAATTTTAGTTTTTCTTTTTTACCATCTACATTTTGTGTGCATTCAAAACTACTCTCGTCACATTTCAATGCATACTTATCTTCTAGATACAATTTAAAATCTGATTCTTTCGGACAAGTTATAAGTAAAATCGCCACAAGAATAATACTTATAATACCCACAATTGTATAATACTTCTTCATTTGTACTCCTTTCAAAAGACAAGAAAACTTGACTGCATGCGCCAAGTTTTCTTAGTCCACAACCCATTGCCACTCTTGCTCTTTCTTATCAAAAATGAGCCATCCTGTCTCTGTTGCTTCTTCTTTTAATTCATCGATATTATCTAGCACTTCATCCGTACTTTCATACGAACCCACTACATATACCGGAATTTCAAGACCCCTTCTTGACTCAATTTTCCCTGCTAGATCAATATAAAGACCATCTTCCATTAGTGGAATAAGTCCCATAATCACTTCTTTTGAAATCGCTGGGAAAATTTTTGATTTTTGGAAGAAAGTAAAACGTTTCTTACCGAAAGCACCGAGTTTATAAGGAATGACTTTACTTAACATCCCTACAAAGTCAGCGATTCTACGATAATACACTTTGTTGTACCATCCATCATCATGTGAAAAATAAACAAATCTATTTTTCAATAACGGAAAGAATGTTCTTGCAAGTGGTTCTTTTTTGTGAGCCAAATATAAAAGCTCTGCAATTTCTTTTGGCTCTAATTCATCTAAATCGCTTGCATCATCAAAATCTACCCAACAAAATTCATCAAATTCATCAATCTCTGCTTGAATTAACTTATGTATATTTTCTTCCTCAACATATTCAAATAAAGTATGATAATGAAAATCTGTCCATTCAAAGTTATGCTTCAAAAGCAACACTTGATGGAGCGGTGAAGGGATGTTACTTGCAAACTCTTTAAACGTAATTCCTGATGTAATAAAACAATGACCTCGACGATTACCATTAATATATATCATATTCTTTACTTGGTCAGATCCTCCAGACAAAGCACCTAGCCACCTTCGTTTTATATGTTTCAATTCTATAGCATATTTTAACATGAAAAATTTTAGAAACATAGAAAAAACTTCAAAAACTATTTACAATTTCATGAGTTTTATTACATAGTGATTACAAGAAAAAACACCTGCTCGCGAGCAGGCGTTTTTAAAGGATTTCATCTGGGTTTTGAGGGTGATGATTTCCCTCTTTCTTTTCATCTTTTTGGAACATCGATTGAATTTTATCGATTGTTTGTGGAGCTAATTCAATCATTTTTTCCGCTAAATGTGTCGCATTTTGTAAATGAAGAATATTTACTCCATCTTTATTCACCACAAGAAATGCTACTGGTGTAATAGAAACACCACCCGCGCTACCGCCACCAAATGCAGGGTTACCGTTCGCTCTTTGCCCATCATTCGTTTGGAAATCAGAACCTCCTGCTCCAAAACCGAACGCTACTTTAGAAACCGTTAACACTACACCACCGTCAGCCGTTTGAACAGGCTCTCCAACAATCGTATTTACATCGACCATTTCTTTTAAATTTTCCATTGCAGCTTTCATTAACCCTTGAATTGGATGTTCCACCGTTCATAACCTCCTTTGTCATATCTTTCCTAGTTTTTCCGAAAGTTTGTGAACTAAACATAAAATTTTATATTGATTTCAAAAAACTTAAGTTGTAATATTCAGAAAAATAAAAAGGTATCGATTCATTGCTGATACGAAAATTAATAATGAAAAATCATGAACAAGTATTCGCTTCGCTTACCTAAAAGAAGAAGTTGCTCTTAACTTATTTATTATTGGAGATATAAAATCTTTCGGTTATGAAACAAACTTCAAGATCTGTGGGGATATTTAAAAGGAATGGACCATTAAAGTCAATTTTACTCCGCTTCCATGATTCATTTATACCCTATAGTAAAGAAGAATTTGTTACCTTTCATTATGAGGCACTTCTTTCCGCATATAAGCCGCTGGAACTCTCTGGTAAGTCACAACTATTATTGAACGATTTGAAACTGTTTCAAATATACAGCTAGGTGCTAAAAATGAAATGTATTTTTGTGAATGTCTGGATGACAACAACTTACCTAACACACCAATTCATAAAACAATTAAACTTGTTTCACTAGATGATGTAGAGCGCATTATGCAATTGCGGAGTAACATCATTAAATTTCATACAAGATTAAACTGATGAGGAGCACACACTCTTAGGAAATCACCAGTATTTTTGAAAAAGCCACGTTAAGAGCCGGCAAGATTTCATACAGTTTTTTTGCTAATGCAGTAACAAACGAGAACACTAAAACCTAAGCTAGGATAGAAATACATAAAAAGTTCCATAAAATTATATAAAAAGAAAAAGGCAGATTCCTTTTGAGGATAGGGTTTCTCCTTGTGTGCTTGCTACCAATCATGAGACGTTATGTTAATTGAGTATGAACACAATATACAATAAAAATCCCTCGTTTTTTCTTCTTATCACATGATAAAATGATTATAAGTGATAAATGTCGAAATAATTAGAGAATACAAAAGGATTGATTACATGAAAAAAGGATTAGGATTACTTGTAACTATAATAATTGAAGCTGAGATTGTATATAAACTATCTAAGATCTTAAAATGGAGTTTTATTGATTTAACTTTCTTCGCTGGAATATGTTTTGTTATTATTACATATTACTTTAGCAGTAAAGGTGGATTTTCTAGCAACAGTGTTCGCCTTCAAACTCAAGCTAGATTGGGTATTAAAGTAGAGGAAGAAAAATTTGAATTACGTGTAGATCCTATTTTAATAGGATCTATTATTTATACAGTATTATCTTTAATACTTGTAGTAATAAGTTATTGGGGTTACTTTATCAAATAATTTTCACTTCCAATAACGATAATTATGTAAATAAGCTGTCCAAACGGATGGCTTATTTTATAACAACCCAGCTGCTGGACGAATTTATAAACGATTAGGATTTAAAGATATTAGGATGCGGACGATGTATCGATAATAAAAAGCTTTGTTAGCTTAATTACGATACTTTAGAGGTTTGAGACGTATAATGAGAAATGTTTTTGTTCAATACGTTTGTTGATCCCGTTCACTCTTAATGATGTTTATCGTTATCCATATTTCACCCTACATCTTATTAATGGTAAAATTATTTCTGCATTTCCAAGACAAGGTCAATAAAATTAATTTTTTGAAGGAGAAAATAATATGGATTACAAATTCGAATTACTTAGTACAGGTAGCTTAGTTATTAGACTACAAAAAGAATTCGATATTTTAGAAGCTTTTTTAAATGTGGAGGTATCCACATTCGGTGATTGGATAGCAGAAACTGTAGATAAAGTTTTAAACGAAAAAAGTCATCATGAAAAAATAAGTGCGAATATTTTTGGGGCAGATGTTCGAAGAGATAAAACTGTTATATTTAATAAGTATGATGAAGATGAAATCGAAATCCCTCTTCAAATAGCAACTATTACATTAAGAAATCTAATAGATATTTGGTTAAATGAGCATACAAAATTAATAAGTGAAAAAAATAATAATTAAATAATGTTACATATATTACAAAAAGACCGCCTGTAATAGGCGGCTTTTTTCATTAAATTAACACACATTCACATACTTATCACTAGCTGTAATATAGAACACTTGCCAATAACTAGCTACATACTTTTAACTGATACTCCATACAATCTATCTCTATTTTGCCCTTTTCTTTTTTCGATTTTTAAATATAATCTCTAATACTACTACTGTGGTGAATCCTACAGTTAGTTGTAAACCTGTAATCAGCAGTTTATCATTTAGAGGGATATCAGGTACACTCCACAGTAGTACCAGAGGAATAAGTATACCTATGATTACAAGAGTTCTCATTATCTTTCCCATTTTGTTTCCTCTTTCGTATTTTTAAAATCTATATGTATTTTCCAACCACTTTACAATTCTACTAATTTCTCACGTAGGACTAATTCACTCTCAGTCATATATCCTCTATGCATTTCCTCTACAATCTTATCATGATTAAAACATAATACTTTTTCATCACCTAGATAGCCCACTGGATAAGGAACACCTACATAATCAAAATCACGTTTATCTGCTGAAATGATCATTCTTCCAATAACCATAACAGGTTAGTTTAAATCTTTTAGCTTTACAACTGAACCAATCGGGAAAAGCTTCATCGTCATTCTCCATTCTTTTTAGATATATTCTTCGACTTGTTACTCAAAATTTCTAATAGATAGGAAATTCCAATACCTATTCCACCAATAATTAATGCTGCAATAGCTGTTAAAAACCTTTTTCCCATTGACTGTGGAAAAAAGAATGAAGAAAAAAATAACACCATGGTAAAAATACACATCAAAATACGTCCTTGTTTAAACATGTGTGCTTACTCCTTTTTTTCAGGTCTCAAGAACAAACCTCCTCCGAAACCTTTATGGGTTACCCCTCTCAAAATTGCTCTTAATAGATATTATTATCATGATGATTTCTCCCTATTGTATTAATCTTATTTATGTTTAAATTTACTATACATTCGTTCATAAAATTTGTTAGTCCCAAGTGCACATGCTCCTAAAATAAGAACACCTATAATAAAGCCAGTCTTTTTAGGTAATTCATAAGGAGACATTATAGCGACTACAAGAAATATAGCAATTGCAACATATGTAATATATTTTCCAGCCTTAAATGGTTGCATATTAATATGCTCCTCTCTTAATCTCCAATTTTAATGGTACCACCTATCCCATAACCCTCTCTAACGTATAATCCCGTTTCTTTCCCTAATTAATATCGGATTATCCCTATCCTTTTTCAAACTTTATTATTGTTTAAATTTGTTATGTATTCGTCCTACCACTTTATTCGCTCTCAAGGAAATGGCCCCTAAAATTAAAACAAAAATAATAAGAGCAATCTTTTTAGGTAAGCTATATGGCAATAACATAGAAAATATAAGGAGTATCACAACTGCAACATATGTAATATACTTCCCCGCTTTAATTGGATCCATCTCAACTTTCCTCCTTTGTTTTTTCGACTTTTATAAATCCTCCAAGTCCAAATGCTTCTCCAAAGTACGCACCTGTCTCTGCACCTAATTGTACTTTAAAACCAGCTGTACCTAGTCCTGCTTCTCCCTTTGCTATCACATCATGGTCTCCTATAAATGGAATGAAATCTGGAATATGTAAAATATTCACTTCCGCTTCATACTTGTTAGTCGTAACTTCTGTTGCAAGATTCCATACAGAACGAAAAATCCCCCTCAAAAAAATCTCGCATTTCACTAGATCCATCAAATCCCCCCTATATAAGAGTCATTAGGAGTTAAATCCCATATACAAAATGATTATATAGTCGTTGGCATATGTGCATACCCAGATTATCGCAGAGCAGATATACTTCGTTTATATTACATAAAATGATTCGGGACTTTACAAATGAAGGCCGAACACTTCGCTTATTTTATAACAACCCAGCTGCTGGACGAATTTATAAACGATTCGGGTTTAAAGGTATTGGGATGTAAACGATGTATCGATAATTAAAAGCCGATTTAAAATCGGCTTTTATACATACTGTGCTATTCCAGCTTCAAAGGCTTTCTTATCATTATTTAGTACACCAAATAATGCCTCTTGAAGCGCAAATGTACTCTTATAAAAATACATTCGCTCCTTTACTGTTTCTAAATTAGGATAATAAGCTTCAAATAGTTGTAAAAACTCTTCTCCATAACTACCTAATATCCCCGCAAGGTCATAAGCGGGATCTCCAATGCTCGCCCCACCAAAATCTATGACCCCTGAAATATTCTTTTTTGTTGCACTATATAAAATGTTTGTCATGCCAAAGTCCCCATGAACAAGACTAGGAGTAAAGTTAAAATGACTACTTTCATTTAAATATAACTCAAACGATGTTGAGACCTCTTTTCTCGCTACATTTCTCATGAATGGATAAACATGTTCTTTTAATTGGCTATATAAACTATTTATTTCTGAATACATATCAGTACTATCACATTGCATAATACCTTCGAATGTAGATAACGGAATTTCATGCAACTCTTTTAAAAATCTCGCCAATGTGCACGCAAGTTTCTGTAATTGCTTTTCATCATTTATTTCTGTAAAAACATTTTTCCAAAACGGGTCTCCTTCAATCATCTCATAACCTGCAAATACTTTCCCTGTTACTTCATTTTGAAACCCTTGATAACTTGGATTGGGAATTTGAAGCGTAATGAAGGGTCTTATTTTCTCTAGTAACTGTGTTTCTATTCGAAGTTTCTGAATACCTTTTTCATATTTCGGAAACCGGAATACTATATTATCATTTACAATTAACACATCATTATTTTGACCTATTTCATTTATATAAACAGAATTTATTTGTAATTCAGGATACAATCTTTGTAAATACGCAACATACTCATTTTCTTTTCTCATTCTTTCTCTTCTCCCGTTCAAACTATTATTCTCACTTCAAAGTCATAATTACCTGTCTTTCAACAAAACCAAACTCTTCGTACATCTCTTTTGCAAAATTTCCAGCAAATACATTCAAACGAATTTCTGAATAATTCTTTTGTAATTCCTTAATACCAGCCTCCATTAATTTTCTTGATAATCCTTTCCCGCGGTACTCTGGAAAAACATACAATTCGTATATAAACCCTAGTTTTTCATGAGAAAAATAGTCCGTATTTTCCCCTAATAATATCCATCCCATTACACTGTTTTCTTCTTTAACGACTAAATAATACGCTCCTTTTTCTACAATCGGTCTTGTAATTTCAATCGCTTTCTCTGTATTTAACCGACAATTTCCCCTCGTACCTTCAAAAAGCGATTGAGCTGCATATTGTATTATTTCGTCCGTTTCTTCCCGGTTTGCCTTTTCTATCATTTTTCACAACTCTCCTCTTTAATAGGCATTAATATCGCTCGTTCAAGATCCTCCGCTTCCATAACAATTGCCATCAATCCCTTTTCCGTACTCGTTTCATGAAATTCGCCCTTCTCCCAAAACACAGCTTGTCCCACTTCCACCTTCACTTTTTCTTTATCTGCTCCACATACATATCCTTCGCCGTCCACAATAAGAAGCAGTTGCGATACAACTGCTTCATGATATCCAATTATTCCATTCTCTTTTAAATGCATAGCACCGATATGTATATTCCCTTCATGATTTAATATTTTCGACATTATGAAATTAGATTGAAATGCTGTGATTTGCTTTCCTACTTTTTTACTAAAATCAAAAATCTTCACTTCTAGTCCTCCTTATACGTATAAAACCATCCTTACTGTCTGCATCATATGACCTTCAAAATCTTCTTCAAATTCCTCTAATTGCGCAAAACCTTTCGCTTCATAAAAACGTTTTCCTTTTTCATTCGCTGCTTCTACATGAATGTATAGTTTCCGAATTCCTTTTAATACCGTTAGCCCTTTTTGTAATAAAGCACTCCCTATCCCTTTCCCTTGCTGATCTGGCAACAAATAAATTGCTCCTAATTCTGCTTCGTTTTGTAGTCTAACGGGTGAGAAATTCGCAAAGCCAATTACTTCTCCCTCTTCTTCCGCAACGAATAAATGTGTATTTTCAAGACGATATTTCATTTTTTCGTCAGAATATGCCTCGTCTAAAAAGCTGTCTTGAATCTCTCTAGGAATAATACCTTCGTATGTATCATGCCAAGCTATTTTCGCTACTGATTGTACGGCGTGAATGTCTTCTTGCTTCATTTCTCTAATTACATAAGTCATCTCGATGTCTCCATTCTCTTTAAATTATATTCTGCTAATATACTAGAAGAAATGGCAGAACCATTTTCATAATTCACCTTAATTAATTTTAATTTTTCAATTGAAGCTGTTGCAAAATCAAATTTTTCATATATATATTCCATTACACGTAAAAACTGATTTGTATGTAACCTATTTGCAATCGTACAATGCGGAACCCACTTTTCCGGTACGTAATATGAATTCGGGTTATCATGAAAATTTTTAAAATAATCATGATAAGAATGATGAAGTTTTAACAATTCATCGGTAACAGTCGGTGCTAGAAAGACCGTTCCATTAGTAGGAAAAACTCCAACAGAAGGAAAAGTTACTGGGGCCGTATTTTCTTGAACAGCTACAAACTCCCCTAACTTCTCCGTGTATAAATGAACATCTAACTCATTGTAATCAGCTAACGTAATATGAGGTTCTACTCCGGCTAATTGATTTGTGCCAATGATATTTGTTAATTCATTTTGCAATTCTGTAATTTTATTAGTAAACACACGATCAAATGTAGCAATAATAGCGTGCATACCTCTTCACCCCTTTGTTACACATAGCGCTTCCCATTCTTCACGAATTATTCCCATTCGAATAGAATCATAGTACGTTCCGTTATAATAACGGCAGTTGCGCATTCTACCTTCTAAAGTCATTCCTATTTTCTCAGCCACTTTCATCATTCGTTCATTACCAGACCAAGTCGTGAGCCCTACTCTACCAATCTCCATCTTTTCAAATAGTAAATCTCGATATAGAGTTAAAGCTTCTGTACCGTAGCCACCATTCCAGTAAGTTGGATTATAAATGACAATTCCCATCTCCAACCAACGCGTCGGTTTATGCTCCCAATAAAATCCGACCGCCCCTATAATTTGACCGTTATTTTCTATGATCAAATTGGATAGAGGTTCTTCTTTTAAACGGGTTTGCATCTTCTCTTTATAAGGCATATATTCTTGCATCGAAAATGGAAAATAAGGTGCGTCCCATTTTTTCCATTCTGGATTTTCTTCTTTAAATACGAGATTCCATAATGGTTTTATATCTGATTCTTCAATTGTACGAATTGTAACTTTATCCCCTTTTAATATTACGTTTTGCATAATTCCCTCCTACAATCCTCTTTATTTCATATATAATTATAATATTTTTTCAGAAAAATCAAAACCAATATCATTTATTATATTGTATAATTTTGTTATAAGGTATCAATTAAGGTACGTCACCATTACTTAGTTAATAAAAAATAGGAGGTTACATCCCTCCTATTTCAGCTAAATATTTTCTTTTTCGTCTTTTCTATCTCAACTAAAATCCCTTTCTCTATCCAACCTTCTACTCCATCTTTTTTAATTAAATCATAGCCTGAGCAGCTACCATCAATAAGAGAAACAATTTCACCTTTTCTTACGCTTATTTGCGCACAAGAAATATCGGTTTTCACTGTGTATTCACCTGAATCAAGTTGCCTAATGTATTCATCTTTCACATAAAGTAATGTATTCGTTTCCTTTTGCTTGCATATTGTGTAATCTTGCATCTTCTCCATCGGCTCTATGTAATAATGTGGATAGGTAACCCCACCCTGCATTGTTGCATCGGCAAGAAAATCTGCTATTACTTCATACTCTGGAAAATAATCTACATATGTATAAGAAAACGCATCACCTGCACTTGTCCTCTGTATGATAAATGCATTTAATTGCCCTGCCTCTTTAATCGCATTTCCACCGTCAATTGCAATAATCTTTTTTTCCTTATCAATAACTGGATTGTTAGATGGAGCTTCAACAGAGTAGTTTACAACAGGCCAATGCCCGACAACTACATACTTATTTGCTCT
This sequence comes from Bacillus sp. SH7-1, assembly GCF_008042405.1. Classification (NCBI taxonomy): domain Bacteria; kingdom Bacillati; phylum Bacillota; class Bacilli; order Caryophanales; family Bacillaceae; genus Bacillus; species Bacillus sp. SH7-1. The sequence continues at coordinate 211,991 of NZ_QNUD01000015.1, forward strand.
ATGTGATTGATTGAAAAACTCCGGCATTGCTATCGCATTTTTTCGTTCTGTTTCTTTCCAATCCTCTCTATCTTCAAGGCCAGCATGTACAAAGATATAATCCTCAGTTTCAATAGCTGTTGGTAATTCTGTTAGCCACTTTATTTCTTTTGAGAAATGGCTCATCAATATGTTTTTCACTTCACAAATATCACTTTCTTCATTAATGATAACATTCAATTGCGCTAGCCATTCATTAAAAATTGTATTCTTTCGCGTACACAAATAATTTATTAACGCAGGATTTTCATTTACAAGCGCTTCAACTACAACCTCACAATTCCCTTCAATTACATAAACATTCGGCTTGCTAACTACTAGATCCATCACATAGTTTATGACGCCAATACTATTTCTCCCTTTCTCACAAAGATCACCATTAATAATTAAATAATCTTCATCTTTAAAATTAACTTTATGTAGTAATTCCTTAAAAAGATCTAATTCTCCATGAATATCAGAAATAATGATGACTCTTACATCATTTGGTATGGATAATTTCTTTATTTTTTCCAACTATAAACGCTCCTAACATTCTCTATATTCTCTTGTTAATTTCTAATATTCGACAAATTATATTACTAGACCTGTCCCTAGCTCAAATCTGAAAAAGAAAATAGGTTCCATATATTTTTACACACGGAACCTACTTAGTATTATAACTCTTTATAAAAAGAATAGCTTACCTTATCAAACCCCTCTCTTTCATAAAAACGATGTGCATCAATTCTTGGAAACGCAGATGTAAGAACGATAGAATTGCATCCTTTTTCTTTCCCCCATTTTTCTACATATGACAGCAGAACCTTACCATAACCTTTTGATCTATGAGCTTCCGCAGTTACAAGGTCATACACAAAAACATGTTTCTCATTATAAAAATTCGTACAAATCGCTACACCAGCTAGACTAACAACTTCATCCTCTTCATTACGTAGCGAAAATAGTTTATAATTTTCTTCTTTCATTTTTTGAAATAAAGAACTTGCTTCTTCTCTTGAAAGCTTCGTTCGTAATTGTTGTAATACGGGAAATACATCGTGTAAATCCGCTTCTGTTACTACTGCTTTAACATTCATTATGATTCGCCCCTTACTATTTATAAAATTTTCTAAATGTTATATCATCATTATAGAAAGCGACTGCCCTTAACTTAAGTGACAGTTCTATTCTTTTTTATAAGGCCAGTATAAAAAGGAGCGTCTACAAATGGATCTGAATATTCCATTAGTGTTACGAAGTAAAACACCTATTTACTTACAAATTTATGAATATATGAAACGAGAAATCTCTCATGGATCACTACATGCTGGTACACGCCTTCCTTCTCACAGAAATTTAGCTATGCAACTTAATGTAAGCCGTATTACAGTTGAATCCGCTTATCAACAATTACTAGCTGAAGGTTATGTAGAAAGCAAACCGAAACGCGGAATTTTTGTTGCAGAAGTTGATATTGATGTCATTCAAAAGAAACAGCAAATTGCGTCAAACAGTGCTAACAATAAAGAAAAAGAACGATATGATTATGATTGTAGCCAAGGACTTGTTGATCAAAAATCTTTTCCAATAACAAACTGGAAAAGAGCATTACACGAAACTTTATTTCAATATGAAAACGAATTATTCGCTAAAGAAGATCCCCAAGGTGAGCTCGTTCTACGAGAACATATTTCAAAGTATTTATATCATGCTCGCGGGGTACATTCTTCACCTGATCAAATTATTATCGGAGCAGGTACGCAGCCTCTTCTTTGGCTACTACTTCAATTACTTGGTTCAAAAAAAGAATATGGAATCGAAAATCCTGGATTCCACCGTATACCTGCTATGATTCAAAGCTCTGGCCTTCCTGTTCACCCTATCCCTTTAGATGATAAAGGGATTCATATTTCTGCTTTACGTGAATCGGGTTCCAATGTGGCATATGTCACTCCATCTCACCAATTTCCACTTGGAATCATTATGCCGTTATCTAGAAGACTCGAGTTATTAAAATGGGCGAATGATTGTAAGGGGTATATTATTGAAGATGATTACGATGGGGAATTCCGCTATATAGGAAAACCCATTCCTTCTTTACAAGGACTAGATTCAAATGAACGTGTTATTTATATGGGAACTTTCTCGAAATCTTTTTTACCTTCTTTACGAATGGGATATATCGTTTTACCACCTCATCTGCTAAAAACCTATAAAGAACTCGGTGGTATGTATAAACAAACGGTTTCTACAATGCAACAACTTACCTTTGCTACCTTTATTCAAAGCGGTGATTGGGAACGTCATATTAACCGAAGTCGTACGTTATATAAAAGAAAACATATTTCTTTAATTAAATCTATTACAAACGAAATGGGAAATAACGTGCATATACTCGGTGAACAATCCGGACTTCATATTGTACTTCACGTTCATAACAGGATGAATGAACAAGAACTTATTCATGCAGCTGCAAAAGAACGCATTAAGTTATACCCTCTCTCCACATACGATTCTGTTCATAATGTGAGGGAGGAGTCATATGTATTGCTCGGTTTTGGCAGTATTCCAGAGGATTGTATCGAAACTGTTGTCAAATTACTGAAAAAAGCGTGGTTCCCTAAATAAGAATAGCTCCACGTAAGTTATACTTACGTGGAGCTATTTTCATTCACTATTTTTCTGATCTCGCTGCCCTTCCCGGACGTTTGACACCAGTTGTTTCTGTTGAATAGGATGCTTCAATTATAGCAGTTGGATCTACAGAGAGAACGAGATCTTTCATTTTCGGATAAATGAAACGGTTTGTAATACAATAAATGATTCTCTTATGTTCTCCTAAAAAACCACCTTCTCCATGTAGATACGTAACGGATAATTGCAATTCTTTCATAAGTAGATCGCCTATTTCTTTATTTTTACCAGAAATAATCATAACGCTCTTTCCTTGATTAATACCATCTAATATGAAATCAATCATCTTCGTAACAATGTAGAAAATTGCTAATGAGAACATCGCTTGTTCAATTGAAAACAAAATGGCAACAAAGATAAAAATAACTGCATTTACAGCAAGTAAAAATGTACTAATCGGCACTTTAAAATGTTTATTCATCCAAACAGCTAGCATTTCTGATCCATCAATTGCTCCGCCCATTTTTACTACAATCCCTACACCAACACCAAATAGAACTCCTCCATAAAGAACAATTAATAATTCAGAAGTTGTAATTGCTGGAAATGGTTTTAAATAAATCAATCCGAGTGTTGTAACAACATTTGCATAGGATGTACGAATAAAAAACTTCTTTCCCATTACTTTTGCAGTAAATAATAAAATTGGGATATTAATTCCTAAGAACACTCCATAAAGCGGTAATCCAGCAACTTTATTCGCCATAATAGCAATAGCCGTTACCCCGCCATCTACTAATCCGTTAGGTGCTAAAATAAGCTCTAATGAACCCGCTACAATAATCGATCCAATTGTTAGTAATATGTATTCAAATACTTTCTTCATTCATTACCCCCAAAACTTATATATTTTCTTAGTATTATTTTAACGTAATTTCTCTACTAATACAAAGATATCAGTTTATATACACAAAAGTTTCACCTTTATAGTGATTTTTATGTAATTTTTTATTGAAGCACACTTACGCATTGTAGTAAGTGTGCCTCAAACATTTATTTAAGTTTCAAGTACGAATTCATTTTCATTTTAAATATTTCATCAACTGCCCTTTTATATCCACCAGCATTTCGAAGTGACTCTCCAACTTTACGACTATTTTCCTTAAACGTTACATCATTCATCACTTTCTTTACAGACTCACGTAACAATTCAGAAGTGAGTTCTTTACGATTCAGCCTTATTCCAGCCCCTACTTCATTTACTCGTTTCGCAACTAAAGGCTGATCTCCTGTTACCGGAATTACAACTAACGGGACACCGTAATATAGTGCTTCACTCGAACTATTCATGCCACCGTGTGTCACGAATACATCAGCATGCAGTAATACTTCTAATTGTGGCACATAATTATACAACTTAAAGTTATCCGGAATGTTTTCAAATTGACTTATATTTATCTTCTTACCAACAACTAATACGACTGTCGCTTCTACATCTTTAAAAGCTTCAAAACATTTTTCATATAGCTCAGGTTGTTCATTAAAAACTGTTCCCATAGAAATGAAAATCACTTTTTCATCTTTTAAATGTTCAATAGGAAAGCTACCTACTTCTTTTCGAGTAGCAATTGATGGACCGACAAACTTATACGATTCATCGAATACATCTGACCGCGGCTGATATTCTTTGGAAGTATATACAATAGTAATATCACCAGGATGATTCATAATATCATACATACTAGTACACTTCATTCCATACTGCTTATTCCATTTTTCCATTCCCGCTAAACAAGATTGATATACTGGATTCGTTTCATCTACTTCTCTCGATTTTTGTTCATCGTTAAAAGTAATGTACTGATTAAAAGCAAACGTTGTACAAGACGAAACGCTAGGTAATTGTAAAATATTCGCTATGATACGTCCTACTGGAAAATGATTATCGTATATTAAGTAATCGTACTGTTCTCCTTTTGTTTCTTCTACAATTTGAGTAACAATACGCTCTGATGCTTCAATCATATGAGATAGCATCGTCAAAGGACTCCCACCTTCATTTACTCGTTCCATAATATTAATTTGAGAGAGAAAATTCTCAAACTCTCGGAATTCTGCACCTGTTGCTTCAATCTTCTTTCTATAATCTTGAATACAATACGAAACAACTGTTTCCCCTCGACGAATTAACTCACTTACAATAGCTAAAGTTGGATTTATATGACCTTCTCCAGGAAAATTTATTACGAGTACATTTGCCATCATCTTCTCCCCTATCTAATATAATTAATAATTAATTATATTAATTAATTTAAAACTATTATAAAGGAATCTATTCTACTTCTTCATATTTTTCTCTTCATTTTATTATTGAGAAATATTTTTCCTAACCTACGTTATATCCCTATTGAAAGTACGCTTAACTCTTCATTTACTGAAAAACATAAGATTTATATTTGGTATTTTTACAGATTTATCATCAAAAACATTATTTTGATAATTCATACAAAAGCAGAAAAATATAATTTCCAAACTGATTTCTCACCGTAAATTTATTTAAATTCTATGTTGTCCCTATCATTATCCACTTGCAACATATTCTGTTATATAATAAATTTATCGAATTTACAGAAAAAGGAGCGATTTCATGCTACAACAACTATTCGCTTCACCTATTTTATCTATTCAAACTTTACACCCAGGTTATGAAGAACATGCAAGCGATGTGTTTCTTGTTAAAACAGCATTTGAAGAAGTTATTGTTCGTTCCTCAATAATGACTGAAGAACCAAACAATGATTTTTGGTGGGGATGTAAAAACCTTTTTGGAATCAATCCAAGGAACGTACATCATTTAGAGCATATACACGAATTATTGAAAAGGCATACTAACTTGCCCATCCCCACTATTTTGCAAAAACATGTTTTAAATGGCCGGAAGTATGTTAGTGTCGAAAAACTAACAGGAAGTACGCTCCAATCCTTTATCGGGCAATCTGATTCAATTTTATTCAGCCTTGGAAAAGGACTAGCAGAAATTCATTCGTTTCAAGCAGAGTTTACAGGAAACCCATCAGGTACTTTCCAAGTTCCACTAGAAGAATTTAAGTCTCACATACTAAATGTCAGTAAAAAACTTGTAAATAGGTTTTATTCCGATAATGCGAGCATCCGTAACGCATTTCCTACTTTTGAATCACAGCTTTCTTCCTTGCCAACACCAAAGGAATCTACGCTCGTTTTAATTGATATGGACCCTACTCAGTTTTTATCTGATGGCACAACTATTACAGGTTTAGTAGATACAGAAGCTTACGCAGTTGCTCCCCGAGAATTTGATTTTATCGGCTTAGAATATGTATTTACAGAAAAGGAAGCTCATGCTTTTAAACAAGGTTATGAAACCATTATGCCTATTCCTAATCTTATAGCATGTAGATGTCCCTATAGATATTTGTACCGGTTATTATCTGTTCAGGGCAGTGTGGAGTTAGAAAAGTGGCTAAGTCATCCATCCTATTTTTAAATACGAAGGTGAGGGATAATGAAATGAATATTGAACGAAAGAACTCTTTAACAGCGAACAAAATTCAGCAAATGAAAGCTTTAGCTCATATTTGCGGACAACACGATCAAATTGATTATTCATCAGATTTACACGTAAACTTTTTAACTGCTCGTAACAAAGAAGAAATAAATGATTTTCTATTTTATGACGATACTCAATTAATTGGTGCATTAAGTATGTATGACTTTGAAAGACCGACAAAACTAGAGTTAATAGGGTTTGTTCATCCGAAACATAGGAAACAACATATAGGTACCACTCTTTTACAAACCGCAATGAAAGAAATACGAATAAGAGAGGCCGATGAAGCGCTTCTTATTATGAATGGGGATTCTGCTTCTGGGAAAGAATTTGCAAAACATATGAAGTTACCTTATTTATATAGTGAATATAGTATGGGGTTCAAAGCAGAAGAAGTTCAAAAAACAACGAAGAATACTATACAGCTTACTCTTGCAACTTCAGAATCACTTCTTGATCTTATCGAAATTTCCAGTAAAGCGTTTGGAGATTCAGTAGAAAATACCGCAATATGGTTACAAAAGATGATGAATTCATCTTCCCATCAAGTTTACTGTGCTCTTATCGATGAAAAAGTGATAGGAACGATTACAGCTTCTGAGCAAGAGCAATCTACTACACTATCAGGATTCGCCGTTCATCCTTCTTATCAAGGTAAGGGATACGGCAAAGATATTCTTAGTTATATGGTGCATACCCTTATTACAGAAGGCATTTCAACAATTGAATTAGACGTCGAAACGAAAAATAACCATGCTTTAAAACTATATACACAATGTGGTTTCGAAATTAAAACGAAGCATGACTATTATAATGTAATGAATTTCGAGGTGAATGCATGTGTTTAAAAAACCAATTTATTCTGATTATGACATTTTTGCAGACATTTATAATAAGCATTGGGGGCATTATGCTGAACACGCCTATCCAGCCTATCATAAATTCATTTTACAAGATGCCGCCCCAAAATCTCGTATATTAGACCTTTGCTGCGGGACTGGTCATCTTACTAGAAAACTACTTGATCATAATTTTATAGTAACTGGTATAGACGGTTCTGCACAAATGATCGAACATGCACTTCATAACGCGCCAAATGCATCTTTCATCGTCGATGATGCACGCTCTTTCAAAGTAAATGAACCGTTCGACTATGTCATTTCATCCGGTGATAGCTTAAATCATATACTGAAGTTAGATGAGCTAACAGATACTTTTCGTCACGTTTATTTAGCATTATATAATGGAGGTACATTCGTATTTGATATGAATACGGAAAAAGGCTTTCTTGAAAATTGGATTGCTTCGTTTCACATTTCAACGGATGAATATGTTTGTACAATTGATTCTACATATGATAATGAAAATAAAAAAGCAGTCATGAACTTTATACTATTTCAACATGACATAGATAATAATTGGACAAGAAGTGACTTTTCATTTGAAGAATCTTGTTATTCAAATGAAGAAATAATTTCTTCGTTGAAATCCGTAGGTTTTAAGAACATTCAATTACACGGTACAAATAGAGCATTTTTCATTTGTCAAAAATAAAAAAACTGAATCATAACGATTCAGTTTTTTCTTAGTATATTTACAATAGCAGTCGTTTCATTATTTTCTTTATACACACGTGGAATTCTTCTGTCTAACATACATGTAACTTCATAGTTAATTGTACCTAACATATCCGCTATTTCTTCTACTGCGATGTTTTCTTCGCCTTGTTTACCGTAGAATACTACTTCGTCTCCCACTTGTACTGGCATTGCTTTTGAAACATCTAACATGAGCTGATCCATACAAACACGGCCAATAACAGGTACCCGAACTCCATTTATTAATGCATGCCCTTTATTTGATAACTGACGATTATAGCCATCCGCATAACCAATCGGTACAGTTGCAATCCATTCTTCACCAGTCGTTACATACGTATTCCCATAACTTACACCGCGATTCTTCTTCGCATGTTTAATATGAGCTACTTTTGATTTTAACGACAACGCAGGCTGTAAAGAAACAACTGAATGATCTACCTCTTTTGAAGGATACATTCCATAAATTCCAATACCTACACGAACCATATTCTGAAATGTATTGCTAAGTTCCATTGAGCCTGCACTATTTGAACTATGAATATATGGGATATGAATTCCTAATTCTTTTGCTGCATTGACAGCTTTTTCAAATAAACTTGTTTGCATATTCGTATATGATTTATCGATTTCATCTGCCGTAGAGTAATGTGTAAACATTCCCACTATCTCTATATACTCCATACGGTTTAATTCTTCTAAAAATGGTATAACCTCTTCTTCTTGTAAACCGATACGGCTCATTCCTGTATCAATTTTCACCTGAATTTGCGCTTTCTTTTGAAGACGGTTCGCGATTTCATTTATACCTTGTAAATCTTCACTTCTATAAACAGTCATCATAACGTCATATTGAATTGCCTCTTCAGCAGCCGTTACTGATGTATAGCCTAAAATTAAAATCGGCACGTTAATTCCTGCTTCTCTTAACTCTATCGCTTCATCTACAAATGCAACTGCAAGCTGATTTATTCCTGCTTCAATAGCAGCTTTCGCAACTTCAACTGCCCCGTGGCCATACCCATTTGCTTTTACAGCAGCCATCATTGCAATATTTTCATCATTCACTCGTTTTTTAAATTCTTTTACATTATGTTTTACTGCATTTAAGTCAACTTCAACAATTGTATCTCTTCCATATTTCAAACTCATTGGTCTAACTCCTAACTCAATAATTGCATTCCATTCTATTTCACGTTTCATATGACCTTTTACAATATAATACTTTTCAATATGCTAGTCAAACTACTAGAATTTTCGGAATTTTGAGTATGATACAATACCCTTAAGAAATTATTATATACGGAGATGAGGAGAATTACAATGTTTGTTGAATCTGCATTGCATCAGCTTAAAGTTGCTGTTGATACTTCTATTCAAATGCTTAACCAATACAATGAAGACGAATTAAAAATACAACCCCTTCACTCGAAGCGATCAGTATTTGAAATATGTGCACATCTTTCTCTTATTTGCCATGCTGATTTACTCATTTTAAATGGTAGTACGGAAAAAGAGTTACATACCTTTTATTTAGAACATACACCGGAAACAATTGCCTACATGCAACAAATAATGATTAAAGGATACAATCTTCTCTCTAAAACATTTCTTTCCTATTCCCAAGAAGAATTAGCGGAAGTTATGACTGCCTATTGGGGTATTTCTTATTCTCGATTTGAATGGTTACTTGAAATTCTCTCGCATTTTTATCATCATCGCGGGCAAGTTCATATTTTATTATGCGAGCATATGAAAGATCCTCGCATTCCGTTATTTGAGTGATTTTCGACTCATTCATTATCCAATCTACATATCATCAAATATATGTTCATTATTTATAAATAGAGAAGCTATAACCCCTATAAAAAGTATCATTCCTAATACAATAAACGTTTGAGCATAACCTCCTATTTTCATAAGATAAATAGAAATAATGGGTCCTATACTAGTACCTAAAAATAAAATAAAAGTATAAATAGAAACTGCTATTCCTCTTGCTTTCCCTCCTAATTGACCTACAAGAGCAACTAAAGACGGAACGGATATAGCAATACCTATTACAAAACAGACACTCATTATGACAAGTAGAGGCAGGTACGAAACGAAGCCCATTGCACTTAGACTAAAGATAGCGACCAACAAGCCACCCTGCAGGACTTTCCTTACTTCGAACCTCTTTGTTAAACGACCCGCAAGTGGTGACAATATCATACCAAATAGCCCCGCTAAGCGAAAATAAAGGATTTGTTCTGCAGTTAAATTGTAAATAGAAGAGCTCAAATAATTCCCTAAAACAGTATACATATTAACAAAAGCCATTAATAAAACAAACGCAATCATATAGCTCAATACTAAGCTTTTATGTGTAAATACTTTACCCATCTGTTTAATTGGTCCTAAAATATCAGTATAAGATTGAGATGTCGCCCCTTTTGGAAGAGAATACTGAACCCATACAGCAGTAATCATATAGACAACGCTAAGAAGGAAGAACACCATATGCCATCCAAAATGTTGACTAACAACCGTACTTATTACCTGACCTATAATTCCAGCTACTAAAAAACCGGTACTAACAAATCCTATCGTTGTAACCTTTTTTTCTACTGGAAACATTTCTACAACGTAGGCTAACGCTACTGGAGAAAACGTAGCTGCTGCTACCCCTTGTAATCCTCTAAGAATAACAAGCCAAAATATACTATCTACAAACCCTAACAAAAAAGAAATAATTGACAGAGTAAGTAATCCAATAAAGATCACTTTTTTTCGCCCATATTTATCAGAGATTGCCCCAAATAACAAACACCCTATAGCAAAGCCAATAGAAAATATACTACCTGTAGCTGCAGATTGTGCTAGTGAAACATTAAAAAGGTGTGAAAATAGAGCAATTAAAGGGATTGTTACATATAGGCTAGACATAACTACCATACCCGACCAACATAATACAACAGTCATTATTGTGTAATTCTTTTCACTATTTATTTCCTTTCCTATTTCCATCATAATATCTCTCCCTTACTACGATTTGTTTTATTAATTTAAAACCTCTAAAGCACTCAAAGTAGTATTTCTTTAACTGTTACTTATTTTAATTACATAGAAAAATTATGACTGAGACTTAAAGTTAGTTAAACTTATAATAAGGTAAGCTAATTATATTTCCAAATAAATAAGTTGACCCTCATAATCAACTTATTTATCTACCTTCTCCTAATTTCACCTGCATAGTTACTTGCATTTTATTTAATAACTTCTCTAAAACTTGACGCTCTTCTTGATTAAAGTCGTCAACTAACGAAGCGCAAGATAACCAAAAAGTTGGTAAAGATTGCGTAACTAGTTCTTTTCCTTTCGGAGTAATTTTCACTTTTAATCTTCTTCGATCTTCAGAATGATGGAATCTTACGATTAACTCTCGTTTTTCCATCCAATCTAATAAACCAGTGACAGAAGCACGTGTGATCCCTAATCGACTCGCAATATCCGAAGGACTCATGTTCACTTCCTCCCCATTTGATTCCATTTCACGCAAAATAAACAACAGTAAAAAATCTAATTTACTTTCTGAAATACCAAGCGGAGCTAAATCTACGTCAACAGCATCCAGAACATTATCAGACGTCCATAACATTAACAAACCAAGTTTTGCTGCGATTGGATCCGTATCCGCTGATGCCGTCTTTTTTATTAACTCTGCATACGGCCCAATCCCTAAAGGAAGAGAATCATTTCTTGAATTCATCCATCTTCAGTCTCCTTTCTTTTCAACTAATTAGCTTGCCTAACTACCTTTTATTATACTCACATTTTTCCTTTTATTGCAAGAATATTGTTAAACAAAAAATCCTGTCATTAAAACAGGATTTTTCAAACTGACTAGCTATTATCTTTAAATAATACGAAACTCCTTTAAGGCAAAGAAAATACCACCTTCACTCGCCTTCTTTGTAACGAAATCAGCTTTTGTTTTTAGTACTTCTCCGCCATTCCCCATCGCAATTCCTAATCCTACATATTGCAACATCTCAATATCGTTTCCACCATCACCAAAAGCAATTGCTTCTGATTTACAAATGTTTAAATGCTCCAATACTTTTTGAATTGCGGTGAGCTTCGATACTTTATTATCTTCCAATACATTTATGACATAACCATGAAAACGGTCAAATGTAAGCATTGGGTATTTTTCAATAAATTTTTGAGATTCTATTTCATCCGCATACAGACATAAACAATAGATCTCTTCAGACAAATCCTTGCTTTTTTCAGGGTACTCCCCTAAATTTAACGTCTCGCTAAGCGCTTGCATTACACGCTCATTATCTGAGGCTATTCCGTTCATTGTAAAACCCTCAGTAAAATAAGAAACGCCGTGACCATGTAATTCTGCAAACTCTGAGATATCATGTACGATTTCACTGGAAAGTACTGATTTATGTATAACTGATTCCTCACACTTAATATGTGCACCATTTGCAGAAATAAACGTATTTATGCCTAATTCCTTAAATTGCGAACATAAGCTATATGGTCTCCCTGTTGTAACAACTACGTGAATTCCTTTATCTATTAATCTTTGTATCGCTTCTTTTGTACTTTCGTGCATACTTCTATCAATCTCACTTAAAAGCGTACCGTCAACATCAAAAAACACTACTTTGTACACGGGTCTTTACATCTCGTCCAAATGATTCGTATCATTAATAAAATGCACCGTTTTTTGTTCGCCATCAATTTCAATTAAGCTTATTCCCGTATCTCCCATTTTAAAATAATAGTCCATTGAAATGGGCATTTTGAAAAAAGCACGTAATAGACTATTTATTACACCACCGTGTGCAACGATTGCAATTCGGTCATATGTATTCTCTGTCACGATTTTAGAAAAGATTCCTTCTATTCTCATTCTAAATTCAATAAATGATTCCCCGTTTTCAAAACGATCATGGAGAAATTTTGGCTCTGGATATTTTTTTGCCTCTTCAAATGACAACCCGGCTTGTACCCCATTATTAAACTCCATTAATTCCTCTTCTAATTGAATTGGGCATCCAATTCCTTCTGCTAACATTTCACCAGTTTCGCGAGCACGTTTTAATGTGCTTGCCCAAATGAAATCTGGTGGAAAATCTGCTTTCACTTTCTGTACAAGCCTTTGTACTTGTTGTCTTCCCTTTTCTGTTAATTCAAAATCAGCTCGTCCTTCATGTACATTTAAGATATCAGCTTCTGATTCTCCGTGGCGTATTAGTAGTATTTGCATGTTTATTCCCCCTTTTCTCCTTAAAACCAAGACTAAATTTTAACATATTATTAAAAGTTTTCAAAATAATAAAAGCAACCTCCATTCATAAGAGAATGAAAATTGCTTTTATTCCTAACTAAATTTCTTTTAAACACTCTTTAGACTTTCCTCCTACTCCCCAATGCGAACTTGGGATTTCATTCACTAAAACACGAACCCGTCCAACATCTACATCTAAGTTTTTCGCAACTACCTCTGTAACATCAAATATTAGATTTTGAATTTGTTCCTGCTTCCTACCTTCTATTATTTGAATTTGTATAATGGGCATTTTTATCTCTCGCTTTACTATTTATTCACAAAACATCGCTACACTTCCTAAATCATCAAATTGTGCAATTATGGAATCTCCTGCTTTAAATGCAATCGCTTCAGATAATGCACCACTTAATACAATATCACCTTTTTTAAATCCTTCATTTTGTAAACCAAGTTTATTTACCGCCCAAGCGATTGCCTCTGCTGGATGTCCCAGCACAGCTGCTCCTGTCCCAGTTGTAGCAACCTTACCATTCTTCGACATAACCATCCCGATATTAGCTAAATCTATATCTTTAACATCAATCCATTTACTTCCTAACAAAAATTTTGAAGAGGAACAATTATCTGCTATTACATCAGGCAATGTAAATTTAAAATTTAAATATCTACTATCAATAACCTCTAAGGCTGGCGCAACATATTTCGTTGCCTTTAATACATCCTCAGCTGTCACATTCGTCCCCTGTAAATCATCACCTATTAAAAAAGCAATCTCTGGCTCTACTTTCGGATGAATCAACGTTTCGTATTGCAATGGCTCCCATTCGAACGCTAGCATATCGTCCAACAAATATCCGTAAATCGCTTCATTAATCCCCATCATTTGTTGTTTTGCCTTACTCGTTAATCCAAGTTTCACACCAACTCTTTTAGAACCTTCGCTCATTTTTTGTTCAATTAAACATTTTTGCAATTTATAAGCATCCTCTACTGTTAAATCAGGGTGCTTATCCGTTACTTTTACTACTTCTTTCCTTCCTTTTTCAGCCTGAAGTAAATACTCCACAATTTCTAAATCTGCCCCTTTCACTAAAGCCATCATTTACACCCCCGTTTTTATCTTTGCTAATTCTGCCGCTACATCTAAAATCATATCCTCTTGTCCACCAACTACTTTTCTTCTTCCAAGTTCTATTAAAATATCACGGGCGTCTACATTAAAGCGTCTTGCCGCCCTTTCAGCATGCAATAAAAAGCTAGAGTATACACCAGCATATCCCATTACAAGACTTCCTTTTTGAATTTCTTGTGGTACTGGCAATAAAGGAGCAACAACCTCCTCAGCTAAGTCCATCATCTTATATAAATCTACATCTAACTTATATCCCATACGATCCAACACAGCGAGCAATACTTCTGTTTGAGCATTTCCAGCTCCTGCTCCAAGACACCGTACACTTCCGTCAATACGTGTCGCGCCTTCCTCAATTGCAGTAACTGTATTCGCTACTGCAACTGAAAGGTTATTATGGCCATGGAAACCGATTTCTATATTCAAAGATTGACGTAATGCACGAATACGCTCACGTACTTCGTGCGGTAATAAAGCACCAGCTGAGTCAGTCACATAAACCGCTTCAGCACCATACTCCTCCATAAGTTTTGCTTGTTCTACTAGTTTTTCAACCGGTGCAGAATGAGCCATCATTAAAAAACCACACACTTCCATACCTAATTCTCGAGCAAAATGAATATGTTGAGCTGAAACATCAGCTTCTGTTACATGGGTTGCTACACGAACAAGTTTCGCACCAATATTTGCAGCTTGCTTTAATTCATAAATCGTTCCAATACCAGGAATTAACAAGACAGCTACTTTAGCTTGCTTGCACTCATCTACCGCGGCTTCAATGAGTTTCATTTCATTAACTAATGACTTTCCATATTGTAAGGTAGAACCACCTAAACCATCTCCATGGCTCACTTCAATATAATGCATACCAGCCTCGTCTAATGCCCTTGCTACAAATCGAACTTGCTCTTCTGTAAATTGATGTTTCATTACATGGCTTCCATCACGTAAACAAACTTCCGTTATTTTCACTGGCCTTTCACTATTTCGCCTCATTCATTACACCTCTTTTCTTCTCCGAAATGATTTGCGTTGCAAATTCTTCACCCACTTTTAATGCCGCCGCTGTCATAATATCTAAATTACCGGCATAAGGAGGAAAATAATCTCCAGCTCCTTCAACTTCTAAAAATACAGTTACACGATTCCCATCAAACATTGGCTCTTGTTTCAAAGAGTAACCGGGAACATACGTCTTAACTCCTTCAACCATCTTATGAATTGCTTCATATATAGAAACTTCATCCATATCCTTTACTTCACAATATACTGTATCTCTCATCAATATAGGTGGCTTTGCAGGGTTTAATATTATTATCGCCTTCCCCTTGTCAGCTCCACCAATTTCTTCAATTCCACGCTTTGTCGTAATTGTAAATTCATCGATATTTGCCCTTGTACCTGGTCCTGCACTTAAACTGGAAATTGTAGCAACTATCTCTGCATATGTAACATTTGCCACCTCATTAATAGCATGAACAATCGGGATCGTTGCTTGTCCCCCGCACGTAATCATATTAACGTTTTGCTTATCTAAAAAGTCATTATTTCGAATAGCAGGACAAACAAATGGCCCATATGCGGCCGGAGTTAAGTCAATTACTATTTTCCCAAGCTCTTCTAACATTTTCGCATGATAACTATGTGCTTTAGCTGAGGTTGCATCAAATACAATATCAGCTAAGCTTGGATTATCAATAATTGCTTTTATTCCATTATCAAAAACCTCGTATCCGGCTTCTTTCGTTCTCTTTAAACCATCCGATTCTGAATCTATTCCAATCATGGCATTGAGCTCTATAACTTCACTTTTTCTTAATTTATACATTAAATCCGTACCAATATTACCTGATCCAATTATAGCCGCCTTTATTTTCTTCACATCTATCCCTCCTTTTCGCAACACTTTAACCTATATGAATGCAACTGAAACTGATCCGAGTGACCCGAAGTCAGCTTGAATACTATCTTTACTATTCACTGTGACTGCACCAGATAACGCACCTGGTAGAATTAACTCCCCTGCTTTTAATCCAATATTAAATTCATGTAGTTTATTAGCTAACCAAGCAATAGCTTGTGCAGGATGCCCTAATGCAGCCGCACCAGCACCCGTTGCAATTAGACTATTATTTTTATAAAGTGTCATTCCAGTTGTACGTAAATCTACTTTATCGATGCTAGAGAATGTATTACCAATTACAACTTTTGCTGACGAGCCATTATCCGCTACTGTATCGACCAATTTTATTTTCCAATCGGAAATACGACTATCAATTATTTCAAGTGTAGGTACAACATACTTCGTTGCCATCAGTACATCAATGTATGTAATATTAGGCCCTTTTAAATCTTTCTCTAAAACAAATCCTATTTCTGCTTCTATTTTCGGGGATACAAAAGAACTTATTGAGATTGTACTTCCATTTTCTATTTTCATGTCATCTAACAAATGTCCATAATCTGGTTCATTTACCCCAAGCATCTGCTGCATCGCAACACTCGTAAGTCCAACTTTCTTTCCGATTACATAACGCCCGTTCTTCAGCTTTCTTTCTACTACCTCAAGCTGAATATTATAAGCATCCTTAACCGATAAATTAGCATATCTCTCATTAAAAGGAGGTATCCCTACACGTGAATCTTCAGCCTGTAATAGTTCATCAGCTAATTCTTTAATTAACAATTGCTCTCACCTCATTTTTAAATTTATATATCCTCAATCCTTTACAGTTTAACTAGCCCCCACCCATCTCCTTATTTTTATGAACATTAGATGGGAGCTCTTTGTATATTAAGTTAAAATATTATCCTTATAATTTCATCGTTACCGTCTTAGCTTCCGTATAAAATTCGAAACTATGACGTCCACCTTCTCTACCAATTCCACTTGCCTTCGAACCTCCAAATGGAGTACGTAAATCTCGGACATACCAACAATTAATCCATAGTAAGCCTGAATCAATTTGTGCAACCACCCGTTGCGCTCGTCTAAGGTCATTTGTCCAAACAACTCCAGCTAGTCCATAAATGGAATCATTCGCAATGCGAATTGCATCCTCCTCCGTTTTAAATGGAATAACAACTAGCACTGGACCAAATATTTCTTCCTGTGCTACACGCATACTGTTATCAACATCATATAGAATAGTAGGTTTATAAAAGTTTCCTTCTACTAGACTCTCTACTCTTTTTCCACCGTAGGCTAATTTTGCCCCTTCTGAAATTCCTATTTCTACATAGCGATCAACTGTTTCTAAATGAGATTTTGATACAAGCGCTCCCATATCTGTATCTTCAGAAAGGGGATCTCCAACTTTTATTCTTTTTACAGCCGCTACAAATTTCTCTAAAAACTGTTCATATACACTTTCTTGCACAAGTAATCTTGAACCAGCTAAACAAATTTCTCCTTGGTTCCGATAAATAGCTTCAATCGATCCTTGTACCGCTTCATCTAGATCTGCATCTTCAAATACGATATTTGCTGATTTACCTCCTAATTCTAATGAAACAGGTATTAAGTTTTCTGCTGCATTCCGCATAATTGTCTTGCCTGTATTACTTTCTCCAACAAATGAAATTCTTCTAACAGCTGGATGTGTTGTCATTTTTGTCCCGACGGTACTCCCAGGACCTGTAATAATATTAAGTACACCTGGTGGTAATCCTGCATCATTTGCAATTTCACCAAGCATAACTGCGCTTAATGGAGTATAGGAGGCCGGTTTAACAACAACAGTATTACCAGAAGCAAGTGCAGCTGATGCTTTCCACGTCATTTGCATAAATGGCAAATTCCAAGGAATGATTAAACTTGTCACTCCCGCAGGAGCATACTTTGCATATGACATAAAGTTATGTTTGTCATAGTGCTCGTGCACCATATATTTAGCCATTTCAGCAAAGAAACGAAAATTATGAGCCGAACGTGGTATATCGAAGCCTTTACTTTCTTTAATTGGTTTTCCAACATCGAGAGTTTCTATATATGCTAGTTCATCTACTCTTTCCATAATTAAATCCGACATTCTACATAAAATATGTGAGCGTTCTTCCACTGGCATTTTACTCCAAATGCCACTTTTAAATGTACGTTCCGCCACATCAATTGCTCTTTTGGTGTCCTCTTCATTTGCCTTTGCAATAGATGCAAGCTTTCTATTCGTCGCTGGATTGAATGTATCAAACGTTTCACCACATACAGAATCCACGTATTGTCCATCAATAAACAATTTCGCATCTTTCACTTTTAGTTTGTCAGCTAATAATTCTTTGTTCATCTTCTTTACCTCCTATTCCTCAATTTCTAAAACCATCTCAATTTCAATTGTTGTATTATTAGGTAACTGAGCCATACCGACTGCAGAACGAGCATGTTTTCCTTTTTCTCCAAAAATATCTACTAATACATCCGATGCCCCGTTCATTACTTTTGGCTGATTAATAAAATCTTCTGTACTATTTACAAAACCAAGTATTTTTACAATTCGTTTTACCTTATTTAAATCACCTAGTTCATTTTTCACAACACTTAACAAATTCAACATCGATTGCCTTGCCGCTTTATATCCTTCATCAATGGAAATATCTTTTCCTAATTTCCCGTGATACTCATCTACACCTTGTCCAGCAGTAAATAGTAAGTTACCTACTCTTACACAACTAACATAATTTCCAACTGCTGGGCGAATAGCTGGTAGTGTAATTCCCAATTCACTTAGTTTATCCTCAGGTGTTTGTACTCTCTGCATATGCTACACCTCGTTTTTTTATATCAATATTTAAAAATTCCGCAGCATTCCCCCCAAGCATCGCTGCCTTTTGTTCCTCTGATAAACTGGCTGTTTCATCAATCACCTTTCCCGGGTCAACTTCTCGCAATAAAAACGGATAATCTGAACCCATGAAAATCTTTTCATGCCCAAATCTTTCAATCATATATTTCAAATTAATAGGATCATAATTTAAAGAATCAAAATAAAATTTCTTTGCATAATAACTAGGAGGATGCGTAGTCAATCGTAAATGCGGCCATACTTTCCAGCCTTGATCTAACCTTGGCAAAATATATGGGAAAGATCCGCCGCCATGCGCAAAACAAACCTTTAGCCGTGGAAACTTCTCCATTATCCCACTCCATATTAATGTAGCTGCCGCAAGTGCCGTTTCACTCGGCATCCCTACTGTGTACATAAAATTATGATGTGGCATTCTATCCCGCCCTAATGTCTCCCATGGATGAATAAAAATTGGAACTTGCCATTTTTCAGCCATTCGAAAGAATTCAATAAACGATGGGTCATCTAAATTTTTACCATTTACATTTGTACCAATTTCAATACCATGTAAATTTAATTCCGTTATGCAACGCTCCATTTCACGAATTGCAGTTTCTCCATCTTGCATCGGAACCGTTCCTAACCCTACAAAACGATCTGGATATGCTAAAACTGTTTCTGCAATAAAATCATTTTGAATACGTGCCATACTTTCAGCTTCCTCTGGTTTTGCCCAATATGAAAATGTAACTGGGATTGGCGATAAAACTTGAATATCAACACCTTCACGATCCATATCTTCAATTCTTTTCTTAGGACACCATACTTGGTCTGTCACGTCACGAAAATTTTTACCTCCAACCATAATACTTGCACCACATGTACAAGTCCGATTTAATATCGGCCAACGACCGCCACCAAACTTCTCTTCAAAATCTGGAAAAGTTTCAGGAATAATATGTGTATGAAAATCTATTCGCACTTCCATTCCTCCACTTCCTCTGGCATAATATGACCGCAGTTTTTACATGCTCGAATTTCTTTATTTGAATTAAAACTATGAATCGCTTCTTTTACTTGTTTTTCAATATCATTTAATTGGACACGTACACGATGCATTTCATGATTACACTCGTCACAGAACCAAACGAAATCCTCAAGTTCTCCTTGGCTACGTTTTCTTTCAATTACGAGCCCATATGTGTTAGCAACGCGATGTGGTGAATGCGGCACCATAGCTGGTAGCATAAATACATCCCCTTCTTTTACTGTGACGACTTCCCGCTTACCTTCCTCTGTAATACATTCCACATAACATTCACCTTTAATTTGATAGAAAAATTCATCTGAAGGATCTACGTGGAAATCACGTCTTCTATTTGGACCACCTAATATCATGGCGATAAACTCTGAATCTTGCCAAATAACTTTGTTATTTACTGGTGGCTTTAATAACTCCTTATTCTCATCAATCCATTTTAGTAAATTAAAAGATTGCAATGTTTTAGACATATTATTTCCTCCTCATGATTCCTTTTTATTTATATCGTTTTAAAAAGACCAACCGAGTAAAGAGCTAGACTTTTGCAAATCCCCATGGTAGACATAATCTCTAATTCTCGTTGAAGATATTCGCTCACCTTCATCACAGCAAACATCTTTCACTATAGAAATGTTGAAGTGTTCTCTTAGCAATTCAATATTTCCCTCACGATTTTTTCCAAATTTAAAATCTTGACCAATAAAAATTTCTACAGGGCTTAACCTTTTTATTTCTTGAATAAAACAACTTGCGCTTTTGTTTATATAAGACTGATCAAACCGAATTACAATTACATGTTCAACACCAAGGTTTTGAAGATGTTTCACCTTCTCATCAATAGTCGTTAATACTTGCGCTCCTTGAAAATATGAACGTGGTGGTGGATCAAATGTATACACAACGTTTGTTATCTTTAATGCTTTTGCCTTCTCAACCGCATTTTTAATAACCGCTTGATGACCTTTATGTACACCATCAAAAGCACCAATTGAAACAATAGATTTCTTTAATTTCGGTATACACTGCTCATGTATATAAATGATTCTCACCTCTTTTCTTCTAAAGTTAAATTTCCAAATAGCCAAATTCCTTGGAAATCAAATTTGCCGTATTCATCACACTTTGAATTATGATTTCACGATTACTTCCCTGCATATACGATATAGGCCCAACAATATTAAGCGCCGCAATGGTTCTCCCAGTATAAGATCGAATAGGAGCTGCAATCCCATACAATCCATGCTCATTTTCATTATCACTAATTGAATAACCTTGTTTACGAATCTTTTGTAACTCTGTCTGGAATTGTTTGACGCAAGTAATTGTATTAGGCGCTCTTGGTAAAAGCCCTTTTTCTGAAGTATATTCTAACGGAGTTGAATGAAATGAAAGCAGTACTTTCCCTGTGCTTGTACAATACGCAGGTTCTCTTGATCCAACGTGCGTTGAGATTTGAACGGACTCCTTTGATGAAACTTTCAATATAAATACAACATCACCACGATCAAACATACCGATATGCACAGTACCACTAAAATTTCTTACAAGCTCTTCAACAAGTGGAATCGCTCCACTATAAATCTCTTGCTGAAACATGACTTGATTTCCCCACTCTAACAATTTCCAACCTAATCTATATTTTCTTTGCTCATCTTGTATGAGCATTCCTTCTGCACACAACGTACGAACAAGATGGTGAACCGTACTCGCATTCATATTTAGCTTTTCCGCTATTTCCGAATTACCCAGCACAGGCTCATTGCTCGTAAAACAATTTAGAATTTTACAAATTTTACTGATAGAAGCGATCAAATCGTTTACCTCCCCTATTCCAGTTACAATTCTCAAGTTTTAGATATTGTTAAAAATATAAGAAGATTTACATCCTAACAGTAAAATTCTTGTTTTCATCTATTGCTCCTTCCTTTTCAAACAAAAATGTAAGCGCAAACATTTTTGTTTAACTTAAGGCTCCTTCAGATGAACTCGATTGCAGTGCATTGTTCACAAGTGAAAAAGTTTGTTGTTTTTTGTACGCATTATAAAACATTCCCATTTTACGCACCGGATCTCCAGAATAATAACGCTCATATTGTAATAACCGTTGTCCAAAAGCCTCACCACATAAGTCCCATGCTAATTTAAACAAACGAACCCGTTCCTCAGAGGATACTCCTTCACGCCCGATATAATATTTTTGCATATCATCTTGAATCTCGGGGTTCATAAAATCAGCACCTGTCGGTGACATTAATAATCCACCAGCACCTATGGTTTGAATTATCTCAATTGCCCGTGGATACATCTTAGGTAATAAACTGCGTATCGTATCAAGCGGCAGCCTCGCAGGAATAACTTCTCCATATGAATTCGTTTCATACTCATATTCAGCTACTTGCAAGAGAGCGCGTATCGTTTCAACATCTTGCATAAGCTCCGCTAACTGATTTTGTACATTTAAAAACCCATCTACTCCAATCGAATCTGCTAATTTCATAGCTACTTCAGCAGCAAAAGATAGTTTTACTAACCCTCTTACCCCAGATTGATGAGCTGGTTGATGACCAATTCCGGTTTTAGGATACAATTGATTCCCAGCTTCCACACTTTGATAAATAAATACTTTATCCCACGGGATAAACACATTATGAAATACTAGTAATGCATCCATTTCCTCAAACCTTGATGCAAGTGGATGATCAAATAGAGATCGTTTTCCATCTTGCATTGGCTCACGACATAGAATTCTTAGACCTGGTGCGTCAATTGGAACTGCAAAAGAAATTGCATGACGTTCATCACCTGGTTTAAAGCTTGGATAGGAATATATTATTACCTCATCCGTAATCGGCGCCAGTGTCGCTAACATTTTAGCACCACTAACATACATTCCTTCTGCTGTTTCACTTACTACCCCTAAATGCATCGTTTCATCTTCTTGTTGATGAGAAGCCTTACTCCGATCATTTTGCGGATTAATAATTGCGTGTGTTAAAAACAAATCATTGTCCCTGATATGTTTATAATAATTTTTTATATTCACTCCCCATTCTGGATTAAACTTCTCAAAAAACCACGAATTACTTGCCATCGAAGTAATCGTTACATTTAAAAAATCAGGTGTTCTCCCCATTAAACCATAAGTAGCTTTTGCCCACACTTCAAATAATTCACGGCGTACTTTTAAATCTTCATAATTTTTCGGTACTAAAAATGCATTTGATACCCTTTCTCCTGTCTCTTCGCATATATGAGTAATCTTATCTTGATATTCTGGATTGTGCTGCATATCATATAAGTTTGCAATTTGTAAAATTGGTTCACGAAAAACATCTTCATTTACTACATCCGTTACTTTTCTTCCTCCAATCCAAATTTCAGGATTTCTTTTTCTCAATCCTTCAATATACTGTTCCCCTGTTCTAATTGCCATTCTATCCCCTCCAATTTCCAATAATAATATACTAAAAAGTTTAAAAACTTCACTAGATGACTGAATTTTCAATTATTATATCAATTTTATTTCTTACAGAATCTCCTTTATTTCATAATATGAAATCTTAAAATTTTTTTAGTGAATATGAAAAAGGAACGATTCCCCGTTCCTCACCTATTTAATATATAAATTAAAACAATGATGAAAATAAAAAGAGAAATGGCATCCCATTTCTCTTTTTCACTCTTATTGTTCTTTTTCTGTATCATTTGAAGGTAGTTT
Organism: Bacillus sp. SH7-1; assembly: GCF_008042405.1. Taxonomy (NCBI): domain Bacteria; kingdom Bacillati; phylum Bacillota; class Bacilli; order Caryophanales; family Bacillaceae; genus Bacillus; species Bacillus sp. SH7-1. Next base: position 235,802 of record NZ_QNUD01000015.1, read on the forward strand.
CTTCACTTGTTTTTCTTTAAAGATTTCTCCAATTGCCCCGAGAGTACCAAGTGTTTCAATTGCATTAGACGGAATAAAGACTTTGTTTGCTGGCCCTTTTGCAACTTCAGCTAATGATTCAAATGATTTGTAAGCAAGTATACGCTCATCTAGATTCGCTTCACGAAGTAATTCAATTCGATTTTGTTCTGCTTTTGCAATTTCCTCAATCGCTCTTGCTTCCCCTTGCGCTTCTAATTCTTTTGCTTCTTTTAACCCTTCAGCTTCTCTGATACGTGCTTCTTTATCCCCTTCAGCCATTAAGATTTTACTTTGCTTTTCCCCTTCAGCACGAAGGACTTTATCTTGTTTTGCAGCTTCAGCCTCTAAAATAATCGCACGTTTATTACGTTCTGCTTTCATTTGTTTTTCCATTGATGCTTGCACATCTTTTGGTGGGTTAATATCTACTACTTCAACACGTTCAATACGAACGCCCCATTTTTCTGTTGCTTCATCAAGCGCTAAGCGAATTTCTGTTGAAATTTTTTCACGACCAGATAATGTTTCATCAAGTTCCATTTTACCAATAATTTGACGCATCGTTGCAGAAGTAATGTTACGAACACCATATTCATAGTTCGAAATACCATATGTCGCAAGTTCTGGTTCCACAATTTGATAGAAAATAATTGTATCAATTTCTACTTGTACATTATCTTTCGTAATTACCTTCTGCGGTGGTACATTCGTTTGTTGAATACGTAAGTCGTGATATACACGAACGCGATCCACAATTGGTATTAATAAATTTAATCCTGGCTGCATAATACGTTGAAACTTACCAAACCTTTCAACGACTCCAACTTTTTGCTGCGGAATAATCTTAATTGTTAATGCGATAAATGTAACAACAATTAGTGCGAAAATAATGGTTAATGTTAATCCTACTACCATAGTTATTCACTCTCCTTTTTCACTTGTAATATAGTACTATGCCTCTTTATAACAATAACTTTTTCTCCAGCATCAATTGGATCATCCGCAATAGCTGTCCAAGTATCTCCATCCACCTTCACAATACCATTCGTTTCGTTTGTAATCGCTTGCATAATAATGCCTTTTTTACCGACTAGCATATCTACTGTATCAGTAAAACCTTTTGCTTCTCGGAAGTTTTTTGAGATTCTTTTTGTGAAGAAAGTCAATGTTAAACTTACAATCGCGCCAACAATAACTTGTAAAAATAGAGCATCAGGAGCAAATAAAGCAATAAGACCTCCGACAACAGCTCCAATTCCAAGCCAAAGCATGTAAAACGTAATCGACAACATTTCTGCAATAAATAAAATACCAGCTATTATAAACCAAATTACCCAAGCAGCCATATGCAACCCTCACTTTCTTTCTCATTTTCTATATGTATATGAAGAAAAGAATGGTTTATCCGCCCTTTCTAATACGTGGGCTCTTACTACAAGCTATTGTACATATTCACTGTTACAATGAGTATTATTAAAATACTATATTAATATATTCTTCATTATACATGAAATTCCCTTTCAAAAAGTGACAAAAAATTTAATTCTTTCAAAATTTATTTTTTAATTTATAATTATTATAACTACTAAAATATTACTTTCTAGGAAGGTGGTGTGCTTATTGCAAACTCGTTCATTAACTTACTATTTAGGATCGAAAATATGCATTACTCTCGCTGACATCGTATACGTAATGATTATTACAACTCATATGTATATCACAACTAAGTCAGCTACATTAACTGCTCTCTTTCCATTATTACAAGTTATTACAAATCTTATAGCAAATACATCTTCACCACTTATAATGAATCGTTTTCCGTCTTATTCATTACTGTTTACACTACAATGGTCAAAAACTGCTCTATTATTTTTATTAATGATATTATTCCCGGTCCTTTCCACAAACATTGTAGCACTATTCTTTTTCATTTTTTTCATTTCATTATGTAGTGGTTGGAGCGCTCCATTACTATACAGTATTCTCCCCCGCCTTACACCACAAGAAAATTTAGTAAAAGTAAATAGTATTTTTTCCTTTTCCATACAAATTGCGCAAGCCGCTGCTTATTCATTTACAAGTGTTATTGTTCTTCTTATCGGCGCTACTTCTACACTCATGATAAATAACATTTTGATGATTTTCGGATTTGTTGCACTACACTTTTCATTACGTTCCATACATAATGAACTAGTAATAGAGCCTTCTTCTTCAAAAGGTGCCGCTTTATTGGAAGGTTGGAAACTCTTATTTCAAAATCCTACTCTCCGTACAGTTACATGTATGGACTTAATTGAAACATTCGCAGGGACAATATGGATCGGCGCTATTACGATAGCTTATGTAACAACTGTTCTTCATAAAGGAGAAGAATGGTGGGGATATATTAATACAAGTTATTATGTTGGGACGTTAATTGGCGGGCTATTAGCGTGGAAAATGAGTACATACATTCAAAACAATTTAATACGCTCCATGGCGATAGGCTCTCTTCTGTTTAGTCTTCTTACATTTTTATATGGTATGACGAGTAGTGGGTTTATTGCGCTTTTTCTATGTGTTCTAATGGGTCCATGTTATCAAATTAGAGATATTTCTCAAACGACAGTGCTACAATCAAGTGTTGCCCCTACTTTATTGTCAAAAATGTATACAGCTCATGGTGCACTCCTCTCGACAGCTTCTGGTCTTTCTATGCTTAGCGTTGGCATTATTACTGATATGTTCGGTGTTCGTACAATTTATATCATCGCTTCTTTTCTTATTTTATGTTCTGCTTGTTTATCTTTTAGCCTATTAAAATATCATAAGACAGATCAAAAAGATATTTCAATGTAATCAATAAAGCAAAAAGGACAGGCATTCCTGTCCTTTTTGTATATTCTATTTATGACAAACCCGGAATTTTTCTATGTTTTGTCGCTTGTTCAAATGCATATGCTACCTTAATTAATATTCCTTCACTAAAAGCCGTACTTGCAAGAGTAATCCCAAAAGGTCTTCCGTTCTCCATATATCCTGCAGGTATTGCTATAGACGGATAACCTGCTTTCGCACATATAGTGGAGCCTATATAAGAAGGGAAAAGAATCGCATCAAGATTATATTTTTCCAGTGCAAAATCAATGCCTTGTTCTTGTGAAAAATATATATCTTCTAATCTTGCATTTAAATATTCTGGATTTCTTAACGTATTAGAAACATCTTTTCTTCTCTCCAACTTAGTTTGTCCATATTTCAGAGCTCTTTCTGCTATATTTTCATTAAACTCCATTAACTCTGAAATAGAATGCACTGGAATCGCAGAAGGTAATTTAGAAAGATAGTTATCTAAACTATGCTTTAATTCATAGAGCGATACACCCCAGCTCCATTCTCTATGAAAAGACGGAATATTTATATCCTCTACTACTGTCGCACCCTCACTACGCAATACTTCAATCGTTTCCTTAAACAATTTTTCATCATACTCACCAGTTTCATAATACTCTTTTGGTGCATTGCTATATACACCAATCTTCGCTCCATTTAAACCATTAACATCAAGGTATTTTGTATAATCATGCTCTGCTATACCTTCACTTTTATGAGTAGCTACATCCTTGTCGTCTAACCCAGTTAAACTCCCTAACAAAATAGCCGCATCTGTTACCGTTCTAGCAAATGGTCCCGCTGTATCCTGCGAATAAGTAAGCGGAATAATGCCTCTACGACTAATTAGACCAACAGTCGGTTTAATACCGACTACAGAGTTTTGAACAGCTGGACTCAATATAGAACCATCTGTTTCTGTTCCAACAGATACTACTGTAAAATTTGCGGCAACTGCTATGGCAGACCCTGTACTTGAGCCTCCAACAAACATATCATCCTCTCCTGTACCGTAAGGGTTTATTGTTTGCCCACCTCTTGCACTATATCCAGCCCACATGTCAAAAGACATTCCATTTGCTAATTCTGTCATATTTGTTTTTCCTATTATCACTGCTCCTGCTTCTCGCAGTTTCGTAACGAGAAATGCATCTTCACTACTTATATTTTGTTCTAGTGCAATCGTACCTGCACTTGTATGCATAGAATCATTCGTTTCAATATTGTCCTTAAGTAACACAGGTACACCGTGTAATGGACCTCTTACACCTTTTGTTTTTCTTTCACAATCCAAAGCTTCTGCAATAAAGATAGCGTCTGGATTGATTTCTAAAATCGAATTGATTTTAGGTCCGTCTTGATCATACTTTGCAATTCTATGAAGATAATACATGACTAATTCTTTTGAAGTTAACTTTCCATCTTCCATCGCAGCTTGTATCTCATGAATTGTTAATTCTTTTTGTAATAGTGACTTGAACTGCATCTCCATTTTCATTCTCCTTCTATAAAACCTTTTATTGATAATATGTCTCTATTACTTTTTCATTTTTTCACTCCTCGCATATACAATTACAATCCCTTTAATTAAATTCAACTTACCAATATAAAAACCTTTTATTTACTGAAAAATAAAAAAAGTCTGAAACGAATGAATTTACGTTTCAGACTCTTTTATTACTGTGCGTATACTTCATCTAACAAATGTAAAAACTCACCTTGTTTCCCAGCTAATCCAGGGCATTTTGCAATACCAATCCATTCGTAGCAAAATACTAAGCCTTCATCTTCCTCACCGGCACTTACAATATGTTCCCAACTATCTTTTACATCTGTTAGTAATGTTACGTGGAAGAAATGGCGTTTTTGATATTCCTTTTTTTCTTTCACATGTATGATGTAATCAGCTAGGAATCGTTCTATGCATAAATGACGTAATCCAGTCTCTTCTTGTACTTCACGTAAAATCGCTGCTTCTAATGTTTCCCCTTCTTCCACTGTTCCTCCTGGTATTTGTATACCAGCTTCAGGTATATCACGATGTTTAAAAACAAGCAGTTGCATAACTCCCTCATTTTCTCTTGTCACATATGCGTGTACTTTTTTATTATATAACACCGTCATAACCCTTCTCTCCCCTCAATTGTTCACTGCGTTACTTCTTCAAGCGTGAGTTGATTTTCATATAAATATGTAGCTTGTGGATTCCCCACATACCTCACATGCCATGGTTCATATCGATAACCAGTAAGCGACTCCTTCTCTTTCGTATATCGAATGACAAAACCAAATTTATGGGCATTTTCAGAAAGCCACTGCCCTTCTTTCGTTTCACCAAAAATTGTCTCTAACTGAAACTTAGCAGATTGTGATGTGATATCCATAGCTAGTCCTGTTTGATGTTCACTCGTTCCAGGAACTGCACTCGACATTGCTGTTTTTGCTTCTCCATCTTGTTTTTTATACATCGTATTTAACGCTTTTTGTCGATCAAAAGATCTAAATCCAGAGACTGCAAATAAGAAAACACGCTCCTTATCCGCTTGCTGAAACATTTCCTCAAGCGCACCAGATGCCTCTTTCCTCATTTTTTTCTTTTCTTGATCCCCATCACTAGAGTAGCGCACTTTCGGAACAACTAAATCAGGCGGTCTATACCCATCTGGTAAACGCCTGCTTTTATTCACAAGCACAAGCATTGAATTCGGATTACTAATTACCGCAATATCCCCATCCATATTCGCAATCGTTTCTTTTGCTTTCGGAAATATATTATTTACATTTACCTCGCGCGCCTGCTTATCCTTATACATTTTATAATTGATTCCCGCTACTCCAACAATGAGTATCGCCGCTACGATACCAAGTAGTATCCATCTTTTTTTCATATAACGACCTCTTATTTTAATAATTTGGCCATTTCATACTCATCGATGTTCTCTCCATCGATAATAAGAGCAGCTCTTTTGACACCTTCCTTCTCAAATCCAGCTTTTTTATATAGTGCCTGAGCTCTTGTATTGTGGGCCATTACCGTTAATTCTAAACGCCATACATCATGTAATCTTGCCCACTTCTCAGTCTCTTTAAACAATCTCGTCCCAATACCTCGCCCGCTATACTCTTGCAAAATACCAATTACAATACTTGCTACATGTCTCTTTCTTTGAATATTATTTCCATTCACTAAAATAAATCCTACTATTCTCTCTTCTTCAACCGCTACCAATATTGTTGCATACTCATTTTCTACAAAGCGCTGAATCATTTGCTCTTGTTGCTTAACTGTAAATTTTCTTTCCCCTGGTTCATACAACATAAATTTCGTTTCTTCATCTAATTGCTTACTTAATTGCAAAAATGATGCTGCATCTTCTACTTTGATTTCCCTAATCACTTCAATCACCCTATCAGTTTCGTAATAAAAAGCTTTCCTTGTAAAAAGATTTTCTCTACTTTCCCGAAAATCCCTTTGTAAATCTCCCAGTATAATTTGACAAATTTCGATATTACTATAACAACGACAAATTATGTCTATTCTGTGACGTCTCCTCATTACAAAAAAACGCAAGCATTACACTCACGTTTTTCATACTCTCTCACCCATTTATGTTTCACTTTATCCATTCACCTTTTCTGCCTGCCAGAAGTATTCACTAAACGCTTTAGCGAGTACATCAATCGATCGGTTTAGCTCTTCCTCTGTATTATCTACGCCACCAACTTCAATTAATATTGCTTGCCCTGACAGATCTTGATTATAGACTCCATTGCCTGTTTGGAATCCTTTTTGAATGACACCGCGGCTAACCCCTGGATACTTCTTATTAATTGTTTCATGTAAAGCCGTTGCTAATTGTAAGTTCTTTTCATAGTTTTTATTTCCTTTTCCTATTACGAAAGCAAGCTTTGCATATGATTTATCTCCAATTGCTTTTGTCGTTACATTTTTCCGAGCACTATCACGATGTAAATCAAAAAAGTACTGCAATTCCTTATTGCTAGTCATTGCTTCTTGTACAATTTCTCGTGACATTTTATAAGAACTATTGCTATTTAATCCTTTACTAATCAACTTTTGCCCAACATCAGTCTTGTCGTTAGTTGCCCCGATTCCTTCATTTGCTAATTGTTCACGAAATCGGTCGCCGACTATTGAAATATTCGTTACGGAACTTGTGGCTTTATTGGGATTTGGATCATTTGTTAAATTCAATAACGGCAAATAAGATTCCCAACTATGCGAATGATAAATAAATGCAACCTGTCGTTTTCCTGTCGTTTGAGCTGGTTGCTTTTTCTCTTTATTCGTATCCTGCTTTGGAGCCTGTCCACCTTCTCCAGTCCGTTCTTTTACTACTTCTTCAAGTGGAACGCTCGACTCTATAGGCAAGTTAGAATAATTTGTTCCTTCACCCGCAATGACAATTTCTGTATCGTACTTACCGAAACCAGGTAGCTCTTTGCCGACAAAACTGCGTACATCGTTAAAACGAATATTCGTAGCCATAGAAAAGAGAAAAGAAGATATTGAAAAATCTTGATTTAAATTTCTATATTCCTGTGTAAAATAATGATTCTCTTTCCCAAGAACGTACATGTAACCATTCATTGATAACTCATTTAACCAATTATATAAATACGTTGACTTTGTCTCTTTCATAGAGGTTACCATCATACTAATAAGAAAAAAAGTCGCTAGTACTATAGCAATAATAAATAATACTAACTTACGTACACTCGTGAACTTCACATAAAAAAAGCCTCGATTCATACTATCACCTCTCTATTTCAAGTTATGTACAAGCTCTAGAGAATAGACCGTCTAAATTCCGGCTATATTGTTAATGAGGTGAGATGAATTGAAGCTACTAATAGGAACATTACCCATTGTACTATCATTTATTTTTTATTGGCTCGCTAAGCATCCTACAGCCCGTGTTGTGTTACATATTTCAGCGTACTTAACACTTTATGTACTCGGTACAATTATTTCTATTCATATATTTGATGTTTTAATGCAAGATTTAGTTTTTATGACAAGCATTCATGGAATTTTATTAAATCCTTTTTTTCTTATTTCAGGAGCATATATAGGGATATACACCTTATACCTACTTTTATCTTACATGATTACAAATATAAAAAATGGAGCGTAATGAAATGCGACCACCGTTCATCTGTCATACCTGCAAAAAAAGAATCGCTCGAAAGAAAGATCTTATTACTGCCACACGATACTTTCGCTTGTATTTATTTCACATTGATTGCTTTAAGCAACAGCAAGTGTTTCTCTCACGATTTATCCCTGTGAATACACTTTTTAATTTCTTTTTTATTATATATGGACTTATTTTTGGCAGCCTTCTGATGCTTACAGAGCCATCTATCATTTGGCTTATTTTCTTATTTCCCATTTTATATCGGTTTCTTTCATATTATTATGTTGAACGTTTTTTCTCTAAATGAAAGTTAGACTTTCCTCTAGGAATACTTAAACATTCCCACTCATTTTCTTTTAACATTTTACCGATGTAAATCATTTGTCCAATATGCAAAGCATAATGAGAAATTTGTCTTTCAATTGCTTGTATGACAGTATGTGCTTCACCGCGAATATATACTGTTTCTAATAAATGTTCTGGCGTTAACACATTCATCGTTTTAAAAACATATTCCCATCCTTCATTCCATGCTGCGAGTACCTCTTCCTTAGAAGAATAACCACCTTCAAATTCAGCATCTCGGTTACGATCTATTTTTTCACCGTCAGATGTTAGAAAATCCGTCCATCTAGAACGCATATTACCGTGTAGATGCTTAATTATGATTGCTATGCTATTTGTTTCTTCATGAGAAGACCATTCAATCTGTTCATATGATAATTGTGAAAGCACCCGTTCCCCTTGTTTCTTTGTTGCTTCAAAATTCGAAATGGCACACTGTACATATTCGCGTCCAATATCCATGTTCCCCCGCCTTTACATTAACTAATTTTTGTTCCATTTGGTAATTCCATATTAGGCTGCAGTAATACAACATCACCAGCTTCAGGTACTCCTCCTAATACTAGGACTTCCGATTTGAACCCAGCTACACGCTTTGACGGAAAGTTTACAATCGCAACGATTTGTTGCCCCACTAAATCTTCTGGATTATACCTTTTCGTAATTTGAGCACTCGACTGTTTTATCCCAATTTCCCCAAAATCAATTTCTAGTTTAATCGCTGGCACCCTCGCTTCTTTAAATTCCTCTGCATATATCACCGTTCCAACCCGCAAATCCAAAGTTAAAAAATCTTCAAAATTAGCCATTTTATCATTCCTCCCAATTATTACTTAGACAAACTTCAAAAATCCCCTTCAAAAAAAGAAAGGTGCCTAAGCACCTTTCTTTTGTAATTCACTTGATTCATTTGATTTGTAGAAGAAGAAACCGAGAATCCCGCCAATACATGATGGGATTAACCATCCTATTCCTTCTTTATATAATGGTAACATCTGTAATACGTTAGAAATCGCGTCAATTTTAATTTTCGCACTTTCTAAACCGTTAAAGAAACTAATTAACAATGCACCTAAAATAGCTCCAATATAAATGGTATTACGCTTCCCAATCCATTTATGGAAGTAAGAAAGTACGATTAATACGATTGCAACTGGATAAATGATCATTAACACTGGTAAAGTAACTGCGATTAATTGTGTTAAACCTAGGTTAGATACAATTAAACTAAACACACATACCATTGTTACAATCGTTTTATGCGAAAGTTTAGGGAATATGTTTGTAAAGAAGCCAGCACAAGCTGATGTTAATCCAACAGAAGTTGTTAAACAAGCGAGTATAATAACAAGTCCTAATAAAATTTTACCACTTGTTCCATACAACTCATTTACAACATTCGTTAAAATAAGTCCACCATTCTCTGATACCCCAAGTGATGTACTTGTTGAACCAAGATAGGCAAGTGATAAATAGATTAACGTTAAACCAAGTACTGCAATAATACCTGATACTACTGTTATTTTTGCAATTTGACTACTCTCTTTTATTCCTTTAGAGCGAATAACTTGTACAACGACAATTCCAAACACGAGAGCACTAATTGCATCCATCGTTAAATATCCTTGAATAAATCCACCAAAGAAAGCATTTTCTTTGTATGATGCTAGCGGCGCAGCTGGTTCTCCAATCGGATCAATAATCGCCTTTCCGACAATAACAGCAACAATCAACACTAACAATGGTGTAAGAAATTTCCCGAACCAATCCACTAATTTAGATGGATTTAATGATAAATACCACGTTATTCCGAAGAAAATTATCGTGAAAAGAAATAACATGTACCACTCTGAAACCAATGCCTCTGATAGAAATGGCTTCATACCCATTTCAAATGAAACGGCTCCCGTACGCGGAATTGCGAAAAATGGTCCAATCGCTAAATAACTAATCAATGGGAAAATAAACGCAAATATAGGGTGAACTCTAGAAGATAGCGCTTTCAAGTCCCCCTCTACAAACGCGACAGCTGTTACAGCTAATAGGGGTAATCCAACTCCCGTTACAAGGAATCCAATTGTAGCAACCCAAACATTCTCTCCAGCTTGTTGCCCTAAAACTGGTGGAAAAATTAAATTTCCTGCTCCTAAAAATAGTGCAAATAACATTAAACCAATTGCTATCGTATCACCTGGCCTTAAACGTCCCTTCATGCTTTTCATTTGCATAGCACTTTTTCATTGTTTATCTCTATTTTCACAATATGCTATGCATCCTCCTCTCTGCTCAAGATGATAAAATATGCCCCTTACAAAGCAGTGTCTTTCTCCATAATTTCTCCATTCCCCTTATTCTTACTCTAATTATTAATTTTGATTTTTTTGAATATTCGACTCATTAGAGTGGTATTACGTGGAGTAAAGTTGTCAGACCTCTTTGTTTTTATCACACATATAGTAACATATTTAGTTGAAAAATAAAAACATATTTTCAAATTGATTTTTTCGAAAATCAAAATTATCTACATTTTTTATTCTTTTGCACAAATATTATAACAATCTCACCTATTATTCTATCGTTATTTGCAAATAACTTTATACGCACAACATAACAAAAGCCATCCAACATAATTAGACGGCTTTTGCATGTTAATCTATCGTTTCAACTTCACGTGGATTTTTCATCTCTTCCACATACACAACTCTAAATCCGTGATCTTCTAAATCTTTCAATAACGTCTCTAATTCACCGTCGTTAAACTCTTCTCCTAATGTAAACATGATTCTACGAACTAATAAGGCATCATTATCAAAAGTCATTAAACTTTGGATACCTGTATATTTTTTTAACACTGTCGATAATTTTTGAATTGCCCCATTATAATCTTGCGTCCCAATCATGACAGAATATTTGCTAGAATGCACACCCCAAGCATCTTCTAATAACTCAAAAACTTTTTTATGCGTTAAAATCCCAAGAAAGACTCCTTTTTCATCAACTACTGATAAATAAGGTAATTTTTTTATTGTAAAAAATACCTTAAAGAACGAAGAATCTTCTCTCACATATCCTTCTTTATCGTTTAATAATTGTAATACACTCTCTTCCAGTGAACCTTTATATTCTAAAATATCTACTTTATATATATTCCCTAAATATTTCTCTTTTTTTTCATCTAAAACTGGTACACAACGATAGCCAGTTTTATTTAAATGCTCCAGTGCTTCCCCTATTGTAATTGAACTTGAACAAAATAAAACTTCCCTTTTCGACACATAATTCCCTTTAATCCTCATAAACAGCCTCCTTATGTTAAAATACTTTCTGTGCCATAACTATATTATATTTTCACAAAAAAATAAATAATTTATTTTACTTTTCTGAAAATTTTTCATTTTCTTGTCATAATTTATTCACGTTTCATTCACTTATATCTCTACAATACCAAACGTTCTCTCGAAACTTCTTTAAGAAAATATATTGTAACTTACGCCGAAAACAGCTAAAATAAGAATAAGAATTTTCTGAATATTCTAAGAGTAGGTGATTACATGTCTTTATTACGCTCACATATTTGTAAATTTACAGTTGGTGTTCTTATTATATTTATCATTAGTCCTATTCCGTCATTATTTATTACACATAAATACTCATACTTCACTGGCTTTATAAGCATTTTTCATAACTTCGCACAGCTTTCTTCTATGACAATTCCAAAGATTGATTGGATGCATGAATCTATCTTTTTCTCACCAAATGAGATGGTACATACTTCTAATCATTCAACTCCATTATTCCCTTACATATGGGAAATATATTTTTTATCGATTGTTCGTTTTACCTTTACTCTTGCAATCGGATTCTTCATCAGTTTAGGGATCGGCCATTTATTTTTTAAAGCACCTCATTCGGTTAAAAAGTTCACTTCTTTATTAAGATGGATACCATACTCTTTTTGCACTGTATTATTACAATGTTCAGTCTTATTACTACTCCTATACATCACAAAATTTATAAAGCTTCCTTACTACTCATCTTTAATTATCGTTTGTAGTACTTCCATGATTATCGTTATGCAAGCAATAAAAAAATGGGTTCCTTTCTTAAGCAACACAAATGAATATGAAATAAAACAATCTTCTTTCCTTGTAGATACATTGTTTTTTGCTCTTACTTCGAATCATAAATCAATTTTAGGCTCCATTATTATTTCATTCCTTTTTATGGAATGCGTTTTTCACGCAAGCGGACTATTGCAATTTATCGTTCAATTCGGCGGAAATGCACCTGTTATTGTTACAATTAGCTTATTACTTTTGTATATCCCGTATTGCATACTCTCATTCCTTCAAACACTATGGACGACAAACCACTTTAAACAACAGTCATACGCTTTAACGAGAAGTATTTCAAAACCTTAATTTGAAATAACCCTCTATAATCTGAAAGTAGGGGGTTATTCCTTTTGTATAGCGGACAAAATAACAGCAAATTCAAAAACTATTACAGAAACATACCAATATTTACCCTTTTCCTTTGACTATTCTTTTCGTTTCGATTTATTATAAAAGTATAACATAATTGCAGGAGGTGACATCTTTATTCCAAACTATGGAATAGAGAACACACTTGGACATATTAAATATTTTTCTCATCTTTGTACTTATCCTTATTTCCGGCTTTTTCGTTGCATCAGAATTTGCTGTTGTAAAAGTACGAAAAAGTCGAATTGACCAGCTTGCAAATGAAGGCAATAAACAAGCATTAGCTGCAAGAAGTGTCATTTCTAATTTAGATGTTTATTTATCAGCTTGTCAGCTCGGGATTACCATTACTTCTTTAGGACTGGGTTGGCTTGGTGAACCGACTGTGGAACATTTACTACGACCGCTCTTTGAAAAGATTAATATTACTGGAACAGTGGCAAATACTTTATCCTTTATAATTGCCTTTAGTGTTATTACATTTTTCCATGTTGTATTAGGTGAATTAGTTCCAAAGTCTTTCGCAATCCAAAGAGCAGAAGCAATCACACTTAAGTTTGCAAGGCCACTTATTTTATTTGATAAAATTATGTATCCATTCATTTGGCTACTTAATAGTACAGCTATCTTTTTCACAAAACTGCTCGGTTTAGAGCCTGCGAAAGAAAATGAACTTGCCCATTCTGAAGAGGAACTACGACTCATTTTAGGTGAAAGTTTCAAAAGCGGCGAAATAAACCAAACCGAATATAAATATGTAAATAATATTTTTGAATTTGACGACCGAGTTGCGAAAGAAATTATGGTCCCTCGTACAGAAATGATTTGCTTATCTACTGAAAATACGTTAGATGAAAATATGGATATCGTTGCAACTGAAAAGTATACACGCTATCCTATCATCGAAAAAGATAAAGATGATATTATCGGTATGATCAATACGAAAGAAGTATTTCACGATCAAACGAAAGGCATTCATAAGCCACTTGAATCTTACATACACCCAGTACTAACTGTATTTGAAACTGTTCCAATTCGCAAAACGTTAGTGCATCTACAAAAGAATCGTGTTCAGATGGCAATCATTATGGATGAATATGGTGGTACTGCTGGGCTTTTAACAATGGAAGATATTCTTGAAGAAATCATTGGAGAAATTCAAGATGAGTTTGATGCGGATGAATCACCTATGATTGAAAAACGTACGCCGAAGCTTACTGTTTTAGATGGAAAAGTACTTATTTCTGAAGTAAATGATATGTTTGGCTTACATATTGACGAGAGCGACTTAGATACAATCGGAGGCTGGCTACTATCTCAAGCAGTTGACGTAAATATTGAAGCTGGCTACTCCATTGAATATGCCGGTTTTCAATTTAAGGCATTAGAGCTTGATGGACATCAAGTCAAAAAAATTGCTGTACATAAATTAGATATAAAAAAGGAGTTATAAAGTGACTGTTTTCTTAACAATCTGTATCATTGCCTGTTTCATCATTTCATTTCTAGCCTTTATTTACCCTATTATCCCAGGCATCCTAGCTGTCTGGGCTGGGTATTTCATTTACCATTTTGGTATAAATGGCGGAGAACTAACGATTTCTTTTTGGATTATTCAAGTTATTTTCACATTATTCATTTTCGTTGCTGATTTTATTGCAAATGGATATTTTTTAAAAAAATACGGGAGTTCTAAATGGGGCGAACGTATTGGAATGATTTCTATCATTGTTGGATCTTTCTTCTTTCCGCCATTCGGTTTAATTATCATACCGTTTTTATCGGTATTTATTACGGAACTAATGCATAAAAAAGCGCCAAAAGACGCTTTTCTAGTAGGAGTTGCTACTGTAGTTGGTTTTTTAAGCAGTACAGTAGCGAAAGCCATTCTCCAAATCATTATGATTATCATATTTGTATGTTATATCGTCTTTTGACCATCCCAGTTTCGGGATGGTTTTTTAATATGAAATACCTACTCGACTATTCTCATATTTATTTTTACTACACAGATTCCACGTAAATTGTGCTGTATCACCAACTGTTATTTTCGCACCACCTTCTGGTAATACATCTTTTTCAGTCCGATATACCCCTGTCACATCACCGTCTATTAAATGCGTTGGACAAACGACCGTCCAGCATAAATTACTACTACTAAGTATCTTATATGCAGCTAAATGATCTTCTGCTGCTGTTGTCGTTTTCCTTTTTGATTCCGTTGATTGAAAACGATATACATTTAGATTTGTTCTTGCTTGTAAAATACCAGCTGTTCCTATTGTAATGATTTTATGAACCCCTTCTTTTTCCATTTGCTTTATAATTTGCGGCATACTTTTCGATAACGTTCCATTTCGATCCGTTCCAAGTGCACTAATTACTATATCGCTTCCTTCAATCGCTTTCTTTATATCATTTTCGTTCAATACATTACCTTCTATAACTTGTAATCTTTCATGATGTATTTCTATTCTATTTAAATCACGCGCTAATGCAGTCACTTCAGCTGAATCCTCTAATGCTAATTTTATTATGTTTGAACCTACTCTCCCTGTTGCTCCCAATATACATACTTTCATATGTTTTCCCCCTCTTTCATTCTTTCTCTATTTTTCAATAATCTCATTCAGTTTGCAACAAAAAAGCTTCCTCACATATAAGAGGAAGCTCTCTATTATTACGTTATTTCTTTTCTTTAGAATCCGTAGACTTCTCAGTTCCACTTGTTTCTTTATCCTTTTTGTCCTCTTGTTGTGTTGTTGTATCGTCTTCTTTCTTCTTGTCCTCATCTTTACTACAACCTACCATTAATAAAGAACTTGCAAGTGCCATAGCAGTTAATGATTTAACCCATTTGTTCATTTGCGTTTCCTCCTTTTGATAGAATATGTACAATCCCATATTACTCTCTATTTTTAAAGGAAAGATTGACAAATAGTAAATAAACGGTAAATATTTGTAAATTTCCTGATAATAAACATGTACACCTAATCATTTTTCTCTACGAAAAATAAAAAACTAAGGCGCCTATCTTTCCGCCTCAGTTTCTTATGCAAACTTCTCATTTTCATATACATGTTTAATCTTATACTCTTTCTTCACAACATATTGCCATACACTATAGGCATAACGGTTCATTTTTAGGAAACAATTTTCTAAAAACGAACGAAATTCTGGATTTGCAACTTCAACTGCCACTTGAGCAAATTTTAACGCTAACCGTTTTAAATGCGAAATATAACAAGTTGCTATTTGGATATCTCCTGAATATTTACTATTAGTTTCCTTCTCCATTCCATGCAAATGAAATGAAATTGGTTCACAGGTTATATGCTGTACATTCTCTCCTTCTTGAAAATTCACTTGTTCATTATACGCTTGCAACATATATGGTAAATGATGCTGTAATAGCTCCTTTAATTCTTCGTCTCTTACCTCTCCTGTATACTCCCCAACCTTGTATATAAGCATATAACTATACTGCATTAACTCTTTCATACAATCCATGAAAGTACCTCCCTTCTCTTTTGTCTATATGTTATAAATATGCTGCTATAACATTTGCTATTCTTGCTAAAAACCAATCCCATTTACTAATTTTCTCAAAATCTTCTTCCGAAAATCTTTTTGACTTATGAAAGTCTTCTTTTAATCGATTCCATACGTCAGCAACAACTGTTTTATCATATATGACACAGTTAGATTCACAATTTAAATAAAAACTTCTATTATCAAAATTCGCTGTACCTATATCAACAATTTCTCCATCAATGATTGTCACTTTCCCGTGAAAAAAACCATTCCGATATTGATAAATCTCCGCTCCAGCATGTAACATATCTTTCAAATACGGATAAGCCGCTTGTTTTAACAATACCGCGTCACTTTTAAATGGCACGAGAATTTTCACATTGACACCACGGTTTAATGCATCTTTTAACTCTTTCATCATTTCTTTACTTGGTACAAAATATGGCGTAGCAATAATTAAAGACTTTTTAGCCCGCTTTAAAAGCGTTCCATATTTTTCCCATAAACCTTTTCCATCTGAAAATAAATATTGATATTTCACATCCCCTATTGCAGGTAAACTTTCATGTACAGGCATTATTTCTCCTGTATCTTCTTTCCAGTCAGCAGCAAATTTTCTTTCCATATCCGTAGCACCATTCCCATTGACTCGTATATGATAATCACGCCACGGACCAAATTTCGGATTTTGTCCAAGGTACTCCTTTCCAATATTAAAACCGCCGACGTATGATACCTTCCCATCTATCGTAACAATGCGTCTATGATTCCGTTGATGCAATGAATAGAATACATGTTTCAGTTTAAGCTTTTTACTAAACGTAAACTGGACACCGTTTCTTTTTAGTTGACGAATTATCTTTTTCTTCAGCTTATATCCACCTATTCGATCAACTGACAATTTCACTTCTACTCCGCTTGATGCCTTTTTCTCAAGTAACTGCAAAAATTCTTTGCTTATTTCATCTTTACCTACAATATAAAAATGGATATATATATACTTTTCTGCATTACGTATATCCTCAAATAATTTCGTATATAATTCTTCACCGTTCGTATACAGTTGAAATTCACCCAATCGAACTTGTCCTAATTCATATTCACTAGCCATTTTTTTCCCCATTTCCACATCGATGTTCATCCAAATGAATACACCTATTAAACAAAGGATTACAACGAAAAAGTGTTTCATGGATATTTTCCTTTCCCACTTACTGTTATTTCTATATCTTCCCTTTTTTAATACAATATCATTCAAGAAAATATGTCATTACATGATATATGTCCATATCAAACGATGGCTCATTTGCATATTGTATGTTGTATCTTAAAATAAAAGGAGGAAATAACAATGGGCTTCGCACATGGTAATGGATTCGCGCTATTAGTCGTATTATTTATCCTCTTAATCATCGTCGGTGCTGCTTGCTTCTGCTAAGTAGTTATCGTCATATGATATGTGGATGAAAAAACTATAAAAGCGGACACCTATTTTTAGGTGTCCGCTTTTCATATAAAAAACATTTCAGTTCGTTATAATACCGTTAACGACTACATATTCAACTCAAAAAGTTAGTAATGTGGCTACTTTCTTACTCTCCGCCTTACGTATATGACGTTGTTCTGCACGCAAAACAGCAATGCGATGTAATTCTTTCTCTTCTTCTGTTTCAGGGATTACTCGAGGAACTGGAACTGGATTATTCTCCTTACTAAGTGCAACGAATGTAACAAATGATGTTGCTGCTATACGTTTCTCACCTGAAATTAAATCTTCTGCTACTACCTTCACAAATACTTCCATAGAAGTTCTACCCGTCCAAATTACAAAGGATTCATAACTAACACAATCTGAAGAGCGAACAGGATGTAAGAAATCTACCCAATCCATAGATGCTGTAACACATTCTTTTCTTGCATGCCTCGTTGCGGAGATAGAAGCAACCATATCCATCTCGGCTAATATTTTTCCACCAAATAGCGTATTATGATCATTTAAATCTGTTGGAAATACTCGGCTCGTTTTAAACACTCTGGATTCATTAGCTGTTTTTCCCTTTACTTCAGTCATTGTTATCACCTCTTTGATTATTTAACCCGCTATTTGCAGACATTAAGACTCCCACCACAAATTTCGGTTGGAGCAAAGAAGTTCGGTAAGAGTTCCATTTCCCATTAACACTAGAGCAGTATGAGCTTACTATCACTACACGTTTAATATTAACAACATTCAGAACTCTTAGTCCACAAAAAAGAACCGATGTGATCAATCGGCTCCTCTAAATACATATTGTTCTTTCGGCTGTTCAACTTTATTCCATTTCGTTACTTCTAAAACAGGAATGTTCGCATGGAATGGCTGATAAAATTCCGTTGATATTTCTCCTTCAACTTGAATCCAATCATCATTATTCCATTCTACCCCTTCTGGTTTTTTCACTAACATACCATATACACCGGAATCCGCTACACAATGTATAATACCGAAACGGAATAAGAAATATTGTTCTTTTTTAGAAGAATCATCTTTGAAAACAAACCCTTTAAAAGATAATTTTTTCCCAGTAAACTCGCCAGGATAATTGTAAATTGTTTCCATCCCTTTTAGGAAGTCTTCATCTTTTAAAGTAATACTATCTTTCGTAACGAACTCTTTTTTCCCTTTTTCCATTACACCACGGTATCCTTCTTTCCCGTAATAAATGCTCGTATCAGGTCTTAGAAATTGCCTTGTCATAAATGGATCTTTACTTTCCGCTTGTGCTACTGGAAAATGAAATCCTTTCGCCTTAACAATGTCCGAATCTAATGTTGCAATCGGGAAAAACAATCCTGTGACTATCGGAAAACAAAATAATGTGTACGAAAATGCTTTTTTCCACCAAGTATTTTCATCTTTCGAATGATCATGCCCGCAATGGCTATGATCGCAACCACAATTGTGCTGTTCTTTTTCTCTTTCTTTTTCCTTTTGATGTTCTTTTTGGAAAACGATAATTATTTGAACGACCGTTAAAAAACCTAAAATAATAGCTGCTGTTTTTGATAAATAGGCATACTTCATATTGATATACTTCGTAATATTACCTGAAATATGAAGTTGCGCGATTAAGATTGTAAAACCTAATAATATATATGCTCGAAACATAACCTACCACCCCATCGCATAAATGAGTAGTGAGCTTGCATAAACAACAAGTGTAACTGTAACTGTAACGACAATTACAAATCTCGTTTTAAATGTTGCAAGCATCATAAACATATTTTTAATATCCACCATCGGTCCATACACGAGGAACGCGACAAGTGATGCTGTTGAAAACGTACTTTGGAATGACGAAGCAATAAATGCATCCGCTTCTGAACAAAGTGATAAAATGTAAGCAAGTCCCATCATAACAGCAGGTGAAGAAAACGGCCCTTGTCCTATAGCAAGCAGTGTTGAAGTTTGTACGAACGTTTGAACTGCAGCTGCAATTAACGCACCTAATACTAAATATTTTCCCATCGAGAAAAATTCCTCAACAGCATGCGTACATACATCCCACATTTTTTTACGTAATGGACGCTTATGATTCACTTCTGGGAAGTGATCATCTCTTAATTGATGTTCTTTAAACATAAATGATAATATAATTCCAACGATAATTGCTACGATAATCGCTACAATAGAACGATACCATACCATGTGCATACTACTTCCAAAGGCAACATAAGTTGCAAATAATACAACCGGATTAATAATTGGACCAGTTAACATAAATGCAATCCCGGCATATGGCGGAACCCCTTTTCCGATTAACCGTCTTACAATCGGAACGATTCCACATTCACAACCCGGAAACATCATACCTAAAAAAGTAGCCATTAAAACAGACAGAAAACGGTTTTTCGGCATCCATTTTGCTACCATATCCTCTGTCACAAACATTTGAATGAATCCTGAAATAAATACACCAATGAGCACAAAAGGAAGTGCTTCGATCAAAATAGAGATAAAGATTGTATTCATTTGCAGGAATGCTTTCGGTAATTGAAACATTTCCATGATGTATTTCCTCCAACTTTTCATTAACAATATGTAATTTTAACCCCATTTTATTAATTGGACAAGACTTATACAGAATTCACTCCCTTCATATACATTACATTTTATAAGTTATATTCTATTCAAAACTTTGGATTCCATAGCAAAAAAGCTGCTCTAGCGCAGTTATACAACTATGCTAGAGCAGCTTTCTTATCGTTAAAAGTAACGTTTCTTCCAAAATACAAATGCTAAAGCGCAAGATAATGTTAAACATATTATAAGCACAATTACAAAACCTTGAGCCTCACCCTCAAACGGAACCTTTACGTTCATTCCAAAGAAACTAGAGACCATTGTTGGTAACGATAATATGATGGTAATAGACGTTAACAGTTTCATAACACTGTTTAAATTATTCGATATAACAGAGCTAAAAGTATTCATCATTCCACTTAAAATATGACTATATATTTCCGCCATTTCAATAGCCTGTTTATTTTCAATTAATACATCTTCTAATAAATCTTGATCGTCTTCATACATTTTTAAAAATGTACTGTTACGCATTAATTTTTGAATTACAATTTTATTCGCCTTTAATGACGTTGTAAAGTAAACTAAACTTTTTTCAAGGCCTAACAATGTGAAAATCTCTTTATTTTTCATCGACTTATTTAACTGATGCTCTAAATCGATTGTTTTTCTGTTAATTTGCTTTAAGTATCTTAAATAATAAGTAGAAATCGTATATAAGAGCTGCAGTGCAAAGCGTGTCTTTTTAAACGTATAAAATTCTTTAATACGTTGATTAATAAAACGTTCAAAAATTGGGTTTTCTTCTAAACAAATTGTCACAAAACAATCTGGCATGACAATCATACCTATTGGAATCGTGTCATAAATCGAATTTCCTTCTTCATCGTGTCTAACTGTTGGAATATCCACGATTATTAAAGTATTATTGTCTTCTTTCTCAATACGAGAGCGTTCTTCATCATCTAAAGGGTCTTTAATGAAATCTAAGTCTACATTTAAAGTTTGTACTAGATATTGAATTTCTTCTTCCGTTGGATGAAGTACATTAATCCAGCAACCCTTTTGCATTTCCTCAACCTCTTGTAGTTTTCCGTTTCGGTCTGTTAAATAAATATTTAACATACTATCACCCCGATTCTATTTACATGTAGGAATCTACCTCTCTTACACAACAGTTTTTGAACCGCCATTCTCAGCATATGAAACATACGTTTAAATTTCAATAGAAAAATTATTTTGAAAACGTTTTTATAAGAAAAATATTATAAACAAAGAAAAAGACAGAGTGCTCTCTGCCTTAAAAAGCTTATGTTGCCTTTATAACATATTTAGAAAGCATCCACAAGTTAAAGCCAACCGAAATCGTATAACCAGCGTATGTTGAAATGATAAAGCTTACATAATCGAAATACGGGAGCAACACAATATTTAAAACTATCTTCACAATAATGCCAATCACTAATCCTAGCACTGTTTTCTGTTGTTGATTAATTCCTTGTAACATCGCAGCTGTTACTGTAAATAGCGAAAATAGTATACAGGCAGGAGCATAATACTGTAAAATCACTCTCCCCATCTCCGGATCATTGCCGGCACCAAATAAAAGCGTATATACTGGTTTTGCTAGCAACATCATTCCAATTGCTGCTGGTACCGTAATACCTACTACTAATACATTCGTCCTCGTAAAATGTTTGTACAGTAACTTCACATTTCCTGCTGTATAGGCTTTTGTCATCTCAGGTACGAGAGACATACTAAAAGCAGTTGCAACGGAAACTGGGATAAGTACAACCATCTGAACAAGACCGATTATTGCATTAATCTTCTCTGCTTCTCCTTGCATATATCCTATTTGTATAAGTAGTTTATTAATTGTAAATGTATCAATCGTCTGATACAACGGAATTGCTAAACCAACGACAACAAACGGTATCGAATATGTAAAGAGCTCCTTATACAGCGAGAAAAAAGATTTCGTTGTTTGCGGTATACTTGCCATTTCTTTTTTCTTTAAGTGCCTTCTCCTTCTCATATAATACGCACTTAAAACAGTTAATCCACCTATCGCTCCCATAAAGGCACCGAACGTTGAAATACCAACAGCTAGAGAGACAGAAGCTTTTAAAATATATAAAACGACAAAACTTCCTATCAAAATGGTTAGAACCCGAAAAAATTGCTCTACAACTACACTTAGAGCAGAAGGCCCCATCGATTGGAATCCTTGAAAGAAGCCCCTTAATAAACTCATTACTGGCACAAGTATTAACGCAAAACTTACAATTCGAATATTAGTAGTGACCGCCCCTACACTATTCCCCGTTTGATCATTTCCATCGATTACAAGTTTAGCCAAATGTGGAGCTAGCAAATATAACGCAAAACACGAAATAACTCCCATTATAAACATAAACACGATTCCACTTTTCAACACTCTCTTAACCGTATGATAATCATTCAGTTGATCATATTTTGATACCATTTTTGAAACTGCAAGTGGTAGTCCCATCGTCGCAATGCTGAGCATAATCGTATATGGACGATATGCATACGTGTATAAAACGTACCCACTCGTACCGACCATTGCTGTAAATGGTATAACATATATAAACCCTAACATTTTTGATATCATAGTTGCCATCGTTAAAAATATCGTTCCACGTATAAACGGTGACCCTTTCATCACATTCCCCCGCTACGCTTTATTATTACACATTATGGACAACTCCTTTTCTTTAGAACCGAAACAAATAAAAAAAGCCAATGAAAAATCATTGACTTTAACGCGCTGCTTTTTTCTTTTTGAAATACTTTAAACCGAAGTATAGGGCAACAAAGAGAACAGCCCCTATAATTATGTAATGTGTGTAATCAGATGCATACTCTTTAATATGTCGCCAATTTCCACCAAGCTTTTCACCTAAATATATAAATAGTATTGACCATGGAATAATCGCAACTACTGTATACAGTGTGAATAGTTTTAACGGCATTTTAGCTAATCCTGCTGGAATAGAGATAGCATGACGTACGACTGGGATAAAGCGCGCAGAAAAGATTACTCCTGCCCCATAACGCTTAAACCAATTTTCTGCTATGTCTAAATGGTGTTTATTAATAAGTAGATATTTTCCATACTTCTCTACAACTGGACGTCCTCCATAGTACCCAAGCCAATATAAAAATATTTGAGCTAAAGTACCACCGATTGTTCCAGCAATAACTGCACCGACAAAACTAATTTTACCATCTGCGACTAAAAAACCAGCATATGAAAGTACAATTTCACTCGGGATAATTTCAATCATTAAAGCTAGTGCTACTCCAAAGTAACCTAAGCTTGCAAAAAATTGCAATAACTGATCTATTATGCTTGCTAACATTTTATTTTCTATCTCCTTTTTTCTTCACATACCATCCCATTATTACATAAAGGTTGCATTCTGCCAATATCTTCATTTCAACAATATCATCGACATAAGCATTATTAATCTATTAATGTTTCTTTCTGTGGTTCTTTCATATAGGCAAACATTTCTTTAATTTGCTCTTCTGTATTTCTAGCAATCGATAAATTAGGTAATTCATTCTCACCAAAAAACTCCACATCTTCTGTTTCAATACTAGTTTTCTTTTCACCACCAATAATCTTACAGGCAATAAAAATTTTATATACATGCGTTGCTGAAGGCGATGGTTGATGTTTTTCTTTATCAAATATAGCTAGTAATTTAAAATGATCTACCTCATAACCTGTCTCTTCGAAAACCTCTTTTGCTGCTACTTCTGTCGGCGTATAACCGATATCAGCCCATCCACCTGGCAATGCCCATTTCCCATCACTTTTTTCTTTCACAAATAATAACTTTTCATTTTGAAAAACGACTGCTCTTATATCGACTTTAGGTGTTTGATAGCCTGTCTCACTTGCAAATAACTTCTCTACAACTTCCCAATCTGTCTTTGTATAATGTGACATCATCGAAATGGAAATATCCCGTAATTGTTGGAAACGTTCTATATCATACACATCCTTAGAATACGTTAAACCCGCTTGAGCTATAGATTGTATTTGTTTTACCCAATCAATCCATTTTACCGTCATGTTTCCACATCTCCATCCTTTATTAAGTATATATTACGTCAATTCTACCAATACATCTTTATTATACAAAAAAAGAGATTGATAATGTTCCAATCTCTTTCAAAATTAATCCAATTCATGTAAATGATCTTGTATATACTTTCTTCTTTTATTTATATATTCCTCAATCATATCAGCTTCTTGATCAAATATTTCTAATTTTTCTTTCATATATGGATCTTGTAGTAAATAAGGACGAATCGACTCACACAAACTTTCTACTTTCGGCATCATAAATGAAACGGTAAATTGTTCTTCTAATATTTCTTCCAAAATACCTCGGTATTGCTTTCTAAATACAGGTATATCTAACAATCTTGCACTTAACGTGTTATAACCTTGAATACGAATATATTCATGATTAAGTGGTCTTCCTTGTACATCGCGTCCCCAAGTCGCATCATAATCCCACGGTATCACTTCAAATAAATTTGTTTCATCGTTATGATATAATGCATAGTTATGAACAAAACCATCAAAGTTTTGTGTAAAAATAACGCCAGCTAACCATCGTAAATATTTATCAACATGCAAAAACTTCCCAATTTCTTTTTCATAAGATTCCCTCGACAAAGCGTTCGCTTGAAATACAAATTCACTCAGCTGTTCTTCACTATTTGCATTCGAATACTTAAATTCATAACCCGCAAAGAGCTCCGTCTTAACATCTTTATCTCTCTCACTCATTAAAGAAAAATTCGCATCATCATCTATCGCATAATAAATAGAACCACTCGGTAATCCTCTATTTTTCAAAAAGTTTTCGTCAACTGATTCTAACTGTAAATATACACCTTGAATTTGACCATTTATTTTTATAAACACATGTTGTGATTTCGGTGAAAGTACACCAATATCATGAAAAAAGTCTAAAGATAATTTATTTCGTATGAGAGACGGATCCATAAACTCAGAATTTAAATGAATCTCTTTCGCACCTTGAAATTTTTTAGGCTTATAAAACATAACATGATAAGACTTTTTCTCAAATTCACGAATATGAGCACCACGGTATACGATATCAATATCATACTTCTTTTTTCCATAAGTTAATTTTGCTGGCACTGGATTGTCTGACCAAATTTCTTTTTTCAATTCCACTAGGTTCATTGGATGAATAAAAAAATCATATGAAGGTAACATATTTCCTCATCCCTTCTCAGTTCTCTTCATTCAATGTATGCACCTTGCCTTGTCCATACATCCGCTATCATCTATTTATATAAAATTACACTCTTGTCCTGTTCAGAAAGACTTCATCTCTCATATCATGTTAAGGAAAAAGAATACCTTTTCACTTTAATACATGATAAGGAGGATTTCTATGAAACGTGATATTAGAAAAGCTGTTGAAGAAATCAAAAGTGCAGGGATGGAGGATTTCTTACACCAAGATCCAAGTACTTTTGAGTGCGATGATGATCATCATAAATGTACAACAGGGTGTAAATGTACAACAGGGCGTAGATGTACAACAGGGAATAAATGTCCAAGAACAAGATGTACTCGCGTGAAACATTGTACTTTCGTTACAAAATGTACTCATGTAAAAAAATGGACTTTCGTTACAAAATGTACTCGTGTACGCGTTCAAAAATGGACTTTTGTTACAAAAGTTACTCGTAGAAAAGAATGCGTTATAGTTACAAAACGTACTCGCGTGAAAAAATGCACTTTCGTTACAAAATGCGTTCGTTTTGAAAAGAAATGTTTCTGGACAAAACGATGTTTCTGTAAAAAATGTGTATTTTTCCCTCATAGCCATCATGGTTCTTGTGATGATTCGTGGGATCATGGTAAGGACTGTCACGATGACGGACACAAATGGAATGATTGCAAAGATAGCAGACACAAGTCTTCTTCTTGCAAGAATAAAAAATTCGATCACTTCTGGTATAAAAAACGTAATTGCTAGTTTTTATGCCTACAAAAAAGGCCGTTTTGCGGCCTTTTTTACGTTCATTGAAAATGACTTATATCTGCAAATTGCTTCACTGCACCTTTCCCTTCTTCAAATTCTATTATACTTAGACTAGCACTATGCATAAATGGATCATCCCATACATTTTCTATTTCAATACCCGCAAAATGTCCTACAAGTAGTTTTGCCGCTGCCGCATGAGAAACAATTAATATACTTTCTCCTTTATGCTTTTCTAAAAGAAGCTGTATCCCATCCATTACCCTTTTATGAACAGCCTCAAAATTTTCTCCCGATGTTGACTGGAAAAGATGTGGCTCATACCAAAACAACTGTATTTCCTCTGGGTATTGCCTTTCTATATCATCAATTGTCTGCCCTTCCCATATCCCCATGTTGATTTCATAGAAATGCTCATCCGCGATTATCGGTATATCACGATCGCCCTTTATTAACTCTGCAGTATGTAGGGTTCTTTCACTTGGACTACTATAGATCGCATGGACAGATAAATCTTTCATTCGATCTCCTAATTGCTTAGCTTGTAACATACCATTTTCAGTTAAAGCAGAATTTTTCCGTCCTTGCATTCGTTTCGCTACATTCCACTCTGTTTCACCATGCCTTGTTACATATATAGTTGTTTTCATTTCTTACTCCCCCTCACCATTTTGGTCGTAACTCCCACGGTTCGACTCTCCCTACAATCCACTCCGCTCGTTTACTTTCAATCCCTTTTATAACTCCATCAGCTATCTCTTCATGAGTAAGCCATCTTCCATATGTATCTTCTAAAATAAAACCTAAAATAATTCTACGATAACTACATCGCGTACTCCCTATTTTTTGTGCAGTCATACGTGATGCTTTACTACCTAAAATATGAAATAAACTATATGTTTCAGACGACAAATCTAGCTCTTTACAAATATTTGATAGTGCATGCTTTGCACTTGTGTGTACCCATGCAACAACTAATGTGATTGGGCCATTTTTCTCAATTGTGCTTTTAATTGCTAGCATTACATCTTCATCATTATGATAATCTAACGCAAGGCATGTAATATTTTCTGTTGCAGAACTCATTTGCTTGACATTTTCTAACTTCTCTTCATCTCTTCCAATAATAGAAACATGAAACCTTTGCTCACAAAGCCAAGTAGAAACTTTCTTTAGCATTCCTGTTCCACCAATTACTAGCGCATGCAACTTTCTTTGCCCCCTTAGTAAAACGTCATATGTGGTTTATCTTCCTTATAATAAGTAAGTCGGTCTTGCAATGTCCCTGAATGAAATTCAAACTTATGCCCGTCTGGATCAACAAAATATATAGATTCACAATCCCTTACATCCCGTTCTCTTCCTTGTAAAATATGAACATCGTTTTCTTCTAACCGCTGCAGTAGACGTTCAAAATCTTTCTGTTCAACAGAAAACGCAATATGCGTATATGATTGATGAATCTCATTTCTCGGAATATGCGTTTCTTCATTAAGCGCTATCCATACCCCACATATATTAAAATATGCAAGTTTTCTTCCTCTAACTAACAACTCTCCTTCCAATACTCTTTCGTAAAATGTAATAGAATCTTCTAGATTAGATACTGAAAAACATAGATGATTGATTCCCTTTAACAACTAAAATTCCTCCTATACAAATAAAAGATGAGCGAAAATTCACTCATCTTTTATTATACTATTTTTTTGTAATATATGCCCATTTATAACTAAAGTCCCCACCGAATGTATGATTCGCAATACCTTTTACGTACGGTTTCTCTAAGTATGCGGTACTTTGTTGATACGTAGGAGAAATCGCAGCATCTTGACCAATTAAGATTTTTTCAGCTTCTGCAAGTGCATTCCAGCGTGCTTTATCATCTTTTAATAGCTCTCCTTTTGATTTCGCTACTAACTCATCATACTTCGGATTAGAATATTCCATTTCATTAAATGAGCTTCCAGTAACAAACATATCAATATAAGTCATTGGATCTGGATAATCTGGACTCCATGCAGATAAAGAGAATTCATATTCAAATTTCTTTTCTAAATCTAACTTCTGCTTATATGGCTGCTGTTTCAAATTCACTTTAATACCAGGTAAGTTTTTCTCTAACTCTTCTTTAATAAAGTCTCCTACCTTTTTACGACTACCGTTATCATCATTTAGTAATTCTACTGTAATTGTATCTTGGCCAAGTTCTTTCTTCGCTTCTTCCCATAATTTTTTTGCTTTTTCTGCATTATCTTTACTGTCACGGAAATTTTTATTTACAGTACGGAAATCTTTCCCATCAGGTCCTGTCGTAAATTTTTCAGGTACTAAGAAATACGCTGGCAATGAACCGTCATTTAAAATAACATTTGCAATTCCTTTTTTATCATATGCCAGGTCAATCGCTTCACGAACTTTTTGATTTTTAAACGTTGCATTTTTTTGGTTAAAGCGCAAGAAATACATACGTGGATCTAACTTCGTTTTAAATTCATCTGGCTTATTCTTTTTATATTTATCAACAAATTCAGAAGTTAAAATAACTCGATCTGCTTGATCACTATCATATAAATTTACTCCCGTGCTTGTTTCCTTCACAATATTCACATTAATTTCGTCTAACTTTACAGTATCTTTATCCCAATAATTAGGATTTTTCTTCAACTGATAATTTTGTTCATGTTTCCATTGACTCATTGTAAATGGTCCATTATATACTAATTTATCTGCTTCTAATCCGTATTTATCTCCTTGCTCTTTCACATATTTTTCATTTAATGGGAAAAATGTAGGGAACGACGTAAGCTCAAGAAAATAAGGTGCTGGTTGCTCTAATTCTACTACCAACGTTTTATCATCCTTCGCTTTAACACCCAATTGATCTGCTGGTAATTCACCTTTATTTACTTTCTGTGCATTTTTCACATCAAATAAAATGAATGCATATTCTGCCGCTATTGCTTTATCTAATGTACGTTGCCATGCATATACAAAATCTTGTGCTCGAACTGGATCACCATTTGACCATTTCGCATCACGTAATTCAAATGTATATGTCTTTTTATCTTCACTAATCTTCACATCTTTTGCCATACCTGGTGTTGGTTTATTATCTTTATCTAGACGATATAAACCTTCCATTGCATTTACAAATACACGGAAAGATACAGAATCTGTTGATTTAGATGTATCCATTGAAGGAATTTCAGCTGTTTCTAGCAAATTTAAAACTTGTTTATCGGCCATTCCCTTATTCGATTCTTTCTTCGTTGTCGAAGCCTTCTCACCATTCCCACATCCTGCAACCAATACACTCGTCGTTAACGCAAGTGCAGCAATTGTTGTTGTCTTTCTCTTCATTCTTCCTTCCCCCAATCTATATGTATAAGTTAAATCCTATATAATATATTTTATTATACAAAAGATTCTGATTATTTTAAATATTTATTTTAACAAACATAGAAAAAAGCGATCGGAAATTTCTTTCCAGCCGCTTTCTTGAATAGCATTTACTTGTAATCCATCCTCTATATCAAATGGATTTTGAACTTTAAATATTTCTTCCATCAGCTTCAAAAACTCTTCTTCAGTTTTAGATTCACCATTAACCATAAATGAGTATGGTTCCACTTCACCTAATTTATAATCGACAACAAATTGAATCTTCACCTTTTGTCTTGGCGTTCCGGTGTTATATCCTTGGAATTCTACTAATTCTAACCCTTCCGTTCCACGATAATATATCCAACCTGAATTTTGAAAATAATTTTCGAAAGATTCACCTATTGAAAAGAAAGGATATTCATAAAGCGAGCTTGTACGAACCTTTTGAATAACGTCTCGATCAGTCGGAAAAAAGAAATGACTAAAAAATATGCTAGCAACTGCTAAAATAGTAACAATTGTCGCTCCCATTTTGCTCGTTCCGCCGCTATCATTGATTAGATAGTTTTCAACTGATTTATCTTTTATTTCTCTTGCTTTTATTCGGTATATACGCCTTTCTGCAAATTGATAATATAATCCATTTGCAAAAATCCCCATACCAAATAGAATAAACACGAGTAATAGAAACGTAAGAGGCACCATATTAATGATTGGCAATGCTACGTTGAAACCCATATAATAAGAAAAAGCATCACACGCTACTAATAACAATACAAATAAAGCTGCAGGTAAATAATACTTACGATATCCGAGCCAACCTACATTGAAAATAGCTGCCCAACCATTCCAGCTCCACTTAGCAATCCGCTTTTCCTCAAGCTCCCATTTCCTTTTGTAATACGGATATTGTCTCCCTACATATACTTCTAATTCCTTGTCTATTAGCGAGCTTCCTTCACTCTGTTCAGTATGCAAAGTCCGCTGGCAACTTTCACAATTTAACTGATTTCCCTCGCAAAGTTGCCCACAATTTATACATTTCAAAACAATCCCTCTTCCCATCCATACGTCATTTCAAAATACCTTCGTGTTTTAATAACCACTCTTTCCTCCATAAACCGCCCGCATACCCAACAAGTTTCCCGCTCTTCCCTATTACACGATGACACGGAACAATTATTGAAATCGGATTACGACTATTTGCTCCTCCTATCGCTCGTACAGCTTTCGTATTTCCGACTTTCTCTGCAATATCTAAATATGAAGCACTTACGCCATAAGGAATAGTATAGAGCGCATCCCATACATTTTTTTGAAATGCTGTTCCCTCGGCAGACAGCGGGACTGTGAACTCTTTTCTATTCCCCTTAAAATATTCATCGAGCTCATTTATACATTGATCTATCATTTCATTTGTATGTTCTTCTTGTCTCTCATCAACAAATATAACAGACGTAATTCCTTTATCGTTCGCTGTAATTTCTAGCAAGCCTAATTCACTTTCATAATAAGCCTGGTACATAAGTCATCCTCCAATTCAATTCATATTAATTATTGTAACACGAATAGACAAAATTTTTCGTATAAGCGTTTTAATAGAGAAACAAAAAAGAGAATGATACAATGTAAGAAAATTCAATCTAGGAGGCTATTGGATGAATTCCAAACTTTTTTCACCTTATACAATTAAGGACGTTACACTAAAAAACCGGATTGTCATGTCACCTATGTGCATGTATTCATCAGAAAACGAGGATGGCCAAGTAACGAATTTCCATCTCGTTCATTATGGAACAAGAGCTGCCGGTCAAGTTGGTTTAGTAATGATTGAAGCAACAGCCGTGTTACCTGAAGGTCGAATTTCTAATAAAGACTTAGGCATTTGGAATGACAGTTTAATTGAAGGCTTACATAAAACGACTACTTTTATACATGATAACGGTGCAAAAGCAGCTATTCAACTTGCTCACGCCGGAAGAAAAGCTGAATTAGAAACGGATGCTTTTGCTCCATCAGCAATTCCGTTTAATGAAAGTATGAAAATACCAGTAGAAATGAGTATACAGCAAATAAAAAATACCATATTAGCTTTTCAGAAGGCTGCTATACGATCTAAACAAGCTGGATTTGACGTTATTGAAATACATGGTGCCCACGGTTATCTTATAAATGAATTTCTTTCTCCACTTTCTAATAAACGAACGGATGAATATGGGGGCTCATCTGAAAATCGCTATCGTTTCTTACGTGAAATCATTGACTCGATAAATACAGTTTGGAATGGACCGTTATTTGTTCGGATTTCAGCAAATGATTATCATCCTGATGGGTTAACGGTTCAAGATTACGTTCAGTATACAAAATGGATGAAAGAACAAGGGGTAGATTTAATCGATTGTAGTTCTGGAGCTGTTGTACCGGCACACATCAATGTATATCCCGGGTATCAAGTACAATACGCTAAACATGTTAAAGAGCATGCTAACATTGCAACTGGTGCAGTTGGATTGATTACGACTGGGTCTCAAGCGGAACAAATTTTAAATAATAATGAAGCAGATTTAATTTTTATCGGACGAGAGTTACTCCGCAATCCGTACTTCCCAAGAATAGCTGCCAATGAACTTGGCTTCGAGTTACAAGAGCCGTATCAATACAAGCGAGCACCGGGGAAAATCAGTACAAATAAATAAAACCGAGAAGCTATTCTTCTCGGTTTTATTTATTCTATCGTTGTAATTTCATTCGAATTATAAATGTGGATACCTGATTCTTCTCGCAATGCAGTTATATACATCCCTTTTGCCACATCTTTAGCAGAAATTGGTTTATACTTTTTGAAAGCCCCTTTAAATATAAAAGGAATCATACGAGATAACTTTTCAGCTATTCGTTCACCGAAACGGAATTCTTGTCGATTTCCTACTAATAAAGATGGTCTAAAAATGTGAATACCACCAATCACTAGCTTTTGTAATTCCTCTTCCATTTTCCCTTTCACTTGTGAATAAAAGAAAAACGATTTTGGATTTGCTCCCATTGAGGACACAACAAGGAAATTTTGCACCCCTTGTTTCTCAGCTAAACAAGCAGCTCGTAACGTATATTCATAATCTACCTTTTTGAAATTTGCCTTTGTTTTTGCTTTTTTGATTGTTGTTCCTAGACAACTAAATACATCATCTACTGCAAAAAATTCTTTATATTCCTCTAATACCGAATAATCTACTTGCTTTTGCTGTAACTTCTCATGTTTCCATTCCATTGGTTCTCTTACAAAAATAGTAACCGAATCGTAGTAATCTGATTCAAGTAATAGACGCGTTATCTCTTGTCCAACTAAACCACTTGCACCAAGTACTAACGCTGTTCGCTTATTCATATATGCATATACCTCTTATTTTACTTTTCTCTCCTTCAGTAAAATACAACTTTTAGGAGTTTCCTTCTCTCATTTTACCACAAGTAAAGCACTATGCGTACGCATAGTGCTTTACTCACTCTTTTTTCTCATCTTTCTCTCGTAATTTTGTTACTGTTGATGCATCCCCTAAATTACTTATTAATCTTCTTAAAAAAATTAAAACTAAGGCTAATGGTAATACTACCGCTAATATCAATAAAATAGCTTCCATTAAGTAGCCCAAACACTCATCCCCCTCTACATCCTCCTTTCATATATATGAACACAGCGTTGTCACATATGCATGTATTCGCAAAAATAACACATCTATATTTGACAACTTTATAACAAAATCAAATCGGAATGATTATTATTTATTGCAACTTTATAAAAGATGTATTATACTAAGTTCGCAAACTAAAACGTAATTATTCCGTTTTGTATTAAAATGATATTTTTCTTCTATAATTGGGGAAAATATATCCGTAAAAAAGAAAAGAGGAGAACTTCATGCCTAAAAGATTGACTATATTTTCATTCTTACTTATTTTCACTTTAATTTTTACTGGCTGCTCAAATAAAAAAGAAAGTACTGCCAAGAAAGATGGAAAGCTAACTGTTTATACAACCATCTTCCCTCTTGCTGATTTCGCAAAAAAAATTGGTGGCGACTATGTAACTGTTGAAGCGATTTATCCACCTGGTGCAGATTCTCATACATTTGAGCCAAGTCAAAAACAAACAGTACAAGTTGCAAAAGCCGATTTATTCGTTTATAACGGCGCTGAATTAGAGCCATTTGCTGAAAAAATGGAAAAAGCATTACAAAAAGAAAATGTTAAAATTGTAAATGCATCAAAAGGTATTGAACTGCGTACTTCTACTGAAGAAGAGCATCATGATCATGGAGACGGCCACAAAGAGGATGAACATCATCACGATAAAGACCCACACATTTGGTTAGACCCTACTCTAGCAATGAAACAGGCAGAAAAAATTAAAAATGCACTTGTAGAATTACAACCTGACCATAAACAAGAGTTTGAAAAAAACTTTGCAGCACTTCAAACAAAATTTACTGATTTAGATGATCAATTTAAAGCTGCTGTAGCAAATGCAAAAACGAAAGAAATTTTAGTTTCTCATGCTGCATACGGGTACTGGGAACAACGTTATGGCCTGAAGCAAATTCCTATCGCTGGAATCTCAGCTTCTGATGAACCATCTCAAAAGCAACTTGCTGATATTACAAAAACAGCAAAAGAGCATAACTTAAAATATATTTTATTTGAAACATTCTCTACTCCAAAAGTAGCATCCGTTATTCAAAAAGAAACAGGTACAAAGATTTTACGTTTAAATCACTTAGCTACTATTTCTGAAGACGATGCGAAAAATAATAAAGATTACTTCACTTTAATGGAAGAAAACGTGAATACATTGAAAGAAGCTACTAACTAATCAACTTTTGATAAGAGGCTGAATATAACATTCAGCTTCTTTTTTTATGTGCTTCTGCTTGACTGGACCAAAATAACAAGTAAAATTATCCATATTAGCTTTTGAGCTATATTAATTTAGAAGGTGAGTTGGAATTATGACTCTTCACATTTGTGAAGTAACAGCAAAAAATTGGCGTTCAGTAGCTGCTTTAAACGTCGCAAAAGACCAGCAGCAATTTATTGAAAGTAATGCGTTTTCTTTAGCAGAATCATTATATGAAGGAAACGGAACGTCAATAGGTTTATATGATGGAGAAACACTTGTAGGATATGCAATGTACGGATGGTATTGGGAAAAGCGTAAAAGTGTGTGGTTAGACCGCTTTATGATTGACCAACAATATCAAGGAAAAGGATACGCAAAACGTTTCCTTCGCATACTCCTTCAATTCTTACAAGATAAATTTGAATGTAAAATAATTTATTTAAGTTTACATCCAGACAACAAACTCGCAATGGGACTATACGAATCCTTTGGTTTCCGTTTAAACGGGGATATTGATGATGAAGGCCCAGTTGTAGGTGTTGTAATGGAGTTACTTTTAGATGAACATACAAGCCTGTGAAAACAGGCTTTTTTAATCCTTCGTTTTTTACAATCTAGCATTTTTCTCAAAGCGCTTAGTTAAGTCCCAAAAATAAGCCTGCAATATACGCAGACTTATTTCACACACTCCTCGAAATGTTCTTGGAACCATTCTTTATTAATATCTTTTCCGATAAATACGACTTCACTTACTCGTTCTTCACCCTCTTGCCACACTCTATCGTATGATGCAGCAAACAATGTATGCACACCTTGGAAAACGATACGTTTATCTACTCCATCGATAGACAAAATCCCTTTATAACGATATAAATACTCCCCTAGCTCTTGAACGACAGCTGACATCCACTCATTTAGTTTTTGTAAATCTAACGGGCGCTCTTCACGTAATACAAACGATCTTACCCCTTCTAGATGGTTATGTTCTGTATGAGGATAAATTTGTAACGTATCTTTCGTTTTAAACGTTTGAATTTGTAGTAATGATGGAATATCTACATCACAGTTAGTGGCCTCGATTAACTTTGCAGTTGGGTTAATACCTTGCAGTTCCTGCAATAGATTTTCCTTTTCACTTTCATTCACTAAATCTAATTTATTTACTAAAACGACATCAGCAAATGCAATTTGTTCCTTTGCTTCTAGCCCTTTTTCAAAATGTTTATGTATATGATAACTATCTACTACTGTTACAACACCGTTAATTTGGTATGCAGATTGAATGACTGGATCTAAAAAGAATGTTTGAATAATCGGACCCGGATTTGCAAGACCAGTCGTTTCAATTACTAATCCATCAAAATCCATTTTACCTTCTGCTTTTACGTCCAGTAATTGTTTTAAAGCAACGAGTAAATCCTCACGTACAGTACAGCATAAACAACCGTTTGTCATTTCCATAATTTCTTCTTCAACATTCATAATCAACTGATTATCAATACCAATTTGCCCGATTTCATTTACGATCACTGCTAATTTTTGGCCGTGATTCTCTGATAAAATACGATTTAATAATGTCGTTTTCCCTGATCCAAGAAAACCAGTTAATATTGTTACTGGAATCATTTCCTACATCTCCTTATAGCTATATGTTTCTACATTATAGCATATAGAGAAAATCGTTTTTGTAGCAAAACATATTTATTGTTTGTACGCCCCTCTAACTATATAATAATATGTAGTAAGAAAGCCTTTTCAAAAAAATAACCATTCATCAAGGGGGTACTTATAATGGAACGAGTTCAAATGGCCGAAACGCTAGAATTTTCTCGCATTATTCAAGGTTTTTGGCGCTTAGCAGAATGGAATATAACGAAACAAGAATTACTTTCTTTTATTGAAGAATGCATGGATATGGGGATTACTACTTTCGATCACGCTGATATTTACGGCGGTTATACGTGTGAAGGGCTGTTCGGAGAGGCATTACAACTAAAGCCTTCCTTACGTGAAAACATGCAAATCATCACAAAATGTGGAATCGCTCCCCCATCACCAAAATTTCCAGAGCGGTATGTTGCTCACTACAACACTAGTGCAGAACATATTATTCAAAGTGCAGAAGCATCACTTAAAAATTTACATACGGATTATATTGATGTACTGCTCATTCATCGTCCTGATCCTTATATGGATCCAAATGAAGTAGCGGAAGCATTCTCACGCTTAAAGCAAGAAGGAAAAGTTCGTCACTTCGGTGTATCTAACTTTTTACCTTCTCAATTTAATATGCTTAGTTCGTACTTAGATTTCCCGCTTATTACGAATCAAATTGAAGTATCTGCACTGCAGCTTGAGCATTTTGAAAAAGGGACAATTGATTTATGTCAGGAGAAACGAATCAACCCAATGATTTGGTCACCACTTGCAGGTGGTGAAATTTTTACTGGTCAATCAGAACGCGCTGTACGTGTACGTGAAAATGTTCAAAAAGTTGCTACTGAGCTAGGTGTTAATAGCATCGATACTGTTATGTACGCATGGTTACTCGCTCATCCAGCTAATATGATGCCAATCGTTGGCTCTGGTAAATTAGATCGTGTAAAAACAGCCGCTATTGCTACAAAAGTTAACTTAGATCGTCAACAATGGTTTACAATTTTCGAAAGCTCTAACGGGCATCCTGTGCCATAATATAAAAAAAGAAGAGCTGTTTTCTTACAACTCTTCTTTTTCATATGTATTTCTCGTCATTGCAAATACACACATATCCCTTAATCCATTTCCATCGACCGCAACACTCGCACTTTCTAAAATGCCTTCTAACTTAAATCCTAATTTCTCTGGTATGGCTCTACTCTTCTTATTTAGAGAATCACAACGAATTTCTACTCGGTTTGCTTTCAGTTCAGAAAACGCGTAATCCGTTATACCTTTCGCAGCCTCTACCATATAGCCCTTTCCACTAAACCTTGAATCAATCCAATACCCGATTTCAAATTGAGGTATATCCCAATTAATACGATGTAATCCAGCAGATGCAATAAATTCACCTGTTTCTTTCGAAAAAACTAGTAATCTTAAATCCTCACGCTGCAAAAATTGGATATGTGATTTTCTAATGCTTTCTTCTACTTCTTCCTCTGTTTGCTCCTTTTGAGCAAAAACCATCCATGGTTTTAATTCTTCCATAGAAGCTTGAATTGCATCGTATACAACTTTACCGTCACCCGGTTTCGGCATTCGAATACATAGCCTTTCAGTATAAAATTCAGAAGGAAAATCGAATAATAATGGATTCACTGTAAACACTCCCTATAGTTCTTTTATATATAATAATATCCATCTCAAACTATACAGTAAAGAAATTTCTGAATTTTACACATTTTACTCGTTCACCTCTACTGCTACACGAACCCCAGATTCAATTGCCCCTTGAATCCAACCGTGATATAACGTCGTATGGTCTCCAGCGAAGAATATTCTTCCCTCTGGTTTGACAATCACTGGTTGCAACTCAGATTCTTGACCTGCCTGAAATAGCGCAAACCCTCCAAGTGCATATGGATCCAATGTCCAACTTTTTGATATTCCAGACAAGAATTCATCATATACTTGACCACCTAATATCGTTGCTAAGTTTTGTAATGTGTAATAAATACGATCCCCCTTTGATAATCCATCCCATAACAACGCATCATATGACCATGTATAGCTTCCTAGCATCATAGCTGGTCCCTTCTCTCCAATTCCATAGCTTGGATAATAGGCGTAACGAATTGGCAAATCCGTTATAATTCTGCCACCTAATTGTCCTTGTTCTTCCCAAAATCTACTTTTAAATTGAATTCCTATTTTTGTCGCAGGCATATAATGCAATTCACGAATTGCTTTCCATTTTTCATGAGATATAGAATCAAATGGATCTACTTCCACAAAACGCATTGTCGAAAACGGAATCGTAACAATAACCAAATCACCAGTTATGCTACTATATTCAAACGTTTCTTCGTTCCGATAGAAAGCCGTCACCCCATTATCGTGTTGATGCAGTTTCATTAATTTTTGGTTATAAATAATATTTTCTTCTAATTGTGGTAAAAAGGACTTTGGTAATCTATCATTCCCGCCTACTATTTCACAAAATCCACTCTCCTCTTGCATAATATATAAAAAGCGCAACGTTTCAACAAACGACCTTTCCAAAAAACCTTCTAAGTCTAAAAGAACACCAATCATTTCAATCGCTACTGGCGAAAAGTACGTATTATATTGATAAGGATGATACTTTAAAAATTGTCCTGTAGAGTACCTTCCAAAATCCTTTACTACAACATCCCAATTTTTTTCTGGGTTCTTTTTTATAAAATTTATAATTGGCTGTACCGCTAACAATAAGAGCTCCTCAGACGTTTTCCCGACTTCATTCATTTCCACAGGATACTTTAATATACTTGGGTCTTTTTCATATTGTTTTAATGTCGTTTTCCGGCCATTTACGTAAATAATATCCGTCTCATTCCTATTAATAAAAGAGCTTACCTGCAGCCCAAATTTTCTTATATACGCCATCGTTAATATGTGCGAATATGGAATTCTCATTGCCCCTACATCCAAATATAATCCGGTATCTTCCATTCTAACCGTCTCTATGCGGCCACCTACCCGGTTGTTTGCTTCAAAAATTTTCACTTCATGTCCGGCAGCTTTTAATAAAGATGCCGAAACCAATCCAGCCATACCGGCCCCTACTACTATAATTCGCTTCGAACGAGTCGTCTTCTTTAACCCATTATTTATAACTCTTAACGTTTCATCCATCTCTGTGTTATACATTATATCTTTCTGCACAATTCCACCCCTTACTTCATAAAATGGGCATTAGTGGTTTAGTGCATTTTATTCATACATCCCCATAAACATAACAACATGGAAAGAGGAATATTCACTAAAAGTACATAAGAATTAGCTTTCACACCTCTTCACGCCTCGTATAATATAGCAACAGCAAAGAAGGAGTGGTTGAAAATGAAACAAACTTACGACTACCACGCTACAAAGAAGTATTTAGAAGAAAAGAAACAACAGCTATGCAACAAACTTAGTAATATGCATCTATCTAAAAAAGAACGTGAACAACTAAAACTTGAGATTGATAACTACGAATATATTCTAAATGTAGTCGAAATGAATCATTATGAACGAGGATTTTCACGTTAAAAGTGGATATGTAATTTATCCACTTTTTATTTTGAGCATTTCATTACGCATTTTTCGTAAGTAAATATATAATAGGATGTACATTAAGATTGAGAGGTATATTCTATGATCAAATTAAGTGTATTAGACCAATCCCCTATTTCAGATGGTAGTACGGCAGCCCAAGCTTTTTCACATACAGTTACGCTTGCACAAGAAGTTGAAAAACTCGGATATACACGCTTTTGGGTATCCGAGCATCACAATTCTGTAAGCCTTGCTGGTTCAAGTCCTGAAATACTTATTTCTCACATTGCAGCAAAAACGGAGCGTATGAGAGTTGGTTCAGGTGGTGTTATGTTGCCGCACTATAGTCCATATAAAGTCGCTGAGAACTTCCGCGTTTTAGAAGCGCTTTACCCAAACCGTATCGACCTCGGTGTTGGTAGAGCACCTGGCGGTATGCCAATTGCGACTCGCGCACTTCAAGAAGGAAAAATGGTCTCACTTGATCAATATCCAGAACAAATTGCAGATGTTGCAATGTACTTACATGATCAAGTACCAGAAAACCATCATTATGCAAATTTAAAGGCTACTCCTGTGATTCCAACATCTCCCGAAATGTGGATGCTTGGTTCTAGTGGAGAGAGTGCAAGGATTGCCGCACAACAAGGTGCTTCTTTTGCATTCGCACAGTTCATCAACGGATACGGTGGACCCGAGGTAATGGAGGCTTATCAAGAACAATTCCAACCTTCCTATCTAGGAGATACACCAAAATCAATCGTCGCTATTTTTGTTATTTGCGGGGAAACAACTGAAGAGGCGGAAAAAATTGCTTCTAGTTTAGATTTATCAATCTTATTACTAGAGCAAGGGAAGCGAACAACTGGTACTCCTTCTATCGAAACTGCACAAAATTATTCATACAGCGCTTATGATTTATTCCGTATAAAAGAAAATCGTCAACGTATGATTGTCGGTGATCCATCTTCTGTGAAAGAAAAAATCGTAAACTTAAGTAAAGCGTACAATACTGATGAATTTATGATTGTCACAATTACTCATCGATTTGAAGATAAATTAAATTCTTATCGCTTACTAGCAAATGCTTTTCATTTATAATAATAAAAGGGAGATACATCAATTATGATGCATCTCCCTTTCTTACTACTTATTACTTTTGTCATCTATATATTCAATAGCCTCTTTTAATAACTCATCAAAATTCTCAGGATAATCATGGTTTAAATTAGGCACAACTTTATACTTATGTTCTATATTCTTATCTCTTAATAATTGTACAAATTGTTGCGCACATTCGAAACAATCTTCATCTTGATCCCCGCACACTATATATCCCTTTATATTTTTATCTTGTAGCACTTCCAACCACTCATTCCATTCTTCAATCTCTGGAAGCCACGGTGCCATAAAAATAAAACCATCTACATCTATATCTTTGTGTAAAATCGTATACAAAGCTACTCCTGCACCAGCAGAAAAACCACCAATTATTACTCTTTCTACTGTATGATTTTCTATAAACTTAACGTAATGCTCTTTTAATTCTTCTTTTGCTCTATGTATATCATCCCAAACAAACCCATCTGAAAACTGAATTTGCGAAGACTGTGGTAAAGCTAACGTATAATCTTGTGTCAAAACAGATTTCCAATATGGTTCTACTATTCCTATATTTTCTTGATCACCGTGCATTGCAATAAATAGTTTGTCTTTTCTCTTGCCGTCTATATATTTCACGTCTGCTCGTTCTGTTTTCTTTGCTAACTCTTCTCTCTCTTTACATAATTGAACCATTTTCTGAAAGTCTTCAAATTTATGTAATGATTTTAAATCGTCGTCCGAAATTAAATACTCATTTCCATACCAAAAACCCTTTTCTATAATAGCTTCCTTCATTAAATGCAACGCTTCTTCTTCAAGTCCTGCTGCACTCGCTAATGCATATTTAAAATTATATATTTGCGCCTCATTCCCCACTATACCTTTAGCATGCTCCATTATATAAGTGTACGCTTCCAAACTTCCTTTCTTTGCATAACAATGTAACGTTTCATTTAATAATTGAATATAAGTCATATTATTTTTCATACTCAATTCCCCCGTAACCTTTTATAATATTTATTTCTCAAATCTTTATACCATTCTGTAATCAATGTATATAACCCACGCTAACAATACTTTATTCTTGGAATGATACTTAATCATTACTCCTATTTGTCCAATAAGTTTATTATAAAGTTTAATAAACTGAAAAATCAATATATTCTCAAGCAAAAAAAGACAACAATATATGTATTGTTGTTTTCCATACATCTACCCACTCTTTTGTTTTTTTCTATCTGGTTTACTTGAAACTAAATAATGCTTTTCTGAAATATATAAGTTTCTTTTTAATATACGATTTAAATACGGCCCTAATTTCACCCCGCATATAAGGCGATCTTCACTACCTTCAACAATTGGAAACATTTCTTTTTCTGTTACATATTGATCTACTGCTTTTTGTACGATATCAATTTCTTTCACTAGGTTTAAGTTTTCTTCTGTATGTTCAAATACCTCAAGCGTTTCCTTCGTAATCAGAAAAAGATTTGTTGGAAATGCAGGTAAATACGGCTTTAACAAATCATAATTTACTGTATAATTATCATTTACTAATACTGTATAAACGATATTAGCATTCGTTTCTAGAAACTTAGCCATTGCTTGCTCTAATTCATCTTTCGTAATTTCACGCTCTTCTTTTCCAGTTTTGAAAAAGCGAAACATCGCATCGCCTCCTTTTTACTATATTATAGCATAAAAGAAAACTGAAAAATCACAAAAAAGTCATTGAAAAGATTTTTCAATGACTTTTTTCTTTGTATACTTATATTTATTTTAAGAACGCACTTAGCATCCATACATGTTGTTCTAATGTTGTATGAATTGCTAATAACATATCAGCTGATGTTTCATCTCCAGCTTCACCAGCAACTTCCATACCTTCTTTTAATTCTTGAATAAGTGCAGAGTAATCATTCACTAATGTTTGCACCATTTCCTCTGCAGATTCCTTGCTTGTCCCTTCGCTGACACTGGAAGTAGCAAGATATTCTTTCATTGTCGCTAGCGGTTTACCTTCCAATGCTAAAATACGTTCTGCTAATTCATCAATATACGTTCCAGCTTCATTGTAAAACTCTTCAAATTTCTCATGTAATGTAAAGAAGTGTGGTCCTGTCACATACCAGTGATAATTATGTAATTTCACATATAACACATTCCAGTTTGCTACCTGCTTGTTTAATACTTCAACAACATTTGCTTTCGTACTCATACAATCCACTCCTCTTATCATTTTGTAATGATTATCTTTTAATAACCCAATTACATTTTACCATACATTCCCTATCCTTTTGAACTATTAGCTCATATGTAACAAAGTTTTAACACCTTTAATACTTCCCTAATATCTATTAATTCATGTATGTTTTCAAACACTTCATACGTCTAATTGTCCAAGCTCCTACATATGCATAATAGTAAATCAAGCTCATCGTAGTAGAAAGAGGGATAACATGGACAATCAACAATGGCAAGTAGCAAAGAAAGTCGCTGCTACTTATATTGGAACAGTCGTTGGAGCTGGATTTGCTACTGGACGAGAAATTGTTGAATTTTTTACAGTGAACGGATTTTATGGAACAATTGGTATATGTGTAAGTGGATTTTTTTTTATTTGGCTTGGCACAAAGATGATGTTACTTTCATCACAAATCGGTGCATTTTCAGCGCAGGAATTTAACAAATATTTATTTGGGGATGTATTTGGTAACGTTGTAAATACACTATTATTACTCGTATTATTTGGTGTAACGAGCGTTATGTTATCAGGAGCTGGTGCAGTATTTGAAGAGCAACTTCATTTACCAAGACAACTCGGTATTTTCATTACAGTGATCGCCTGTCTAATTATAAGTAGTCGCGGATTACAAGGTGTTTTTGAAGTAAATACACTTGTCGTACCTATTATGATGATTTTTATTATCGGACTTGCTATTACAACTTTTATTCACGGTACAACACCTATTAGTAACACTATTCCTGCAGAAAGTTGGAATATGAAGTGGATAACTAGTCCTATTACATATGTCGCCTTAAATCTTTCTCTCGCCCAAAGCGTTCTCGTCCCGTTAGCCAGTGAAGTAAAAGATCGAAAGGCCATTTTATGGGGTGGTATTTTAGGTGGTGCAGGACTTTCTTTAATTTTATTATGCAGCCATTTAGCAATCTTATCAGTCGATCAATTTTATCAATATAATATCCCAATGGCTGAAGTCATCAGAAAATTCAATGCAACTTTTCACTTTTTCTTTGTTCTTATCATTTTTGGTGAAGTGTTCACAACTTTAGTTGGCAATGTGTTCGGCATGACAAAACAAATGCAATCCATCACCGGTTGGAAAAGTAACAATATTATTTTCTTCATTTTACTAATAAGCTATTGCTTTA
The DNA here is from genome assembly GCF_008042405.1 of Bacillus sp. SH7-1. NCBI lineage: Bacteria > Bacillati > Bacillota > Bacilli > Caryophanales > Bacillaceae > Bacillus > Bacillus sp. SH7-1. The sequence goes on from NZ_QNUD01000015.1 coordinate 280,354, forward strand.
GTTACGTTGGCTACAGTGAATTACTCCACATTCTATATCCTATAATCGGGTGGGTAAGCATCATTTTACTTCCGATTATTGCTTTTAAACAACTGCAAAAAACATAAAAGAAGCATCCATGTTATTGGATGCTTCTTTTATATTTATTCACAATCAGCACATACTTCCCAGTACGGTCCCATTTCGATTGCTAAATACGGCTTTAATTGCAACCGAATCATCCGACTAGGCATACGTTCTAAAACGAATTGAATCCCTTCTTCCTCTTCGTCTAATTCAACTTTTGAAATCGCAATTCTTTGCATCGTCGAAATAGGCATTCCATCTTTATATAAAATGATTTTCACCTCATCATATTCATTAAAATACAATTCAACACTCATTTGATTTTTCAACATTTCATCAACAATTTCATATTTATCATTTCGTTCCTGGATTATATATTTCCAGCCGCCTCTACCTTCTTCTTTCGGAGCCGCTTGAAATAATGTCATCAAATCCTCATATAGCATAAGATAACCCCTCTCTTACTAAAAAACGATGAGTATTTTATATACCCTTTATCTCTATCACTATCCATATGTATTGTACCATATATCACCGTTCTTACCGTATTCATTTGCTTCATAAGTCTATATAAAACACTTTATTTAGTCTTCATTATTATATGGCTTACTTTATTACTTCCCCCCCTTATATTTTAAACCTGCACCATTCATTATTTGCTCACAACAAAAAAGAAGAGTGACTTATATCACTCTCCTTAAAAGAATTTCCCAGTAGCTGCTAATGCTAATACTATTATTAAAATTGTAAATAATAATGATACAATAAAGCTAAAAATAGGTAATGCTTTCTTTTCATTCTTCTTAAATAGTAATTTTAAGCTAAGTAAAATGTTTACTGGTACAAGTATAAAATAAAAATATTTAACAATTTGCACCGAACTATTCGAAAGTGTTTTTAATATAAACACTTCAATTAGAAAAACGATAAAAAATGAAATACTTAACCAAAATGAGACATAACTAAGCCAAGAATGTCTTTTGGTCCCCCAGTACACTCCCATATTAATAATCTCCTTTATTTGCATTCTATATGATTATAATTATACATAAAGTTAACAAACACCTCTATTTTTCGACAAATATTATACATGATATACCTTTAAACATCATAAACATACTCTCTATCCCATTTCATGTTACATAATAAAAACAGACTACTCCAAAATCGCATACTGCTGTTTTGGAGTAGTCTGTCCGCTGCTACACTTTAAATCTTTCAATTAACCCTTGTAATTCTTCAGCCATTTGAGATAATGTACCCGCCGCAGAACTAATCTCCTCAATGGACGCTAGTTGTTCTTCTGCTGATGCTGCAACGTTTTGGGTACTCGTCGCATTATTCTGTGCTGTCATTGCAATTTGACCTACTGAAATAGACACTTCATTTGCACCTTTCGACATCCCATTAGCCGTTTCAACCATTGTTTTAATTTGATCTGCAATTTCATTTGTAGATTGTAAAATCTCAGTAAAGTTTTGCTTCGTTTCATTCGCAATAACAAGTCCAGATTGAACTTCTTCATTTACATGCCCCATAGATTTTACCGTCTTACTCATGTCATCTTGTATTTCACATATTAATTTACTAATTTCACTAGAAGATACGCTAGACTTCTCCGCCAATTTACGTACTTCATCTGCAACAATTGCAAACCCTCTTCCGTGCTCTCCCGCTCTTGCAGCTTCAATTGCTGCATTCAAAGCTAAAAGATTTGTTTGATCTGCAATATTTTGAATTACTTCTAGTATGTCACCAATTTGTTTTGATTTATTATTTAGTAACTGTATAACTTCATCTGATTGTGAAACAGATTCTGCAATAGATTGCATTTGATTTACAGTTTTTCCGACTAGTTTTCCGCCATCTTCTGCTTTTTCACGAGTATGAGCAGAAGCGGTACTAATTGATGATGAACTATTTGCTACATGCTGAATTCCTTCTGTCACATCAAATAGTAACATTGCACCATTTTCTACACTTGTCGTTTGCGTTGTTGCCCCGCTCGATATTTCATCCATTGCCATTGTAATTTGCTCAGTCGCTTCACTCGCTTGTCTTACACTTGCCGTTAGCTCTTCTGATGCTGCTGCAACATGTCCAGCCGAAGTATTAATTCTTCCAATTAACGTCCGCAATGCATCAGTCATCTCATTAAATCCTTTTGCAAGTTGGCCGATTTCATCATTAGAATGAATATCAATTGTTTGCGTTAAATCTCCCTCACTTATTTCTTTAGAAGTGGCAACTAATCTTTTTAAGGGCTTCGTTATAGAAAGTGTCACAAAATAAATAAGTGCCCCGCCTATAACTAATGAAATAAACATAACAATTAACATATTATAAAATACAGGCTGCGCAGCTTCAATTACTTCATTTGAGTACATCGTCCCGCCGATTTTCCAACCTGTTTTTACATTTGTAGCAAATACCATTTGTTTTTCGCTACCGTCATACGTATATGAAAAAGCGCCATGATTATCTTCATAAATTTTCTTCGCCCAAGAATCAGCTGCTTTTTCTCCTGATTTTTCTTGAGGATGTGCAATTATTTTTTGTTTTCCATCTAAAATGAAAGCATATCCTTTTTTACCGATATTGATTAACTTTGTTGTTTTTAATAAATTATCTAAACTTAAATCTATCGCTACAACACCGTTTTTATCTTCTGCTTGTTTTGCAATCGTTACGACAATATGTCCATTTCCTTTCGCCTTATACGGCTCAGTAATGACAATACCACCTTGTTTTGCCACTGCATCTTTATACCAAGAACGTTCTGTTGGATCATAGTCTGCTGCCATTTGTATATTTGGTTCCTGCACAAATTTCTTATCATTCCCAGCAACATATACTTGTTCAACATCTTTATTCAAATTGATATATTGAGATAGCATTTTTCTTACTTCATCTTGATTATCACCTTGATACATATTACCTTGAATCACCCGTGCAAAATTATTCACATCATTAAATTTCGCCTCAATCATTTGATTGATTAAATTATCTAATATTTTTATATTGTCGTGAGCACTGCTCGTAATTTGTGATTCAAAATTCTTCTTAGCTGTTTGATAAGACATGCCCCCGATAATAGAGACAGCCGCAATTAAAATGACGAAAAATGAAATCAGTAGTTTTTTTGCTACTTTCATATCACGAAACAAATTTAATAGTCTACCCATTACAAACCTCCTGCTTTTCAATTTTAAAAGTTAAATCTAACGAATTATAAATATTTCCCAATCCCTAATTATTATTTTCATAACCTATTATGATGAATACTTTGTAAAGTTTAAACAATTAAATTCTCTTTGTCTATATATATGAATAATATTATTATAAAATTTACAAATGCAAAAAGCCAAAGGGAACCACCCTTTGGCTTTTCACATTTTTTTGTGCTGTTTAGAAATCTTTTTCCATTTATCACGCTCTGCCCTTGCAAGAATAGCATCTTGTTTTCTCATAAAATACGCTAGTTCTCTTTGTAATTTTTTATAGCTTTGCAAACGATTTATCGTAATAATTCCGTTATCAATTGCACTATGCACTGCGCACCCTGGCTCATTTTCATGCTTACAGTCCCTAAAACGGCACGTTTTTGCAAGTTCTTCAATATCAGAAAAGGTTGTTTGAATTGCATCGCTTCCTTCCCAAAGCTGTAGCTCCCTCATACCAGGAGTATCAATAACTAAACTACCACTCGGTAATCGGAACAATTCACGATGAGTTGTCGTATGTCTTCCTTTACTATCTTCCTCACGAATATCACCCGTTTTTGCTACTTCAATTCCTATTAGTGCATTTAACAAAGTGGATTTTCCAACCCCCGATGATCCGACTAGAGCAATTGTTTTTCCTGAAGAAACAAATTGCTGCAACGATTCAATACCAGTATGTTCTAAACTATCAACAACGAAGATCGGAACACCAATTGCCACAGCTTCTGTTTCAACGATTTTCTTTTCCACGTCTTCACATAAGCTACTCTTTGTTAAAACAATAACAGGCATCGCACCACTTTCATACGCTAATAGTAAATAGCGCTCCATTCTTCTTACGTTAAAATCATGGTTAAGTGCATTCACTAAAAATAGATAATCTACATTTGCTGCTATTACTTGTTCTTCCGTTCGAGTACCAGCCTCTTGCCTAGAAAAAGAGCTTCTTCTAGGAAAAATACGATGAATAATTGCCTTCTTTTCATTCTCTATTTTCTTTATATAAACCCAATCACCAACTGCTGGATAATCACCCTTCGTTACTGCTTCATGCCGAAACTTACCAGACAGCTCTGCCATATATTCACCATCATTACAAATAATTCGATATATATGCTTATGCTCAAGTAAAATACGCCCTACTTCAAAGTTCTCTACAGCTTGTTCCTCAAAAAAAGAATCCCAGCCGAACGATTCTAAAATATTTTGATTCAAATTGATATCCTCCCTAGTGTAAGCTAAGTGGAAGGATCGTGCGCTCCCTTATATAGTCTCGCCCTTTCCATCCACCTTTGTATTTGGTTTATTATTCATATAAGTTATGTTCGCCATAATACATCACCCCGTTCTCATTTTAATTACTCTCATTATATGGAATATTTATTTAAAAAGCTACCTTATTTAACGTAATTTTCAAATAATTTATTTTTCATCATTCTAATTTGTCCACGGTGATTAATCTCATCTTCTAGCACATGAAACCACAGATAATGCTGGTTATACGCTACACCGTTAGGCCACTTTCTTTCTGACATAAGCCATTCATCATCTTGTTCACTCAAATACTTCAGTGATTCTTCTCGAACACTTTTTAGAAGTTGTACATAATACTTTATTTCATGACCACGGATTGTTTTCCCCACTTCCCCTAAATACAGTGCGTCTTCCCATATTTCTAATTCTTCTTTAGTAAAGTCACGCTCTTGAAATGAAATAAGTTGATGAGCTTTTTCTATAGCTGCTATATGCTTTAGTAACGCTCCAATGGAATTCCCTCTACTCGGTATAATTAAATCTAATTGCTCAACTGATAGATCTTTTATTTCCAGCAATGTTACAGCCCTCGTATGTTCCAGCATGCTTACTAATTCCCCTATATTTTTGGTATAACCAGCCACACTTCTTATACGGTAATCTATATTCATATCACGCACCCCTTTCTACATTCATATTAAGGAATAACCGCTTCATATAATAGACTCATATACATCAGATTTTTCTGTTATAATTAAATTGAATATAGAAAAAAACCAAACAAACTTTCTCAATATGCTTCTATGAAATATTAAAAGGAATCAATATAAAATAATCGAATCTTATTCACTAAAAGGAGTGGATTCGATGGAAATGTATCAATGGCTAACTGCTGTTCTCGTTGGTGGCATTACCGGTTTCGTTTCCCATCTAATCAATAACCAAGGCAAGTTATTGCTTCCACGCCGTTTGAAAACTTTTTTCCACTTTGGATTTTTGACTGATATTTTCACTGGTAGTCTAGCTGCACTTCTTGGGCTCGTTTTATTCGATGTCACCTTAATAAAAGAAATTATTAAAGTGTCCATTGTGACTGCTATTTCCGGTCAGACTTTCTTACTACACCAAGCGCTTGGTGGTGAGCAGGCTAAAAATACACAAATTGGGAAAGCTGATGAGAAGATTCAAGAAATTGACAAATTATTACGACGTTAGTCTATACTTTCTTTAAAAATTATTGCTATAATAAACAATAAATATTTTCTATTGCGTCGTTTGTCAGAAGAAAGGGTGTTTCGTATGACAAAAAAGAAAATAGAAGATTTCTTAACAAACACTGAAAAAGAGGAACTGCTAGAAAACTATAAATGTTTACGAGAAGCCCGCACAAAAAGCGAAGCTAACTATTTTGGTGAAGCAGTAAACCATCTATTAAACAAAGCAAAACAACGAATCATTAAAGATGCAGGCATACATGATGAAAATGCAGCAACTGTTCAATCAAAAAGAAAAGCACTGTTTTAGTTACATTAGCTAAAACAGTGCTTTTTATTTAGAATTTTTTTCTTACCATGTTACTTTCACTCTGCCTTTATTCTTCCCCTTTTTACTGCTCCAAAAGTCATATTGGCTTAGATCGACCCACAATATAACCTCATGTAAACCATTTTAAGAATAGATAAATTAAGCAAAATTTGTTGAACTAGTAATGCTATAAACGAAATTAGTTTATTAAATCGCTTCTTTTAACTTTGTATGCGGATTTGGTCCGTATTGATTGTCATTTTCTTCACTTTCAATGATGAAAAATACAAGTAAAACAACGCTACCAAATGGTACAAAATTTAATAGTTGCCACCATCCTGTTTTCCCAATATCATGTAACCGACGTGCTCCAACCGAAAAGCTTGGTATGATCATTGCTAACATAAATAGCAATGCAATAATAGCAACCAAAACCTCTGAAAATGATGATAAAAACAAAAGTAGCCAAAAAATTACGATATTGGATAAACTAAAAATCCAGTACTCTTTTCGCGTAGCTCTACCACTAAAATTCCCATAATTCTTTAGAGCGTTCAAATACCATTGCATTTAAATCTCTCCCTTTTATCCCCAATAATTTAAAAATATATAACATTTAACATATAAGTAAAAATACAATATAATATCCATGTAAAATCCATACTCTTATCTACATTATCCTCTATTTAAATAGTGTTTTTCTTTCAGCATTTTTCACATTACTTTCACATCTACTTCACAAATATAAGTAGTCCTATATGTTATACTAAATACATCCTTTTCCAAGGAACTATATGCCGATATATAAATCCCTATTTCTGTAGGGATTTTTATTTTTGGATTCTCCATAACTTTGTTACAATGCCTATACACTATTTCTCTACTTTCTGTAACTTCTGCACTTAAAAACTACTTCGTGTATTATTACTCTTCTAATATTGGTTTAATATATTTCATATTTGGTTTTCAACTGATATTTTCATTACTACACTAACCGCACTTCTTGTACTCGTTTTATTTGATGTCATCTCAACCGAAGAAATACAGCTATTTTTTATTTGTACAGATTTTATGAAGCAATTCCTGTTTCACGATTTCCAGTAAGTTTTTCACTTTTTCTAAACAATAATAAAGCGACTACATATAGGAAAGCAGTAAAACTACCTATAAATATAAAATTTTGAGATGCTGCAAATAGCAGTCCTGCTATTGCCGCTCCTATCATTTGACCAATATACATCGAAGCATTAGCAAGAGCTGCTCCTGTTCCTCTTGCTACAATAGACATGTTTTGTAAGTACCTCATCATCAATACAAACAAAATTCCTGTCACAAAAAATAAAACAAAAAATAATAACTCCACAAATATAATGTTCTTTATATGAGGAAGTAATACATATAGCACTGCTGTAAATATAATGCCGCCATAGAAAGAACGGTTATAACCAATTTTATTTACGATTCTAGGACCAAAAATATTCCCAGTTAAATTTCCTAATCCTAATACGAGCATAGCTGTACCTACTTCATGAACTTGTAAGCCAAATTGAATGGAAAGCCACACACCAAAGAATGAAAATGCAGCAAAATTACCCGTTTGAAAAACAAAATATGCAAAATAAGATAATGAAGCCTTTGAATCTGTAAGTAATTGTTTATAGCGTTTTAAAATGTTTGTTTTATTTCCACCTATGTGAACCGGTTGTATTTCTGGTAATACTACATAAATAAGGACGACAAGTAGTGCTGATAATATACCAATGACGAAGAATGGTGTTGTATAATGTGTCGTTGCTAAATATGCTCCAATTGGCAGTCCTAAAATTTGGGCGATTGATAACCCTGCTGTTGCAATTCCAATTGCTTTTACAATTTGCTTCTTCTCTATTAGGAGCGGAATAGATGCCCACACTTGTGGAGATACAAAGGCTGCACTTACACCTGCTAAGAATCTAAATGTTAGCATCCATAGAAAACTCGGTGCAATTCCACATAAAAACGTACTTATCGCAAAAAAACTCATTCCTATTACCATCACTTTTTTTCTGTTTAAGCCATCTGATATAGGACCAGCGATAAGCGCAAATCCAGCGTATCCTAAAGCATATGAACTCACCATCCACCCTGACAACTCAGTTGAAATGTGATACACCTGTTGTAAAGTCGGTAAAAGTGGTGAAATTAAGAAAGTATCTGTACCGATCATAAACATGATTGTAAAGAATACAGCTAGTACTCTTTTCATTTAAATCTTCTCCTTTTATATAAAAAGAGGGAACTATCCCTCCTTTCAACTAATCTTCTAAAATAGATTCAATCTCTTTTATAACCTTTTCATTCAATAAAACTTCCACCGCTCTTACACTTTCTTTTATTTGCTCCGCTCGTTTCCCACCAGGAATAACAGTATCAATTCCTTTTTTGTTTAATAACCACGCTAAAGCTAAATGCGATACTTCGAGATCCTTTTCTTTAGCTAAGCCTTTTAACTTTTCAACTTTCTTAAAGTTATTCTTATATGTATTCTCTTCAAATAGATTTACACTTTGACGCCAATCCCCTTCGTTTAATTTAAAATATTCTGTATATTTACCACCTAGTATCCCAAAAGCAAGAGGCCCATAAGGAATAAATGAAATACCTGATTCTATACAATATGGCAAAAGTTCTGCCTCAGCAGTACGATTTAACATATTATACGGTGATTGTACAACATCTATATGACCATGTTGGTTCGCTTCTTTTAATTGTTCTACGTTTACGTTAGATATGCCAATTGAACGAATTTTCCCTTCTTCTTTTAGGCGAGTAAGCTCTCCAATTGAATCTATGTAACTTGTTTCAGAATTTGTAAAATGCAAATAATATAAATCAATATAATCAGTTTGTAATCTTCTTAAACTATTTTCTACAGCATTTCTTAAATAGCTTGGTTCATTATTAATATAAACCTCTCCATTTAATAGCGGCTGTATTCCACCTTTTGTAGCAAGTACAACTTCGTGGCGTTTTCCTTTTAATACTTCTCCTACTAATTCTTCTGATCTACCGAAACCGTATGAATCTGCTGTATCAAAAAAGGTAATCCCTTGCTGGATAGCTTCTTCTATTAATCGTTTTCCTTCTTCCTCATTCACATCAGCATATAAATTATGTCCCCCAACAGCGTTTGTTCCTAACCCCAACTTTGAAATATTTAGTCCTGCCTTTTGCAATTTTGTATACTTCATTTTTTCTCCCCCTATATTTCTATTGTTCGAATATATTCGAACAATAGAAATATAACACTTTATATGTTATAGTGCAAATATATTAACTTATACAAGCAGGTGAAAAAATGCGTACTCTCTATCATCCAAATCGAGAAGAAATTCAATTCTCTTCTGTCTTATATGCACTTAGCGATCAAATTCGTTTACAAATTGTAACTACGCTACTAGAAAAAAATGAACAATCTTGTGGTTCATTAAACATTCCAATTGCGAAATCAACTTTATCTCACCATTTCAAAGTTTTACGTGAATCCGGTGTTATGTATACACGCCTTGAAGGAACTCAACGTTTCATTTCAATTCGTGAAGATGACTTAAATGCTAGATTTCCAGGTTTATTAAACGTCGTAACACATGCGACAAAACCATACTAAAAAACATCTCATATTCATATGGGATGTTTTTTAGTTTTTTATATTCTTTTAATACTTCAAATCTTTAATCAGTGGGCATTTTGTTCTTCACCATAACTACCAAGCCCATTCCTAAATTAAAGTCTGAATAAAACGTTTGAACGCCGATATCCCTTCTTCATCTCGTTTAAAAACACCAGCATCTTCAAGCGCCTGTATAAATTTCCGTCCCAATTCTTCTCTGATAATCTCCTGTACATTTTGTTCATTTATCCGATTGTCATATTTGTTTTTTAATTGTTCTGCCCATCGTATATGAGGCGATGGAATATTGCTTGGAATATTTAGTAAGAATTTTTCTACTTCCTTAATTTCTATTTTTAAACGAGCAGGAAGCACAGCTAATCCCATTACTTCAATCAGACCGATATTTTCCTTTTTGATATGTTGTATTTCCGCATGAGGGTGGAAAATACCGAGGGGGTGTTCTTCACTTGTACGATTGTTTCGCAAAACAAGGTCCAATTCGTACATACCATTCCGTCGGCGAGCAATTGGCGTAATTGTGTTATGCGGATTTTCATTTGTAAATGCGAATATACCAACGGAAGGATCACTATATCCTTTCCACCTCTCTAATATGTACTCCCCTGCATTTACTATTTTTTCTATGTCGTTACTTCTTAAGCGAATAACTGACATAGGCCATTTAATAATAGAACATTGGATTTCTGGAAAGTTGGTTAGTTTAAAAATTAGGTCGTTCGATGCATTTGCCATAGCAAATTCATAGTTTCCACCTTGATAGTGGTCATGTGTTAAAATAGATCCTCCTACAATTGGCAAATCTGCATTGGAACCAAGGAAATAATGTGGGAATTTTTCTACAAATTGTAACAAATGTAAAAATGTTTGACGATCAATTTTCATATCTCGGTGTTCTGAGAACAAGACAATACAGTGTTCATTGAAGTATATATACGGAGAATACTGTAGAAACCAGCTTTCTTCTGTAAGGTTTATACGGATCATACGGTGATTCGAGCGTGCAGGATGTCCAATTTTGCCCCTATATCCTTCATTCTCAATACAGAGTAAACATTTTGGATAATTTGTACTTTCCAATACTTTTTCTCTAGCAATTTGTTTAGGATCTTTTTCCGGTTTTGATAAGTTAATCGTTATATCAATGGCACCATATTCCGTATTGACTTTATAATTTATATTTTTGGCAATTTGCTTCATTTGGATATAGTTGCTGTTTTTACTTAATTCATAGAAGTAATTTGTCGCAACCTTCGGATCTTGTTCGTATTTTTCATAAAATAGAGTATTGATAACGGACGGTTTGGACATAAAAACATCCATAATTGCACTTGCTAAAATCTCCTTCTCATCCAGTACTTCCTCAATGACTTTTTGCATACAAGCATATTCTATTAACTCTTCCAATAACTCCGAAATTGCTTTCTTTGCGGACGCAGGAGCTGATGCTTCCACTACAAAGTCATCTAAACGAAGTAAGGAAAGGATTTTATTCCTTGTATATATGGCATCTTCTTGTTCAATCAATTGAATTTTAATAGCAAGATCAATTAACTGTTGGATAGCTTGATATATCATCAGTATATACCTCCTCTAACCTTATAGCGGTTTATGTTGTTACGATGTCATTTCTATGTACCTTTTATAATTTTATGAACAGACGTACGGGATAACCACCAGCCTAATATACATTTCGTGAAAAAGAATTATATACTAGATTCCCCGTTACATGCGAGGGAACCCTACTAAAAAAACATCTCATATGAATATGAGATGTTTTTTTAGTTATTCTATTCTTTTAATAAATCTATTAATCCATTCCCTTCAGAGGTACGTTCATATCCTAAAGGTACAGTTCTTTTAATAAGTTGTGCATATATTTCTGGCTCTGATAATTTTCTACCATATTCCCTTTCACACTGCTTTATGAGCAATGCTAACGCTCCAGCGACATGCGGTGTCGCCATAGAAGTTCCACTTAATACCGCATATTTCCCCTCAGGATACGTAGATAATATTTCATCGCCTGGCGCCACTAAATCAATTTCTTGATTTGAATTACTAAAACATGCGATTTTCCGCTCTAAATTGACAGCGCCGACTTCGATTACTTCGGAATAGGCACCTGGGAAATCTAGTTCCTCCGTATTATCATTACAATCTCCATTATTACCCGCAGCACATACAACAAGAACATCTTGCTTTACCGCATTTTGAATTGCTTCATGTAATTCTGGGACGTCTTGCGGGCCACCAAGTGACATTGAAATAACTCTAACTCTTTCTTTATTAGGCCCTCTCCAATTTACAGCATAATGAATCGCCTCAATAATTTGCTCATAACTTCCAGAACCATCTCCTGCTAAAACCTTTAACACTAACATTTTAGCGAGTGGTGCGACTCCTAAAACACCGACACCATTTTCAGTCGCTGCAATTGTCCCAGCTACATGAGTACCGTGTCCGTTATTATCAAGATATATATTTGGATCCCCTTTATAATCTTTCGTGAAATTTCTTCCACCGATAATACGATCCTTTAAATCTATATGATTCATATCACACCCTGTATCTAATACGGCAACTACAATATCTTTTCCTTTTGCACTCTTCTCCCATACTTGTGGAGCATGAATGAGTTGTACACCTGGTGGAATTTCATTTACTTGTTCAACTACCTTATCTACTGTAAAAGGAATCAATTGTATACCTTTTTGTTTATTCGCTGTACTACTGTTCATCGTAATCCCTCCTGAAAATATATTATTTTCATTTCAGACCACTTTTGAAAATGCTTAAATGTAACATTCGTTTTATGCGTTTCATTTTCCTTCCTTAAAAATGTTTCTCAATAAGGCTTACGAATTTTATACTACTCTATTATTTATCTCGTAATTTTTAGACACCAAAATCCGATTGGTACAACCAATAACTAAAATAAAAGGACCATTAAATTGGTCCTTTTATAATTTTTAAAGAATGATATGAAATTTTTAAAATAATATAAATTAAGACTAAATCTCACTCTTGTTTAAAAACTTCTCTATTTCTTTTATTAAATATTTCGCTCCATCTATACTAACAGTAATGTTTCCATTTGCTAATGATATGTTTTGATTTGAAACATCACCTGTTATTTGACAAGCATTGTAAGGTTGATATTTTTGTAAAATGACTTTGTCTTCTTCTACGAAAATTTCAAGTGGTGATTTGATTTGTATTCCCAATACATCACGTAATTCTTTAGGAATAACAATTCGTCCTAATTCGTCTACTTTTCGAATAACTCCTGTTGCTTTCATATTACTCCCCCCTTACTTGTTATTAATTTTTCCACCTCGCTTTTTCCATTTTATCACTTTTTGGTAATACCTGCCTCTTTTTAGAAAATTTTGTACTCAAGTTAAAAAAACACATTTAACGAATACGTAATCTCTCTTTCAATTGTTTTAAATAACGAGATCGAATCAGTAAGAAATATACAACTTGAATTCCTACGAAAATACTTAATACAATCGCATTTTCTTTAAATAGTGAGTACTCAAACATCTGTCCGAGTGCAGTTAACGCTACTGCCCCGTGTAATGTTGCAACACATATTGGAACGAAGAATAAAAGTCCCAATCGAATTGTAACTACTTTCGATAATTCTCCACTCGTTAAGCCTACTTTTCGAATCATTTCAAACAAACGAGTATCATCCTCCAAATCAGAAAACAAACGGAAATAAAGGAAGCTTCCTGCACATACGAAAAATACAATACCAATAAAGAAACCTACAAATAGAATTGGTCCTGCAATTTGTAAACTTTGGTTTTGTTCGTACTCTTCTGCACTAAACGTTGTATGTTCTTCATAAGGCTTCATCTGATGCGTTAGTTCTTTACCAACCTCAATTTCATCTTTCGTTCCTTCTGTTTTGTACACATAATCTTTTTCCTCTTTAAATCCATCTTGTAATGCATCATACTGATTGTTAGAGATTACATAAACGTTACCTCTTATTATTTTACTTAATGAAGAAGTATTAACTTTTTTCACTTTTAATGGTTCATTCAAATGTGGCAAAGTAATTTCTTTTCTTTCTTTCATCGGTGGTCCTGGTATTTCGACTGACAAAAATAAAACTTCTTTTTTGGATACCGCATGATAGGGTTCTCCTGTTAACTTCGCATATTCCTCATAGTCTGATTCCTTTATAAAGGTGGCGCTTTTTAACGACTGCTCCTCCGTTTTCTTCGTCGAAATATTTGTTTTTGAAGCTGCTATACTATGTTTCTTTAATCCTTCGTCAATTATCTTCAAATGCTGTGATTCATTACTATTTCCTTGCTTAGAATGATAGTGAAACGCAATTGGTCTCTCCATAATCGCCTTTGTCATTGATGTAAAGCCAACTAATGTACCTATTGCTGAAAATGCTACAGTTGAAATTATGGTTACAATAAAAAACATTCTTGCGTTATCTCTCATACGGTAAGCTAAATCTGACAACGTAATAATATTTGTCTGTGTCCAATAGAAACGTTTACTTTTTTTACATAGTCTAATAATAAAGACACTCAACTGCTTGTACAGCAAATACGTACCAATAATGACTACCGTTGTAACAGGAATCATCATGATAAATACCATTGCACCGTGTGACATAAGTGCTCCTGCATATCCCGCACTAAGCAATATGACTGCTAATATAGAAGAAATAATGGATGCTTTCGGTTCCGGCTTCGCTTCTGCCGATCCTCTAAACAATTTCATAATTTTATTTTTCCGAATCATTCCTGCACTAAACAATGAAATGATCATAAATAATATAAAAAACATAATACTCGTTACAACAATGGCTTTCATTGGTATGTAATAAGCTAAGGAAATATCTAACTTTAATATCATCGGAGCTACAAATATTAGTATTCCTGAAAATAGCATTCCAGCAAGTATCCCAAAAATAATGGCCCCTATTCCAATCATAATATTTTCAAAGAAAATAAGCCGTTTTAATTGATATTTCGTCATACCTAACATCATTAAAATTCCTAGTTCACGCTTTCTCGTTTTTAAAAACATTCCCATCGAATATAAAATAAAGAAAAATGTAAATAAGTAAATAATAGACTGTGCAAAAGACATACTTACGAACACGTACTTGCCCAATTGTCCAGCACTTAATGCCGGATGAAACGCAAAAAATGAATACACAAAAAAGGCCATAATAGCAAATGCACTACTTAAAAAATATGCTGAATATGTTCGTCTATTTCGCGTCACATTCCGATATGCGAGTTCTCTAATATTCATATTACCTCTCCGCCCTTCTGCTAACTATGTTCTTATATTAGTAAAGTACGGAAATACCTTCCATCGATTCAAATGACAAAAACCTTACATTATTGAAAGGTTTCAAAAAAATTGCTTAAACGATGCAGTTTCATTATAATGACTACATTCATATTCATACACACATCCTATTGTATATTCGTTAATTTTGCGAAATAATAAAGGAAAGAAGTATGTACCAATATACATATAAACTTATTACCGCTTTAATATGAATAGGAGGAAAACATAATGACATTGCAAGAACAGATTATGAAAGCATTACACGTTCAACCTGTAATTGATCCGAAAGCAGAAATCCGTAAACGTGTTGATTTCTTAAAAAATTATGTAAAAAAAACAGGTGCGAAAGGATTTGTACTTGGAATTAGTGGCGGACAAGACTCTACATTAGCTGGACGTTTAGCTCAGCTTGCAGTGGAGGAAATTCGTAATGAAGGTGGTAACGCAACGTTTATTGCCGTGCGCCTTCCTTATAAAGTGCAAAAAGACGAAGATGATGCGCAATTAGCATTACAATTTATTCAAGCTGATCAATCTATTGCATTTGATATCGCTTCAACAGTTGATGCTTTCTCAAATCAATACGAAAACCTATTAGGTGAATCATTAACAGATTTCAATAAAGGTAACGTGAAAGCACGTATCCGTATGGTTACACAATATGCAATCGGTGGACAAAAAGGTCTCCTTGTTATCGGAACAGATCACGCTGCAGAAGCTGTAACAGGATTCTTTACAAAATTCGGAGATGGTGGTGCAGACCTATTACCATTAACGGGATTAACGAAACGCCAAGGACGCGCTCTATTACAAGAATTAGATGCAGACGAGCGACTTTATTTAAAAATGCCAACAGCTGATTTATTAGATGAAAAACCAGGTCAAGCTGATGAAACAGAATTAGGTATTACGTATGATCAACTTGATGACTACTTAGAAGGTAAAGCAGTTCCAGCTGACGTTGCAGAAAAAATTGAAAAACGTTACACAGTGAGCGAACATAAAAGACAAGTACCAGCTTCAATGTTTGATGATTGGTGGAAATAAATAATATAAAAAAAGAAGCTAATCTCATTAGCTTCTTTTTTTATGTTAGCGATACATCCCTACTCTTTTCTCTAGTAAGTCCTGCAAACAATCCTCATGTTGTTGATTAAACAATGGTGGCATTTTATTTAGCGGGAAAAACTTCAAATCCAACGTTTCATCACCGTCTATTTTTTTCTCTCCTCCGGTAATTGAGCATGAAAAGAATATTAAAATTGACTGGGCTCTGTCTCCATTTGGATATGATTGAAAATATTTAGTATATACTCCGATAAGCTCATTTATTTCTACATCATAACCTGTTTCTTCTTTTATTTCTCGAATCGCAGTTTCTGCGGCAGATTCTCCGATTTCCATTGCACCACCAGGAAATCCCCAAGCGTTAAAATCACCTCTTTTTTGCAGCAATATTTCTCCATATTCATTCAATACACAACCACCCGCAAAATTTATGAGAACACAGTCATGTCCTACTTTTTCACGTAATTCTTTTATATAATTAGCCATACTCTTCTCCTTTTCATACATCTTCTATCGTTATTTCTTATCTTTTTCAAGCAATTCAATAATTCGATCTAGCTTCTGGTTCATATTCATCACATTCTGTTTCTTTGCGGCGTTGTTTTGAAATATTCTTCTAATAAACAAAGTTAATGATAGGAAAAATAAAACGATAAGTCCGATTACTAAACAAATATATATCAATGTAAAAATATCACTTTCGAACAAACCCATTCAGATTCCACATCCTTCCACTTTAATTTTATCACATAATTCTGATTTTTAAAGTGATACATAATAAAAGAGCATCTTTTACAGATGCTCTTTTTCATTCCTTAATACGTAAATGTAATTGTCGCTAATGAATAACCCGCCATTGCACTATATGGTGCTACTTGATATGATACACGCTTTGCACCTTTTGGCCAACTTATCTCATTTAACACTTTCTTTATATCTTGCATTGTCCCATCCATAGACTGCTTATATCGTACTTCTACTTTTTCTGGTTTAGCTGCAAATTGTTGCTGTAATTTTTTCTTAAATTCAATGTAATTTTCTGCCCCATATTGTGCAGACAAATATTTTAAATTTGTTTCTTTTAACATTTGTTCATATGCAGCAGTCTTTGAACTACCCGTTTTTATTTTGTTTGTTAATTCACTGAAGTAGCTTGTATTTGCTGCCGGATATTTACTACGATCCCATTCATGATCTTTACTTAATTGCTCATCAGACATATTAAAATATGAATATGTTACACGCCCAGCTTTATCTGGTACTGGATCATCGAATGTCGTATCAAGGTGGTACCATTTGTTTTCAATGTTCACTAAATTCCATGCGTGAGCTTGTCCATTTCCTGTACCTGTTACAATATGATTTTGAATACCTGCTTCTTTTAGTAACTCATATGTTAATAACGTATACCCTTGGCAAACGGCAGAACGATTTGCTAACGCTTCATATGCTGTATACGCTTGATACGACGTATCATAAGATACATGTTTTACAACGTAATCATGAATAGCTTTTACTTTCTCATGCTCATCCATCCCTGGTTTTACAATCGAGCCTATAATCGCTTTCGCCTGAGATTTTACATATTGTGTTTGCTCTTTTGATTCACGGTATTTCAATTGCAGTGTAAACGTATAGTTTCCTGGTAACCCTTTAATAGAATATCTAGTAGACGCTACATTATATTTTACATACTCATCTGCATCTACAATTTTATTAAACTCGCCATACAATTGATCCATAATACTTCTAGCATTTCTATCTTTTGTTTTATATGTGATTGTAATATTTTCTTCCCGATTATCAATCTGTTTTTTTAATTCTTTTCTGAAATCATTTAACAACTTTGTATCTGATTGTGATGTCGCTACAGTTTGATTTGTAGCTGCATAAGATACAGATGACGCGTGTAAGCCCCCCATTACTATAGTTGAACAAAGTACGGCAGCTGTCACATACTTACTTGTCTTTCCCATCTCGTCACTCCTTACATTCTATAACTATACGAAAAAGTATCGTATATTTTCAGAGTATACAATACTTTTTCGTATAGGTCATATGAGATTATGCATATTTAACATTGTAAAAAGGTTGTTCTTTTTACAAGAACAACCTTTTTCATTAACAAGTTTGTAATACACAACATACATTTTCAAAACGTCGATTTTTTAAGTCTTCATTTCCTATACAGAAATAAAGCATCCCTAAATCTCCCCACATCATATTACAATTTTTAGTATCTGAATCAATTTGGAATAAAAGCGTCATTTGCTGCGGATCTATGTTCATATATTGTCCAGTCTCGTACAATACTTCATCTTGTACAGAGAATGGCTCACCAAATATTTGATGGTTATCGTAGTTGTCTGGGATTAGCTCTTCAAGTAATTGTAAGAAACGATCTGAATCAGCCTCATCTTCAATGAAAAGCTCTGGCAATTTATACGTTAGTTCAAACGTAATTTTACATTGGTTATAATTCGTTTGCAATTCAGCTGCTCTTCGTAATTGCTCTACAGGAACATCATAATAAAGTACACGCCCCGCTTCAGTTGGATTCACATCTTCTGCAAAATAATTTTCAATGCTAAAAAAATATAACATCCCTGTCTTAGGAAGATTATGATCTATACCGACATTTTGTAAATCCTTTAAATTAAATTGGGCGATAAACTGTAACGGATTTCCTTTGTGTGTTGGATATTCAAATGCAACTGGTAAATCAGGAACTCCCCCCATTTTCGAACTACCTATCGCAACTGTTCCCTCCTGCTTTGGCACAACTTTTACACAAGGAAATACAGTATTAATAAGTTCCTCTTTTACATGTGTCAGTCCATATTTATCAATTAATGTTTCAATTTGTTTATTCATAAATTCTCCTTATATTCACATACTTATTTGTATCATCGCACAAAAATTATACTCCATTCTTTGTAAAAACAACAAGCCTCCAAAAAAACGGGCTCTTCCTCCATACGCGAACAAGTTTAAAAAAGCATATTATACATTGTTCCTACAAACACGATAGTTCATTATTTCTTCCAGTACATTTTCCCCTCGTTCATTTTTATTTTTAATATAAGGAGGAATTCCACATGGGTTACGGATATAGTTGCGGCGGTTACGGTTACGGCGGTAGTTGTGGTGGATGTGGTTATGGAGGTTTCGCTTTATTAATCGTTTTATTTATCCTTCTAATCATCATCGGAGCTAGCTGTTGGGGCGGCTTTGTAGGCTGCTAGTAAATTTAAAAACTATTGTAAAAAAGCACGTACAATACGTGCTTTTTTGCCATTTTCAAAGCTTTTATTCGAAAGGAAGTATGATTAATGAAGATTGATGGTGTTTTTGAAGGAGGCGGTGTACGCGGAATTGCGCATGTAGGAGCAATTTGCGCGTTAGCTGAAAAAGGCTATGAATGGGAACGTGTAGCTGGAACATCAGCTGGTTCTATTATTGCTGCGCTCCTAGCAGCAGGATATTCTGGTTCAGAGTTAAAAACGATTATAACTGATATTGATTATAATAAATTTACGAAGAGAACCTTCATTGACAGAATCCCGTTTATCGGAAAAGGATTAAGCGCATGGACTACTCTTGGTATTTACTCTAATATTTTTATAGAAGAATGGATTGAAGAGTTGCTTCGAAAAAAAGGAGTTCACTTATTTACAGATTTACCTGATTTAAATAAGCTTAAAATTATCGCTTCTGATATAAGTAATGGTAAAATGGTTATCTTTCCTGATGACTTACCGAACTACGGATTTTTAAATTATCGCTTCTCTATTGCTAAAGCTGTAAGAATGAGTAGTACAATCCCCTTCTTTTTTGAACCAGTAAAATGGAGAACCCCTAAATGGAAGCAACCTTGTTATATGGTTGATGGAGGGATTTTAAGCAATTATCCAATTTGGATTTTCGACTCACCTACCTCTCCTCGCTGGCCGACTTTTGGATTTCATTTCGTAAAAGATGAGATTCAAGCTGATCCTGCCCACTATAATGAGCCTATCTCCATGTTCAAAGGACTATTTAAAACAATGATGCAAGCCCATGATTTACGTCATTTAGACAAAGAATCAAAAGCAAGAACAATTACAATTCCAACAGGGTCCATTACTAGTACAAACTTTGAGTTAACAAAGGAAGAAAAAGATTGGCTTTATAATTCTGGTTATAACGCCGCAAATAAATTTTTACAATCGTGGAACTTCAGACAATATATTAATGAATATAGAAACGGCAATCAGGACCGAAAAACAAATCGGTATTTCCGTCAACTTGACTCATAATACTATTATTTTCATAAGAGAACACATAACGCTTTCAAAAAAAATAAGCCTAGTAATATTATATATTACTAGGCTTATTTACTTCCTGTATAATTTATTATATGGTTACGGATACGTTAACCCTTCAGCTTCCTCCGCAGTAATAACTGTGTATCGATTTCCTGTTCGTAATCCTAACAATTCCGCTTTTTCAATTGCCTCTTGCTTCGTCTCCGCATAAGCAGCTAAATATTTTTCTCCACTGATAATTTGGCAAATTACATATTGTTTCATTACTTTCTCCTCTTACTTTTTCATTAATTGTGCAAGTTTTTTTATACCTATTTCAATTTCTTCTAACGTTGCGTATGAATAGGATAGGCGCAAAAATTGATTCGCACTTCTATCATACAAAGTACCTGGATTTAATAAAATCTTTTCTTTCAAAGCTTTTTCAAATAAACTACGATTTGAAACCGGAACACTCATATGTAACCAAATATAAAAACCACCTGCCGGTTCATGCCATGTCGCTATTTCACTACAATACTTCTTTAACATACTCACCATAAAGTCCCTACGTTTTGTAAGCTCACCTCTTACAAACTGTAAATGTTCTTCATACAATCCATCTTTAAACCACTCTGCGGCAACTTGCTGAGATATAGAACTCGATCCATAATCTGTTTGCATTTTTATGTCTGCCAATCTTTGAATGACTGGCTCAGGTCCAACAATCCATCCAATTCTTAATCCTGGACTAATGACTTTAGACATGCTTCCAATGTGTAGTACGATTCCATTTTTATCATACGCTTTTAAAGGTTTCGAAATAGGGGCATCAAACCATAAGTCTTGATACACTGCGTCCTCTATAATAGGCAATCCAATTTCATTGCATATCTCCACCACTTCTGTCCGCTTCTTCGTATCCATGCTAAAATTCGTTGGATTATGAAAAGACGGGATTGTATATAAAATAGAGGCATTAAATTGCTTCTTATATTTCGCAATATATGACACATCTAGCCCACTCTCATCCATTGGCATTCCAATTAAACGTATTCCTGCTGATTGAAAAACATTGAGAGAGTATAAATATGATGGTTTTTCTAATAAAATGGATGCTCCTTTCGGAAGAAGCCCAATAGAAATAAGTTGAAGTGCTTGAATTGCTCCTGAAACAATCAATATAGAGTCAGGAGATACGTATATGCCATGCCTTTTTAAATAGTCAGCAATTTGCTTCCTTAAATTAAGATTACCTTTTGGCTGTTCATACCCAAGTATCACGTTTGATTTTAAAAGCTTATTCATTACTACTTTCATCTTTTTTTCGGGTAAAAGACTTGGCGCGAGCTCACCTGTTCCTAAACGAATTACATGCGGATAAAATTCAGCTTGATTAATCTCTTGAATAGCAGGCAGATTTGGATAATGAAGTCCTGTTTCTACATAAGATTGCCAATTAGGCGGCGGTGCATAAGTTGAAGCATTTTCATGATTATTTACAACAATTGTTCCTTTCCTGCCATTCCCTTTAATGTATCCCTTTGCAACTAGTTCATCGAAAGCCATGACAATTGTACTTCGATTCACACCAAATGTATGTGCCAAATCTCTTTGTGAAGGTAATTTTGTTCCAACAGTCCATTCTCCATTAACGATTTTTTCTTTTATATACGTTTCTATTTGTTTATACAAAGGAGTCGCTAAAGACATATCAGGCTTCCAAACCAACTTTTCCATCATATCACCTTACATTCTTTTTGGTTGGTAACCTCCCCAACCATATGGATGGATACAAATTTTCATTTCTTCTATACAATATACACTATCATACTAAAATTAAGTAGGAGGTAAATATGATGAGCGAAGCAATTATTCATGGTATCATCCTTGCATTTGGTCTTATCATTCCATTAGGTGTTCAAAATGTGTTCGTCTTTAACCAAGGAGCCAGCCAAGCAAATATTTGGCGAGCAGCTCCCGTGGTATTAACTGCCTCTATATGTGATACGTTACTCATATTAATTGCAGTGCAGGGTGTCTCCCTTGTACTCCTTACTTTTTCTTGGCTAACTAACACGTTATATATGATTGGCTTTTTCTTTCTCATGTATATGGGCTGGGTTATTTGGAGAAGTAACCCTTCCAATGATGTAAAACAAGAAATAAGCATGCCAGTAAAAAAACAAATACTTTTCGCTGCATCAGTTTCCTTATTAAATCCCCATGCAATTTTAGATACAATCGGTGTAATTGGAACAAATTCTATCCAATACATAGGAAATGAAAAATGGGCTTTCACACTTGCAACTATTATCGTTTCTTGGATTTGGTTTATAAGCTTAGCTTTAGCGGGGAAATTTCTAAAAAGACTAGACTCAACCGGAAAGACAATCGTATTATTAAATAAATTTTCTGGTCTCATCATATGGGGTGTCGCACTTTATATGTTAAAACAAGTTATTTATTCCTAATGAACGAAAGAGAATTGCATGTTGTTTTCAGTAACATGCAATTCTCTTTCATATTATGAAGTAGGTTCCGGTTTCTGTTTTACCGTCTTTGCGTCTTTTGCTGGTTTAATCCAAATGATTGCTATAGCAGCACCGATTCCAGCGAATATACTTGTTAAATAAAATACTTCATGGTCAGCACCTTTCATGAAAAAAGAATATAGAGGTGGTCCAGCTGCTACACCGATAAATCGCATTGAACTATAAAATGACGTAACCGTTCCCCTTTGCTCCTTTTCAATTCCTTGTGTAATTAAAGCATCTAAACATGGGAGTGCCATACCAATTCCTATCCCCATAATAACGAGACAAAGAAGTAGTAAATAAATCCCTTTTATAAATAAAGGAATGATGACTGATGCAGCTGCCATTAAAAAACCAATATAAATACACTTCTTCATCACATTTTGATTATCTCCAATTTTTTTACCAGCCATATATGAACTTATTGACAGTACAAGTAACGGGATCGCAAGCACACCCCCTTTCCATATACCATGAATGTCATACTTTGATTCCAGTATAGTTGACAAATAAAAGAGAATTCCGAATAAAATAAGCATAATAATTGCACCTAATGTAAAAATGGCAACTAACCATCTTCCTTTTTCACGAAACGTAGCAAGAATTGATTTTATAAACTCTTTAAGTGGTGGTACTTCTCCTTCTTGTTTCTTTGCCTTTACTAGAACAAGTAATAAAACAATTGATACTACGCATAAAACTGGAATCGCCCAAAACGGTAAGAACCATACAATGGCAGCAAGAGCAGACCCTAAAATAGGGCTCAACACTTTCCCAAATGTATTGGATGTTTCAATAATTCCTAAACCTGTACTAACTTGTTTTTCATCCTTGTATAAATCACCAACACACGGTATAACAACTGGCATTGCACCCGCAGCACCAATACCTTGAATCGCTCTACCAATCAATATCCAAGTGTAGGGATTATCAACTTTCCAAGATACCCAACCAGTTATCGCTCCTCCTATAGCCGCAATCAGCAAACTCGGAACCATTACCATCTTTCGTCCCCATCTATCTGATAAATAACCAGCAATCGGTATAAGTAAAATGGCTACAATAGAGTAAATTGTAATAATCATGGATACTTGAAACGATGAAATATGTAATTTTTTTTCGATAGTCGGTAGGATCGGAATGAGCATTGAATTCCCTAATGTCATAACAAGTGGAACTGATGCAAGCGCAATTAAACAACAGTTTTCTTTTTTTAACATGTTGGCTTCGGAACCTTTCATCATATATTTCTTACCATATAATAGCCCTGCCGGAACGTAATTGTTCATTCCACCAGGGCTATTACACTTTACTACTTCCCATTTACAACAAAAGAAATTGGGGGAAATATAGTATTATTTCTATTCTTTGAATCCAGTTCGCAATATATCCATACCAATTAATTGAAAAAAAAAGAAAGGAAGAATCCTTCCTTTCTCCTATAACCATCTACAATTAGCGAGTATATCCGCCACCAAGTTGTTGTTCTGCCATCGCTACTAGGCGTTTAGTGATTTCACCGCCTACAGAACCGTTTGCACGTGAAGAAGTGTCAGCGCCCAGTTGTACACCAAACTCTTGTGCAATTTCATATTTCATTTGATCTAAAGCCGCTTGTGCTCCATGTGATGCTAATTGATTAGAATTACGATTTCTAGCCATTACCAATCACCTCCTTATTTATATATAAATTGTGTTAAATTCGAATTAAAATACATGGTAATTTTTGGTTATTTTTTATTATAAAAAAAGAGTCTCGTTTAGAGACTCTTTCACCATTTCACTTTACGAAGTTACTACTACCAAATTTCTATTTGTTAATACTTTCATTTCTTCTCTTAATATCTCTTTTGCGTTATGTCCAAACCATTCGAGTGAAGCGAAATGGTCAGTATCTCTCACTTCCTGAATAATCTCATCATAATTTACGATACCTTCAAATAAAGGGACCATACCAGTACGACTTCCCGCTGCTGCATATACATTATTCGGTTCAAACACATGTAAATAATCTGCTGACGATATATTCTTAAAATGGTAATGTTGTATCCACGGCCTTAGTCGCTGGAAGCTGTCAACTGGATCTGCACCAGACTCCCATATATGAAGAAAATCAAGATTTATTTTCAAATTCGGATGATCTACTTCGCCTAATAGTTCCAAAGTAGAAGGCAACGTATCCGTTAACGTATTTGGATGTGTTTCTAAAAGTACATACATATTATGCTGAGCAAATAATTCACAAATCATGCGAATACGATTCACATACTCTTGTCTCTCTTGTTGCGAAAAATCTGCACTACCTTTTTTTCCAGCAAACGTACGAATTTTGTTCGTTTTAAACCAATTAGCTAGCATTGCAAGTTGTTCACATTTCTCTATCGTTTTTTCAAAATCTGCCGATAATGATATATCTAAGTAATCACTTATCATCGTAATTTCCAAGGTTTTATCCTTTAAACAATTCAATTCTCGTTCTGTCGTTTCATACTCTTGCATATATAAATTTTGCGCATGAGTCCCCCACAATTCAATTCCTTCAAAACCGTTTTCATATGCAAATTGAACAATATCAGTAAATGAAATTAATTGATGGCGAAATGAAATGGTACATAGTGAATATTTCATAGCTTTAAACTCCCTTGTCTTAAATTCAGTAAACTTTTTACAGAGTTACGACAGACTGATTTATTTTTATAGCTTTCCAAGATAGAAATTGTTTCTCTAATTCAGCCTTAATTTGCAGTTCAATTGCATTCATTTCATCCAGCTTTTCAACAATTGATAATAACATACCTTTATTATTCGTCATTGCCATTTTTATTGCACGATACTGTACATTTGTAAATCCTTGTACAATATCTTCTACCCGATCACACCAATAATCAAATTCTTGCTCCGAATATTGCAACGTTTCACGGAAGTATGCAAAGGCATGTTCATAACTATATTTACGAATTGCAAGTACTGGTATTTGTTTTACTGCTGCTACAAGCCCAGAAAGCGCATATCCATCTTCCTCGTTTGCCATTTTTATAATTAAGTTTTTCAGCTCCACAGTCAGTTCATTGTCGTTTCTTTTGAAAGTTTCTGTGAAATAACTAGCTACCATTTCTTGTGTTGGTTCTTGAATTCCTTCTACATCAATGAAATAGCCTCCACCAAATGGGTTATCTTGAACAGAGTGAAGTACTTTTTCTCTTTCCATATTCCCCTCCCAGCGAAAATCGGGATCTAGCATGAACCACTCTTCTTCTTGCTCTGTCTTTGATATCATTAAATAATGCGGAAACGGTTTTTGATGAAATTTATTTTCCCTCTCTGGTAATAGAGACATATCAACCATTACAATTACGAAACGATTTTCAGGCTTATTTTCTACTAATTCTATAAACGTTTCTACATTGCCACCTTTATCTTTTGCATGATCATACCATTCGTTCACTTTAATACCGTATAATCTTTCATACCATAATAAATAATTATCATGGTTAATATTTTCAGAGTGATACGAAATAATACCCCCATCTGTTATATCAAAATCTCCATCCCATAGTCCAAAATAAAATGGACGAAAATCTATATCGCTTCGTCTTTTTATAATTTCACAAAAACAACTTACTAAACAATGCACTTTAATTGAAGTCATACTCTCATCCACTTTCCTAAAGGTTAGTTATTCACATTTATATCCTGTAACGGCTGTAACTCCTCCATAAAATCAAGCAAAGATCCTACAGTAAGAAATGCCTTTGGATCTACCTCATCCTCTGGAACGCATAGCTTTAAATCCATTTCTATGTATACAATGAGTTGTAACATCATTACCGAATCTATATATAAATCTTGATTTAAGTGCATCATTTCTTCTAAATGCGTTATATTCTTTAGTTCCATTTTTTCTGTCATAATTTTTAATATGGCATTCTTTAATGCTTCCCGTCTCATGCTGTAACCTCTCCCATCTCTAGTAACTTTCTACTTACTTTTCCAGTTTTATTTTTCGGAATTTCAGTTACACTTTCAATTTCATGCGGAACTTTATAAGATGGTAAGCGCTGAATACACCATTCTCTTATTTGCACGGGATCAATTTGAGAGATTACTTTCGCTTTAACAATTTCACCCATCACAGGATGTTTCCCTCGATATACAATTGCCTCTTGAACACCTTCCAATCGAAGCATTGTTTCTTCTACCTCTATAGGAAAGACTTTTAATCCTGAAACGTTAATCACATCATCCATACGCCCCATAAAATGAATGCCACGTTCGGATTTATACCCTAAATCTTTCGTAAAAATTTCCTTATCGTTCATTTTCACTACAATTTCTTCAGGCATATTTTCATCTGAACCTATGCTTATACTCGCATGAGGTAGCGGATTTCCTAAATCTAAATGGCTTTTCATATCATGACATATACTAATACAGCCTGCCTCAGAACAACCGTATTGTTGCATCATATATGTTGTCGTTTCTTTTAGTTTATAAAATAATGCTTCTGGTAAAGGCGCTCCCGATGTCATAATTTTATGAAACTGAAACGTTCCTTGCGGGAAACTCCCCATAATATGTAGCATAAGTGGTACTGCATATATGATATGTTTTTCTGTATTGCGAACTATATTTAAAGCGAATTTAGGATTTTTATTCGTAATGATGATAGGCTTGCTTCCCCTCGTAATTGCAGATAACGTACCACATATTAGTCCGTATGAATGTGAAACAGGAGCCATAACGATTGGCACTTCATCCTCTTCGCAGTTTAAAGCTTCATTATAAGCAGTAATTTCTGTATCAACTTCCGTCCATGCTCTACGAATCAGTTTCGGTTCTCCTGTTGTTCCAGAACTATATTGCAATAAAGAAGGATCTTCTAGTAAAAAACCCTCTACTTCTATTTTTGTAAAACCACTATATTCTTCATATAAAACCCCTTTACAATTTGCACGCTTTGCCATTTCAATAGCCGTTTCTTTTGGCGTATCTTCATGTATAAGTAATACTGATGATTTCTTTTCTTTTAAGTAAAACACAAGCGTAATAATGTCAAATGGGTCCTTCAGACAAAGCGCAAATCTATTTCCTTCCGCTTCTTGAAATTGTTCCATTTCTTCGTAAACTTGTAATCTCAAATCAAAATCACTTTTGCTATACTCTTGTTTATTAACGATTAGCATAATTTCCCCCTGTAATAACTGATTTTTGTTTCATAAGTTGCTTTGCTTTATACAATGGATTTGGAACTTCGTGAACAAGCGATTCCACATCCATATATAATCGGCGCTTCGTTAATTGCTCAGCATTGAATGTAGGATTGTATAGTTGAATGCTTTCAAACCTATCTTTCAAGTATGGATATTTTCTAAAATGATTTTCAATTTCTTCAACCACTATCATCCAAAAACTTGCTTCTTTCCATTTATATTCATCCGCAAGTACGAAAGCTAATTCTCCTACATTAAATAAGAAAAGTGCATCTAGTACCATCTCTTGTAAACATTCGATACGATCCATTTCAAAGAAATCATTCATTTTTCCATTCGCATACGTTTTATGCATTTTAGTAAAGTCCGGACATTTATTCATTTCTTTTAAAAATGGACGATAAAACTCAAGTCCTTCATGAAAATCCTTTAATGCAATACGGACAGGTAGCCCTTCTTTATGAACTAAAATCATATTTTGACCGTGTGATTCGAGTGCAATTCCGTGCTCTACAACAAGATGTAATACAGGTATTATCGCTTTTTGGATAAGTAATCTCAGCCAATTTTCTATCCCATATTTGTTTAACCACGCATCAATAACTGGTGTCCCATCTTTCTCTTTTGCATATAATCCGTTAAAAGGAACTGCATCCTCTTGCTCATCTAAATAATTATGAACACTTTCACGCCAAATGCATCCTAATGAACCGTATGTGGCTTTCTTATTCGTATCATACGTTACACTCGAAAATTCCTTTAACAAAATTACACGTGATTCATCCCTTAAATAAGAATCTTGACTTACGACATCACTTAACCAATTCGATATAGCTGGTGCACTCGCAACTGAATATGGTTTCAGCGTACGGAGTGTTGAAGTGTTGAGTATGTTCAACGATAACTTTACATATGATCTCTTTGGATTCGTAACATTTCTTAACGTTCTCATAGATTGTTGCGCACAATAATCGTCTGCTGATTCCCCTAAATAAATAATACTTTTATCCTGTATATGCTCAGCATAATTTGGAATGATAAAACTCGCCCACTGCCAAGGGTGAACAGGTATATACACGTACTGCTTTGGATCACATCCCACACTGTGAATTCGTTCCTTATACGCTTCTAATGTATGCTCGCCTACTTCACCTTTTAAAATTTTGTCATAAATCACTTCATTTTCATAACCTACAGTCGCATATTTCTTATGAGCTGCAATCCATATAAGTTTTATTGGCCTCATAAATTCATATCCATATTGAAAATTGTCACGATATTGAAACCCAATGCGTGCTTTATAGCTAGGATGATACGGGTGGCCGTCAATTAAATGGCTTTCAAATTCATCGTATGATTTTTGAGTATATTTCAACTTATTACATCTTTCATATTGTGCAATCGTGTCTTTAAATATCGTTTGTTCTAATTCGTGAATAAAAGAATCTAATTTCGTTTGTTCTACGTTAACAACCCGAAAAACTTCTTCCAAAAATTGCGAAACTGATTGTATTTCTTGTTTTTCCTCTTGAACTCTTACTATTAATGAATCTATAGAGATGCGTCCAAATGTCATTCGTTCTCTTCCGTAACATTCGTACGTGACAACTTTGTTGTCCTCATCAAGCCCTTGTATAAGAAAAAGAATTTGTTCTTCTTTTTCTATACGAACTGACGTAATAACCCCCTCATAAATTAACGACTCTACTAATTGACGTAAAACCCTTCTTCGTACTGAAATGTAATCTTCTGACTCAAGCGCTTTCAATATTTTCGTATGATACATGTCCATTCTCATAACCCCCTCTACCTTACGAAAAATACCATTATTTGTATTACGTGAAATTTTAACGTTATTTATGAACGAACAGCCACTTCTCTAACGAGCGGATTCTGTACCTGTACGTAAATTGCTTGTTCTAAAGGATTACTTAACTCATCGACATCGAAAAATCTCGTTAATAAATTTGCTTTACATGCCAACTTATCTTCTTCCAACAATTCTCTTAAAAAGGTAGAAGGTTCACGATTATATGGAAGGAACGATTCAAGTACAGATCTTAATTCCGTGAGAAGAATTTCCTCCCTAATTAATCCAGCTGTACCAAATCCGTTAATGAGTCCAAACATATGATTAAAAATTAAGTAGTAACGAAATCTTTCATCTACAATATAGTCATCATACAAATTCCCAGTACGTTCTCCAATACCAGCTAACTCATTATTAAGCATCTCTTTCATTGAATTACAGAAATAGAAACCTTGATTATCACGGAAATAATATTTGACCGGATAACCATTCTTTAGCTGAACAACGCTATTTTGCTGATGAGCTTCTAATGCAACACCATACTGTAAATACATCCATACCATCGGCTTTAAAGAAATATTCATATATCGTCTAAACCACTCTAAACTTACTTCTTCACAGCTTCTACTTTCTAAATCTGCTAGGCGGTGAATAATATTTGATAAGCGAGTACGTTCTCCAGGTATAGCATCTTGAACTAGCCCAGCAATTAATGTAGCGTCTTTGGCATGTTCGCTATAAAAAGGATTCTCTCGTATAATGACTTCAAATCCAGATTCTTCTGCTCCGTAATTTAATGTAATAAAGGCTGGATCACAAATAAAATTAAAGCCGGGAAATTTTTCCAACACTTCACCAATAGCCGTATTTAACATTTCCTTCCCTTCAAGACCACTCTCAAGTTCCTTCAATTTATTAATACGCATTGAATTTGTTACTTTTACCGGAAATGAAAACTTAAGCATATACTTTGAATCGGGATGATATAACGTCCTAAGTGATGATGTTGCCATATAATACTTACCAGCAGGACCAATGTATTCAAGTACTCCTTGATCTATCCAATCCTGGACGTAAGATTGGTGTAATAACCATTCTGCCTGAAGCGGATGAATTGGAATTAATGAATATTCATCTTCATTACAATACTTTGATATAAATTCCTTACTAACCATCTCATCATTACGTAACTCTTCTTTTAAAATTGCTGTTGTAGAATCTAATAATAATGATTTTTCATTCACTATACTTTTATGTGCCCGAAAATAATGCAGCTGGCATTCTCCTTTTAATTCTGGAGAATACATTGTACTTTTCCAATCCAATATACCTTGTCTACTCTTTGGTGTAGGATGAGTTAAATGTCCAAATAATAAAGATTGCTCCGCCTCTATAAAAGTTGTATGGAAACCGTATAATGCAGATGTGTCTTCTATTCTCGCTTTTGTAAATCCCTCAATATTTTGACAACTACGAATAACTCGAAGCATAAGTTCAGCAGGATTCGTCCCTTCTCCGTAGTTGATAGACATCTCTTTTATTAAGAAAGTAATAACTGTTACGTAATCTGCTTTAATAACAGAATTACTATCTCCAATTTGATAATAAAATTGTTCTCCAAACAAATGGCGATCTGTTGATGATTTATAAATAACTTCTCCATACAAAGTAACGTTCTGTGCCGATAGCCGACAACATAAATATGTGGGAACTGTATCTCTATTCAATGTATTACTGAACATACTTTCCATTCTTTCATCCTCTGTAATCCATTCTCCACTCCCTGTTTCTCTTAAATAACAGTTTAAAAAGCTTTGTAATGTTGCATGTTCTGCGATTTGTTTCGCATGCTGCATACTGGTCCTCCTCTTTATATTAAAGCTATCGAAATTTTATATAATAAACGATAATTGAATGTCGTTATCAATTATGATTCTAATTGATAATGATATTCAATTCAATAGTATATTTCAGAATTTTTTTATCTGATTTAATTTTTATTCTTTTCTTTCTTTTTTTAATCTAGTTAAAAATACAC
>NZ_QNUD01000016.1:0-58312 GCF_008042405.1 Bacillus sp. SH7-1
CTTATGTTAACATCTTCGTTTTTCGATGTCAACTAAGTTTTTCATTTTCTTTTTTGTCGTCTTCTGCGTTTCTGCATCAGCGACGGTTATTAATTTATCATATAATAACTATTAACGTCAATACTTTTTAATAAAAAGTTCTTTTTCTTACATAACGAATACATTCCTCTGCATTAGCAACTCTTCGAAACAAACAAAAAATAATTTTATATCTCTCTTCCATCGCCTTTTTTACAACGTCATGAATGCGTTCATCTTCAAAGTCAAATAAAAGTTCTTCTAACTCTCTCTTCAATATGTATTCCATTTCTTTTTTCTCTTCTTTCGTTAACATAAATCCAAGCAACTCATCACCTCAATCATTTCTTACAGAGCAATAAACATTCCGCTCATTTTCACTTATCAAAATCTTATCATTCATTATATCCACCACTTACGATATTAATCCCTTGTTCTCTTTTTTATATTTACAGCATATATGTAACTGAAAAGGATTGGACAAAGGGGCGTAATATTATGTTTTTCTTTTTTATTACGAGTAAAAGAAACTTTAAACACATTAGCTTAATAGTGATACTTTCCTTATTTACAGCATGGCTACTCTTTTTGAAAACATATTCACATGAGTCTGCTTTTTCAACTGCTACAGGACCTAAAGTTATTTACAAAGGCGACACCTCTAAAAAACAAGTTGCATTCACGTTTGATATTAGTTGGGGAGACAAAAAAGCAATTCCAATCCTTGATACACTTAAAGAAAAGGACATTAAGAATGCAACCTTCTTCCTTTCTGCTGCATGGGCAGAAAGACACCCTGATGTTGTTGAACGCATCATAAAAGATGGACATGAAATCGGTAGTATGGGTTATAATTACACATCCTACACTTCTCTAGAGACAAATGAAATACGAAGAGATCTTTTGCGTGCACAAGATGTTTTTACAAAACTTGGTGTGAAACAAGTCAAGCTATTGCGTCCACCTAGTGGAGACTTTAACAAAGCAACACTTAAAATAGCAGAATCACTCGGATACACTGTCGTTCATTGGAGTAATAACTCAAACGACTGGAAAAACCCTGGTGTAAACAATATCGTTTCCACTGTCTCTAACAATTTGAAAGGTGGAGATATCGTCTTATTACACGCATCCGATTCTGCTCTTCAAACAAATAAAGCTTTACCACTGCTCCTACAAAAATTAAAGAGTGATGGATATGAACAAATATCAGTATCACAACTTATTTCCAACACAAGTACAAAAAGTGAAGATGTACAGTAATTCTTTTCCCTCGTGCCTTTACTCATAAAAAGCTCTACTACCTTTCATTAAGGTAGTAGAGCTTTTTTTATCCTGATATTTGCATTCAAACAACTACTCTACTTAAAAACTATCTTCATTAGGCCGACTTACTCGTCTTCCCAATTAAACGATGTAATATAAGTAACTGATATGAATTACATAATAATAGCGGTATAACCATTAAATACAACCAATCAGTATCATTAATCCGAAGCGCTGGTACCCATTCGAGAATTGTTACAACAACCATAAAGAACAAAGCAGGCACAAATGCTTTTTTATTCGTTTCTTTGCTCTTTACATAAGCAACAATTGCTCCGAACACAAATAACATTCCAGCAACAAGTATGTTATTCCCTAATGAGACTTCCCCATTCGCAATTAGTACGGATCTTAAATACACGAAATCAAATAAAACGAATGCAATAAAGAAAAGCTGCACTGCATTCCATAAAGAAGATGACCGGAACATACCTAGCCCAAAACGATGGATTGTTAAATAGGCAAAGAACCCCATTTGACTTATAACACTAAAAATAAATCCTACACCCATCAACCAAAAGGAAACTGCTAAAATCTCCTTTCCGTCGAAATTTTGAAAAAATTTAGCGTACTTGTCCCACTCCAAAACAAACCCAATAATGACCGTACTAATCCCACCAAGAAACAACGTCGTAAAAAATAGTCGTACCCACTTGCGGCTATTCACAACACATCCCCCATTATCCTTATATTTCTAATTAAATTGTATCAATGACAATTTCAAAAAGCTAGCCATGTTCATGTATAAATTCCTTAAAGATATTTATATTAAAAAGAGAGAACTGTGCTGAAAGGAGTTCCAACTTATGAAACGGATGCTGCTCGTTTTGACTTCTTCTTTTCTATTACTTGTACTTGTAGCATGTGCACAAGAAAAAGAAGCAAAGTCCGAACTTGATTATGATCAAACGAAGAAAATGATTGTTGATATCTTAAAAACCGATCAAGGTAAGAAAGCCATTCAAGATGTATTAACTGATGAAAAAATGAAACAAGCACTCATACTAGATGAAACAGTAGTAAAGAAAACGATTGAAGATGCAATGGTCTCCGACAAAGGGCAACAATTCTGGGAAAAGCTCTTTAAAGACCCTGAGTTCTCATCAAAATTTGCTAAAAGTATGGGGAAAGAACAAACAACCTTAATGAAAACATTACTAAAAGACCCTGAATACCAAGCAGGCGTTATAGAAATTATGAAAAACCCTGAAGTAGAAAAAATGATGTTACAAACAATGAAGAGCAAAGAATACCGTCAATATTTACAACAAGTACTAACAGAAACTGCTGAAAGCCCACTTTTCCAAGCTAAGATGATTGATATTATTAGTAAAGGTGTACAAAAAGCTGAAAAAAGTGGATCTGATAAGAAAGAAGCAGGCGGTGAGGGTGGTTCCCAAGACGGTAAAAAGGAACAGCAGTAAAAATAATAACGATAATAATGAGTGGACAATATATGTATCGCCCACTCATTATTATTTTATTTTTGTGCAACAGCTGTTTTATCAATTACTGTCTCAGCTATCGTGCGATAAATAAGACCTGTCGTATGTGTATCTTCATATACTGACGGTGCAAAGTCTTCTTTATTCCAATCGGGTTGTTGAAGCGGGATTCTGCCAAGTACTTCTGTTTGAAGTTCTGTAGCTAATTTATCTCCTCCACCTCTTCCGAACACATATTCTTTTTCACCGGTTGTTTTACTTTCGAAATAAGCCATATTTTCAACAACCCCAAGAATACTATGTTCTGTACGTAAAGCCATAGCTCCAGCACGCGCTGCCACAAATGCCGCTGTTGGATGCGGCGTTGTTACAATAATCTCTTTACAAGCCGGTAACATTGAATGTAAATCTAACGCAACATCACCTGTACCCGGTGGTAAATCTAAAACTAAATAGTCTAAATCGCCCCACTCCACTTCTGTAAAGAAATGATTTAACATTTTCCCAAGCATAGGCCCTCTCCAAATAACCGGTGCATTATCTTCTACAAAGAATCCCATTGAGATTACCTTTACACCTAGACGCTCCACTGGAATTATTTTATCTCCTCTTACAACAGGACGTTTTTCTATCCCCATCATATCCGGTACGCTAAAACCATAAATATCGGCATCAATTATACCAACCTTTTTCCCTAGACGAGCTAAAGCAATGGCAAGGTTAACAGAAACTGTTGATTTTCCGACTCCACCTTTTCCACTCGCTACTGCTAAAAATGTCGTTTTTGAATTTGGTGACAATAAAGATTCATTTTGCTCTTCTTCCTGTTCCGGTGCAAACTGAGCTAATTCCTCTTCTGTAAATTCTGCAAAGCGAAGCCCTACTGTTGCTGCCCCTAGTTCTTTTACTAATTTTACAATTCCAGATTGCAACTGCATTTGTTCCGCTGTACCGGTTTTTACAATTGCAATTTTCACACTTACATGTTCCTTCTCAGGCTTGACTGTTACCTCTTTAATTGCACCTGTTTCTTTTAACGTTTTATGTAAAAACGGATCTACAATCCCTTCTAACGCTTCCACTACTTGCTCTTTCGTTACCATAATTAGCCCAACCCCCTGTATGAAAAATAACGTAATGTTAATTAAATTTATCTCTCTTTACTTTCGAAATAAATGCGTTTACATTTCCAGTATAACATATTTTCGGAAAACTTCGTTAACGAGAGAAACTCAAAAAATCCTCCTTATTCTGGAGGATTTCCTTTTTCCGTGAAATAACGTAATATACCACGATATACTGCAGCCGCTACCTTTTGCTGATATTTCTCCGAATTTAACATATACCTTTCATTTACATTCGATAAAAAGCCAGCTTCAATTAAAGCGCCTGGTGTTTTCGCATACTTTAATAAATACACATGAGAAATTGTTTTAGCAGAACGATTCGTATTCTCTAAACTCGTTCTCAATTCAGCTTGGATAAATTTCGCAGCACGTTCATTTTCAATCGAAGAACGGTAATAGAACGTTTGTGCGCCTTTCGATCCACTACTCGTTAAAGCATTTAAATGGATACTTGCAAAAAAGTCTACATCAGGTTTATTAATGATCTCTACACGCTTTTTTAAATCCTCTGCTTTACGTCTACTATATGACTTTGTATCTTTCTGAGCTAAATCATAATCTCCATCACGTGTTAAAATAACTAGCGCACCTTGTTCTTGTAAATAATCTTGTACCTTCTTTGTAATCTCAAGCGTAATATCTTTTTCTACAATATCCTTTCCACCAACAGCCCCTCCGTCTGGTCCACCATGCCCAGCATCTAATACAATTACTTTCCCTGATAAGGGTAAATTCCAAGCTCGCCACGATTTTGTAATTTGAAACTCTTGTTTGACTAAAAAAAACAAAACAACCGCAGCGAGTGCAAAAGAGATAATTCGAATTCTCTTCATACCTTTCCTCCTCCAGCTAGTCCCTCTAATTACTTATATGGGACAAGAGGAAAGTTTATGCTTGTCTTAATGAAGCTTTAAACGATATCTTCTTTCACCTTTTTCATACCCTTCCTGCCACCATAAGCCGATAAACTGCTGGCAAGATTCAAAAAGTAATTCCTCATCTTGTAACTTAATTTCCCGCATAGTCATGCTCGTTAAAAATTGAAATAACGTTTCCGTTAATTGTTGCTCTTCTTCTAAGGCTCTATATTTCACATCAAAGAACGATTCACCATAATAACCAAATTTACTATACCTCGCTCCTAATAAATACGATTCTATCCCTAATTCAATGCAGTAATCTTCATACTGACGATGAAGTTCCTGCATCTGAAAGGCATCCCTAATATTTGAACGTAATGTTTTTAACGATAATTCCCGCAGCATCTTGCGTTCATATTTCAACTGCTTTTCTTTTTGTTTTTCTTGTAAGCTGACAATGACATTCATAGTACTCATAAACCTCCCTAATACGTATTAGTCTAAACTTCTAAAGAAGAAGCATACGCGAGAGGATAGCACTAAAATATTCCAAACTACAAAAATTACAAAAGAAGCATGAAACATAAAAAAACCCCAACCAAAATGGTTGGGGTTGTAGTTCGCAAAAATTAACGTTTTGAGAACTGAGGTGCACGACGTGCGCCTTTAAGACCGTATTTTTTACGCTCTTTCATACGTGCGTCACGAGTTAATAGACCTGCACGTTTTAGTGTTAGACGGTATTCTGGATCAGCTTTTAATAAAGCGCGAGAAATACCGTGACGAATAGCACCAGCTTGACCAGTGTATCCACCACCATTTACGTTTACAAGTACATCGTAGTTACCTAAAGTTTCTGTTGCAACTAGAGGTTGTTTCACTACTTCACGTAATGCAGCAAATGGGATATAGTTTTCAAAATCACGACCGTTAATGATAACGCGTCCTTCGCCTGGAACTAGGCGTACGCGCGCTACTGAACTCTTACGACGTCCAGTGCCATAGTATTGAACCTGTGCCAAAGTAAGCCCTCCTTTAATTGATTATCCGCGAAGTTCGTAAACTTCTGGTTTTTGTGCTTGGTGTGGATGCTCTGCTCCAGCATACACGTTTAGTTTCTTAGAAACTTGACGGCCTAAGCGTCCTTTTGGAAGCATGCCTTTAATTGCAAGCTCTAACATTTGTACAGGGTAGTTTGTACGCATTTCTAGAGCTGTTCTTTGTTTAAGTCCACCTGGGTGGTTAGTGTGACGGTAGTAAATTTTATCGTTTAATTTATTACCTGTTAAATGAATTTTCTCAGCGTTAATAATAATTACATGATCACCCGTGTCAACGTGTGGTGTAAATGTAGGTTTGTTTTTACCACGTAAAATGGATGCTACTTCACTAGCAAGGCGACCTAAAGTTTGACCTTCAGCATCAACCACATACCATTTACGCTCAACTTCGTTAGCTTTTGCCATAAAAGTCGTACGCATGTGTTTCCCTCCTCGTTATCTTTTCCATAGAAAAAATCTATTGTTTATCTTAAACACGATTTCCTTCCGGGGCTAATCGTGGTTTTAGAAACAATACCATATGTTATGATATACTTTTGAGTTTCTAATGTCAAGCAAATGTTACACCAGGATTAGTTGTTATAGTTTACCTGCCATAAATAAAGCCCATGACCTGGAGCCATCTTTCCAGCAAACTGACGATTTTGTTTCGCTAAAATCTCTGGAATGCTATCAGGATCGAGCTTTCCCTGCCCTACGCTAAGTAACGTACCAACAATAATTCTGACCATATTATATAAAAATCCATTACCTACAAAACGAAAAATTAATTCATCATCTTGCTCAATTAACTCGATTTCATAAATTGTTCGCACTTTATCTTTTTTGTCAGTTTTTGCCGAACAAAAAGAAGTGAAATCATGCGTTCCGATAAAATAAGGAATCGCTTTTCTTATAGAATTGATTTCGAGCGGATATGGATATTGATATACATAATTTCTACGGAATACATCCGCAGTCTTTGATAATAATACACGATAACGATATTCTTTTCTCTCAACACCGTATCGCGCATGAAATTCTTCTGTTTTTTTCTCTACCTGTCTGATAACAATATCATCTGGCAGCATTGTGTTTAACGCATTACTCCATTGCCACTCTTCAAGAGACAACGGTGTATCAAAGTGTATGACTTGTCCTTTAGCATGAACGGTAGAATCCGTCCTGCCCGATGCCTGAACACGAACAAGTTCTCCTTTATGCAATTTCTGCAAAGCTTTCTCTATCTCTTGTTGAACAGTACGATGCTGCGGCTGAATTTGATAACCACAAAAATGCATGCCATCATATGCAACCGTACATTTTATTCTATCCATTTCTCTATTCTCCATTACGATCGCACCCATGCCAAAATACAAGCTAAACAAAGTAAACTTATAATCGTTACTGTATCGCTTATTTTCCAGCGTAGTTGCCTAAATTTAGTACGTCCTTCGCCACTTTGATATCCACGAGCTTCCATAGCAATTGCTAAGTCCTCTGCACGCTTAAAAGCACTAATAAATAAAGGGACAAGTAATGAAATAATAGCTTTCATCCTATCTTTTATCGGTCCCCCTGCGAAATCAATACCACGTGACGCTTGTGCCTTCATTATTTTACTCGTTTCATCCATTAATGTCGGGATAAAACGAAGAGAAATTGACATCATTAATGCGATTTCATGAACAGGAACTTTTATACGCTTCAACGGCTTTAATAACGTCTCCAGACCATCTGTAATCTCAATAGGTGTCGTCGTTAGCGTTAATAATGTCGTCATTAAAATAATAACGAAGAATCGTATAGAAATGTATATCCCTTGCTCTAATCCTTTTTCATGTATCGAAAACCAACCAAGCTGGAATAGTACTTCCCCTTCTTTATTTGTAAAAATATGCAGGAAAAATGTAAAAAGAAAAATCCATAGAATTGGTTTTAAGCCCGAAAGTACATAACGAATCGGCACTTTTGCAAAAAATAAAGCAATGAGTGCATATAAAAATAAAAATCCATATGAAATCGCATTATTTGCTAAGAAAACAACAAATACATATAAAAAGACAATCAGCAGCTTCGTACGTGGATCAAGTTGATGAATAAGCGAATTCCCTGGAATATACCTTCCAATAATCAACTGCTGCATGATTCATGACCACCTTTTCGTAATACCTGCACAACTTCATGAGTAAGATCCTCTAAAGATAAGGTAGCCTTTGGAATTGAAATACCAAACTTCTCTTCAATCGCACGTTTATACTTTAAAGACATAGGAAGATCCACGCCAATTTTCTCTAGTTCATCAGCATGTGAAAACACTTCCTCTGCACTTCCTTGCAAAAAGACCGTTCCTTTATGCATAACTACAATCTGCTGCGCATACTTAGCAGCATCCTCCATATTATGCGTTACAAGGATAACTGTAAGGCCTTTTTCCTTATGAAGCTTATAAAACATCTCCATAAGTTCATTCTGCCCTTTAGGATCTAGTCCAGCTGTAGGTTCATCTAAGACAAGCACTTCAGGTTCCATCGCCAGTACGCCTGCTATCGCAACACGCCTCATTTGCCCACCGCTTAACTCAAATGGCGAACGTGTTAACAGTTCTGGTTCTAATCCTACAAGTTCAATTGCCTCTCTTGCCTTTTGCTTCGCTTCTTCTACAGATACTCCAAAATTAGTGGGGCCGAAACAAATGTCTTTCTCCACAGTCTCTTCAAATAATTGATGTTCTGGGAATTGAAAGACAACCCCTACTTTTTTACGTAGTGGCTTTAGCTTTTTCTCTTTCTTTCCTGCCGAAATAAAATGTTCACCAATTTGAACGGTACCACTTGTCGGCTGCAATAAACCATTTAAATGTTGAATCATCGTCGACTTACCTGAACCAGTATGACCGATAATGGCATAATAGCCCCCACTTGGAAACGACACGTCCACATCATAAAGTGCGCGTCTTTCAAACGGAGTTTTATATTGATAACGATGTTCTACTTTTTGGAATGTAATCTCCAAAGTTCGTTCACCAAGCTTTCCATTGTAAGATGCGTATTTTGCAAGAGAATTTCATTTCTTTTTAATAATTCTGCCATTTTCACTGAAAATGGTACATCTAATCCAATTTCTTGGAGCATATGAGAGGACTTGAAAATTTGCTCTGGAGTCCCTTCCTCTAATATCTCTCCCTTATTTAAAATAATGACACGGTCTGACTGTGCCGCTTCTTCTAAATCATGCGTAATTGATAACACAGTAATACCTTTTTCATTAACAAGTTGTCTAACCGTTTCTACTACTTCACGTCTCCCTTGGGGGTCTAACATTGAAGTTGCTTCATCTAGTATTAAAATAGATGGCTGAAGTGCTAAAACACCTGCTATTGCCACTCGCTGCTTTTGTCCACCAGATAACGAATGAGGCTCATCATTAAGAAAATCTTCCATACGGACAAGTTGCAAGGCCTGTTCTAATCTTTCTATCATCTGCTCTCTTGGCATTCCGATATTCTCTAAACCAAATACAACATCATCTTGCACTGTTGTTCCAACAAATTGATTATCTGGATTTTGAAATACCATTCCAATTTGTTTTCGAACATCCCACACCGTTTCCTCTGATAAAATCATTGTATCGTTTACTGTAATTGTCCCTGCTTCCGGTAAAAACAAACCATTCAATAATTTTGCAAGTGTAGACTTCCCGGAACCGTTTTGTCCAATAACAGATACCCACTCTCCCTCATATAAGGAAAATGAAACATCTTTTAATGCATAAGTGGCTGCCCCAGGATATTGAAATGATATATTTTCTGTCCGAAGTTTCTCTTTTTTCAATACAAGGCACCCTTTCCTTCGCCAAATTAACCTATTTTTATATTTAAAAAAAAGGGCCATGACCAGTTTCTTGAAAAGAACTGTCCTGCCCTTTTAATTATCATTATACTAACTCGATAATTACCATTGGTGCTGCGTCTCCGCGACGTGGACCAATTTTTGCAATACGAGTGTATCCGCCTTGGCGCTCAGCATAGCGTGGAGCTACATCAGCGAATAATTTTTGAAGTGCATCTTGACCAGTCTCAGCGTTAGCTACTTCATTGCGAATGAAAGCTGCTGCTTGACGACGAGCATGAAGATCTCCGCGTTTACCTAAAGTGATCATTTTTTCCACTACAGAACGAAGTTCTTTTGCACGAGTTTCTGTCGTTTGGATGCGCTCGTTGATAATTAAATCAGTAGCTAAGTCACGTAACATAGCTTTACGTTGCGCACTTGTACGGCCTAATTTTCTGTATGCCATTCGTAGTTCCCTCCTTTGTTGATGGGTTTAAATCCTCAGTCGTCTTTACGTAAACCTAAACCTAATTCCTCAAGTTTATGTTTAACTTCTTCTAAGGATTTACGTCCTAAGTTACGAACTTTCATCATATCTTCTTCTGTTTTGTTCGCAAGCTCTTGTACAGTATTAATTCCTGCACGTTTTAGGCAATTATAAGAACGAACAGAAAGATCTAGTTCTTCGATAGTCATCTCAAGAACTTTCTCTTTTTGATCTTCTTCCTTCTCGACCATAATCTCAGCATTTTGTGCTTCGTCAGTTAAACCAACAAAGATATTTAAATGCTCAGTTAAGATTTTGGCACCTAAAGAGATAGCTTCTTTTGGCCCGATGCTTCCATCCGTCCATACATCAAGCGTAAGCTTATCATAATTAGCCACTTGTCCGACACGTGTCTTTTCCACTTGGTAAGTCACACGTGATACCGGAGTATAAATAGAATCAATAGGAATTACTCCTATTGGTTGATCTTCGCTTTTATTTGCATCAGCTGGCGTATACCCACGGCCACGCTTTGCAGTTAAACGCACGCGGAAATGCGCATCTTTTG
Organism: Bacillus sp. SH7-1; assembly: GCF_008042405.1. NCBI lineage: Bacteria > Bacillati > Bacillota > Bacilli > Caryophanales > Bacillaceae > Bacillus > Bacillus sp. SH7-1. The sequence continues at coordinate 10,705 of NZ_QNUD01000016.1, forward strand.
CTAACGTTGCAATGTGTAAATCTGGATTTAAGATTTCTACATCACTATCGTGAGTAATATCAGCAGCTGTGACAATACCTTCGCCCTGCACATCAATTTCCAACGTCTTCTCTTCTTCAGAGTAGATTTTAAGAGCTAACTTTTTCAAGTTTAAGATGATCGTCGTAACGTCTTCTACTACGCCCTCAACTGTTGAAAATTCATGTAATACGCCATCGATTTGGATAGCAGTAACAGCGGCACCAGGGAGTGAGGATAAAAGAATACGACGTAAGGAGTTACCCAAAGTAGTACCATATCCACGCTCAAGCGGTTCAATTACGAATTTACCATATTTAGCATCTTCGTTAAGTTCAACCGTTTCGATTTTCGGCTTTTCGATTTCAATCATTAACTAAACCCTCCTTCAAAACGTCGAAACCCCGGTTAAACAAAGGTATAACCTCTGTTTAACCGAAAGTCCCCCTTAGGCAGTTCCCGATTGTGCACAACAAGCGATGTTTCTGTACGAAATTTCTCGATAATGCATCATATCCATTATAGACAAAAGGGAAAATTCTATACAGAAAAATTACACACGACGACGTTTTGGCGGACGACATCCATTATGAGGAACTGGAGTAACATCTCTAATTGCTGTTACTTCTAGACCTGCAGCTTGAAGAGCACGAATTGCAGCTTCACGACCAGCACCAGGACCTTTAACAGTAACCTCTAAAGTTTTTAAACCGTGCTCCATTGCAACTTTAGCAGCAGCCTCAGCAGCCATTTGCGCAGCGAATGGAGTAGATTTACGAGATCCACGGAAACCAAGTGCACCAGCACTAGACCAAGAAAGTGCGTTACCGTGAGTATCTGTAAGTGTTACGATTGTGTTGTTGAAAGTAGAACGAATATGAGCTATACCAGCTTCGATATTCTTTTTCACACGTTTTTTACGAGTGTTTGTTTTACGTGCCATTGTTAGTTCAACCTCCTTTACTTATTATTTCTTTTTATTTGCTACTGTACGACGTGGACCTTTACGTGTACGAGCATTGTTTTTAGAGTTTTGACCACGAACTGGTAAGCCACGACGGTGACGAAGACCACGGTAAGAACCGATCTCCATTAGACGTTTAATGTTAAGAGATACTTCACGACGAAGGTCTCCCTCAACTTTAATACGATCGATGATATCACGGATACGTCCTAATTCGTCTTCCGTTAAATCACGAACTCGTGTTTCTGAAGAAATACCAGCTTCAGTAAGAATTTTTTCAGCAGTTGTGCGACCAATGCCGAATACGTAAGTTAAAGAAATAACAACGCGTTTGTCTCGAGGAATATCTACACCTGCGATACGTGCCATTCTGAATGCACCTCCTTCTGATTAACCTTGTTTTTGTTTATGTTTAGGGTTTTCACAAATAACCATTACTTTTCCACGTCTACGAATAACTTTACATTTTTCGCAGATTGGTTTAACTGACGGTCTTACTTTCATGTCTCGAACCTCCTTAAAGATTACGGAGTGCTATATTATTTAAAACGGTACGTAATACGACCACGATTTAAATCGTACGGAGATAATTCTACCGTAACTTTGTCTCCTGGTAAAATACGAATGAAGTTCATACGGATTTTACCAGAAACGTGAGCCAATACGACATGCCCATTCTCTAATTCTACTTTGAACATAGCATTTGGCAACGTTTCAAGAACGGTACCTTCGACTTCAATTACATCATCTTTAGCCATTCAATAGTTCTCCCTTCATCAAATCAGTAACATTTTACACTGCTCTGAAATCCCGGAGAGCCAGCTACTTATAAAGTGGTAAGGATTTCGTATCCTGCTTCTGTAAGAGCAATCGTGTGCTCAAAATGGGCACACCATTTACCATCTACCGTTACCACTGTCCAGTCATCAGATAGTGTTTTTACATATCGTCTTCCTTGATTCACCATCGGCTCAACACAGATGACCATTCCCGGCTTTAATCTAGGGCCTCTATTTGGTGGACCATAGTGCGGGATTTGAGGGTCCTCATGTAAGTCTTGCCCGATTCCGTGACCAACATACTCCCTAACGATCGAGAATCCATTCTCTTCAGCATGGGTTTGAACCGCATGTGAGATATTTGATAATCTTTCGCCTGGTTTTACTTGTTCTAGACCAAGATACAACGATTTTTCTGTGACATCAAGTAGCTTTTGAACAGATTCAGAAATGTTTCCAACTGGATACGTCCATGCAGAATCTCCATGGTACCCATTGTATTTCGCACCAATATCGATACTGATGATATCGCCCTCTTTGAGCTTGCGCTTCCCTGGAATTCCGTGTACAAGCTCTTCATTTACAGAAGCACATATGCTCCCCGGAAATCCGTTGTATCCTTTAAAAGATGGCGTAGCACCATATTTTTGAATCGTCTTTTCCGCTATTTGATCGAGCTCTTTCGTTGTAATTCCTGGAGTAATGTGCTGTTTCAACTCTTGATGAGTTAAAGCAACGATCCTGCCAGCTTCTCGCATGATTTCTATCTCGCGAGGAGTTTTGCAGATTATCATTACGCTAAGCCTCCGATGAGAACATCGATATCAGCAAATACTTTATTGATATCTTGCTCACCATTAATGCTTTCTAAGTAACCAAGCTCCTCATAGAAATCAAGCAAAGGTTTTGTTTGCTTAATATTTACATCTAAACGATTTGCTACAGTTTCTTCATTGTCATCAGAGCGTTGGTATAATTCGCCACCACATTTATCGCACACATCAGCTTTCGCTGGTGGATTGAATTCTAAGTGGTAAGTCGCACCGCACTCTTTACAAATGCGACGGCCTGTAAGACGTTTTAATAACAACCCTGAATCCACATTAATGTTTAAAACATAGTCGATTTTTTTGCCAAGATCTTTCATAATTTCTTCAAGAGCTGATGCTTGTGCAACAGTTCGTGGGAAACCGTCTAGTAAGAATCCTCTTACGCAGTCTTCTTGACTTAAACGATCACGAACGATTCCGATTGTAACTTCATCTGGGACAAGAGCACCTTTATCAATAAAAGATTTAGCTTGTAAACCCATTTCAGTTTCAGCCTTCATAGCTGCACGGAACATATCTCCTGTTGAAATGTGAGGGATGTTATACTTGGCAACAATCTGTTCGGCTTGTGTACCTTTACCAGCACCAGGAAGCCCCATTAAAATTAAGTTCATCCTTGTTCCCCCTCAGAGTACATGAGCATGTAGGGAAGACACTTCTTCCCACTTACTCACTGCTTGATAAACCCTTTGTAATGGCGTTTTACCAGTTGGCTTTCTAGCTGCTTCATTGTTTCTAAAGCAACGCCGACAACGATTAACATACTCGTTCCACCAATCTGTGCAGATGGAGGAAGATTTCCCAATTTCGTAAAGATAACTGGTAAGATTGCAATCGCTGCTAGGAAAATTGATCCTACAAAGGTCAAACGATACAAGATTTTTGTTAGATATTGTTCCGTATTCTTACCCGGACGAATACCTGGAACATATCCACCTTGCTTGTTTAGATTCTCTGACATTTGCTCTGGATTAACCTGAACAAACGCATAGAAATATGTGAAGGCTACAATGAGCGCAACATATATGATCATTCCCACTGGGTGAGAATAGTTAAAGTTTGCAATAATCCACTGCGATACATCATGTTTCGGGAAGAACTGTGCAATAGTTGGTGGTGTAATTAAGAATGAAACAGCAAAAATGACTGGAATAACACCCGCACTATTTACCTTAAGTGGTAAATGAGTGTTTTGTGCTCCAGCATGATTCCCATTCGCTCCTGTTACACGCTTCGCATATTGAATTGGGATCTTTCTAACAGCTTGTTGAATGAAAATAACACCCACAATAACTGCTAGCACAGCTAGTAAGATCAATGCAACTTTAACGATACTCATGAACAATTGATCTCCGATATTTTGAAACTGTTGCTGATACACTTGAGATATAACACTTGGGATCGCTGCGGCAATACCACCAAAGATAAGGATGGAAATACCATTACCTACACCTTTAGCTGTAATCTGTTCACCTAACCACATTAAAAATGCAGTACCAGCAGTCAGTACCGTAGCAATGTATAAATAAGTGCTCCAACCAGGATTCAAAATTAATTGCCCACCTACCATACCGTTAAAACCGATTGACATACCAAACCCCTGAATAAACGCAAGAACAATTGTAAAATAACGCGTGAATTGCGTTAGCTTACGACGGCCCATTTCACCTTGCTTCGACCATTCCGAAAATTTAGGAACAACATCCATCTGCAATAATTGCACGATGATGGATGCTGTAATATACGGCATGATTCCCATCGCAAAGATGGAGAAGTTTTTCAAGGCTCCACCGCCAAATGTATTTAGAATACCTAAAGCATTTAATTGATCTTGTGCTTTCAGTACGTCTCCATTTGTAAATGGCACGGGGATAAACGTGCCAATCCTGAATACGATTAACATCGCTAAAGTGAATAATATTTTACGTCTTATCTCAGCAACGCGCATAAAGTTGGAGATTGTACGAAACATTAGATCACCTCAACTGATCCGCCAGCTGCTTCAATTGCTTCTTTAGCACTTGAAGAGAACTTGTGCGCTTTAACAGTTAGTTTTTTCTCTACTGCGCCGCTTGCAAGAATTTTAACACCGTCGTTTAACTTGCTGATAACGCCAGTTTCCAGCAATAATTCAGGTGTTACTTCTGTACCATCTTCAAAACGATTTAACGTTGATAAGTTTACAATAGCAAACTCTTTACGGTTAATGTTTGTGAAGCCGCGTTTTGGTAAACGACGGAATAATGGAGTTTGACCACCTTCGAAGCCAAGACGAACACCGCCACCAGAACGTGCGTTTTGTCCTTTATGACCTTTACCAGCAGTTTTACCGTTACCAGAACCGATACCACGACCGACACGGTTACGTACTTTACGAGAACCTTCTGCAGGTTTTAATTCATGAAGTTTCATTCCCAGGCACCTCCTTATATTAATGAGTTATCCTTAAGCTTCTTTTACAGTTATAAGGTGAGAAACTTTGTTGATCATACCAAGAATAGCAGGAGTTTCTTCCTTAACTACAGTTGAATTCAACTTTTTAAGACCTAAAGCTTCTACCGTCGCACGTTGATCTTGTGGACGACCAATTACACTACGAGTGAGGGTAATTTCTAACTTTTTCGCCATTTGTTTTCCCTCCTTAACCTAGTAGCTCTTCTACAGATTTACCGCGTAATTTTGCAACATCTTCAGCGCGCTTAAGTTCGCTTAATCCGTTCACAGTAGCGCGAATCATGTTGATTGGTGTGTTAGAACCAAGAGATTTCGAAAGAATATCTTGTACACCAGCTAATTCAAGAACCGCACGAACAGGTCCACCAGCAATAACACCAGTACCTTCAGCAGCAGGTTTTAAGAATACTTCACCAGCTCCAAAGTGACCGTTGATTGTGTGAGGAATTGTTGTACCAACTAATGGTACAGCGATTAAGTTTTTCTTAGCGTCTTCGATAGCTTTGCGAATTGCGTCTGGTACCTCTTGTGCTTTACCAGTACCGAATCCAACATGACCGTTTTTATCGCCAACTACAACTAGTGCAGCAAAGCGGAAACGACGACCACCCTTAACAACTTTCGCGACACGATTTATCGTAACTACACGTTCTTCAAGTTCTAATTTACTTGGGTCAATGCGATGCATCAATTTTCCCTCCTTTGACCATTAAAATTGTAATCCAGCCTCACGAGCAGCTTCAGCTAGAGCTTTAACACGGCCATGGTATAAGTAACCACCGCGATCAAATACTACTTCTTTAACGCCTTTCTCTACAGCACGCTTAGCAACTGATTCTCCAACTTTCGTAGCAGCTTCAGTATTGCTAGTACCGTTAAGAGCAAGGTCTTTATCAAGAGTAGATGCACTTACTAACGTTACACCATTCACATCGTCAATAACTTGAGCGTAAATATGTTGGTTAGAACGGAACACGTTTAAACGTGGACGCTCTGCAGTACCAGTAAGTTTAGCACGTACACGTGCATGTCTTTTCTTACGAGTCGCATTTTTATCAGCTTTAGTGATCATTTTCTTGTCACTCCTTTCTCTCACCTAACGGGTTTACTTAGCAGTTTTACCTTCTTTACGACGAACAACTTCGCCTTCGTAACGAATACCTTTACCTTTATAAGGCTCAGGAGCACGTACAGCACGGATGTTAGCAGCAAATTCGCCAACACGTTGCTTGTCGATACCTTTGATTACGATTTTAGTTGGTGCAGGTACTTCAACTTCAAGACCTGCTTCCGGAGTCATTTCTACTGGATGAGAATAACCTACGCTTAATACAAGTTTATCACCTTGTTTTTGAGCACGGTAACCAACACCGACTAATTCAAGTCCGCGTGCGAAACCTGCAGTTACACCTTCAACCATGTTTCCGATTAAAGCACGAGTTGTACCGTGTAATGCACGGTGTTCCTTCTGTTCAGATGGACGCTCAACTGTTAATGTATTCTCTTCAATTTTGATAAGCATATCAGCATTGAAAGTACGAGTTAATTCACCTTTAGGGCCTTTTACTGTTACAGTATTGTCTTCTGCAACTGTAATAGTAACACCTGCAGGGATTTCAAGAATCTTTTTACCAATACGAGACATGTGGTCACACCTCCGTTCGTTTTAAATATATATTACCAAACGTATGCTACTACTTCTCCACCAGTTTGTAATTGACGAGCGTCTTTGTCTGTCATTACTCCCTTAGATGTAGAAACAAGAGCGATACCTAATCCGTTAAGTACACGTGGTACTTCATCAGCTTTAGCGTAAACGCGTAAGCCAGGTTTACTGATACGTTTTAATCCAGTGATTACACGTTCATTGTTTGCACCATATTTCAGGAAAATACGAAGGATACCTTGTTTGTTATCCTCGATGTATTCTACATCACGAATGAAACCTTCACGTTTTAAAAGTTCAGCGATCTCTTTTTTGATTTTAGAAGCAGGAACCTCTAATTTCTCATGACGTACCATGTTCGCATTACGGATGCGAGTAAGCATGTCTGCAATTGGATCTGTCATCACCATGTGTTTTACCTCCTTCCCATTTGTGGGTTTTACCAACTAGCTTTTTTAACACCAGGAATTTGACCTTTATATGCAAGTTCACGGAAACAAATACGGCAAAGTTTAAATTTGCGGTATACAGAATGCGGACGACCGCAGCGTTCGCAACGTGTATACTCTTGTACTTTAAACTTAGGAGTACGCTTTTGTTTCGCTATCATAGATTTTTTAGCCACGTTTTCGCCTCCTCTACTTAGCGTTGGCTTCCATTATTTTTGGAATGGCATACCGAATTGTGTTAAAAGTTCACGAGCTTCTTCATCAGTTTTCGCTGTAGTAACGATTACGATGTCCATACCGCGGACTTTGCTTACTTTATCATAATCAATCTCAGGGAAAATAAGTTGCTCTTTAACACCTAATGTATAGTTTCCACGACCATCGAATGATTTCTTAGAAACACCACGGAAATCACGTACACGTGGTAAAGAAACTGATACTAATTTGTCGAAGAACTCATACATTTGCTCGCCGCGTAAAGTTACTTTCGCACCGATAGGCATACCTTCACGAAGACGGAAACCAGCGATTGATTTTTTAGCACGAGTTACAACAGGTTTTTGACCTGCGATTTGTGTTAATTCTTCTACTGCATTGTCTAAAGCTTTTGAGTTAGATACCGCGTCACCAACACCAGTGTTGATTACGATCTTTTCGATTTTCGGTACTTCCATCACAGATTTATAGTTAAACTTGCTCACTAGAGCAGGAGTAATTTCCTTTTGGAACTTCTCTTTAAGGCGATTCAATGAAGTGACCTCCTTTCTTAAGAAAATTATTTATCTAATAATTCACCAGATTTTTTTGCAATACGAACTTTTTTACCATCTTCTACTTTGAAGCCTACACGAGTAGGTTCACCTGTTTTCGGATCTAAAATCATAACGTTAGAAACGTGAATAGGTGCTTCTTTAGTAATAATTCCACCTTGTGGATTTAATTGAGATGGCTTAGAGTGCTTCTTAACGATATTGACACCCTCAACGATAACACGGTTTTGCTTTGGGAAAGCCACAAGGATAACGCCTTGTTTTCCTTTGTCTTTACCAGTGATTACCTGTACTTTATCACCTTTTTTTACATGCATCTTAATTCTGCACCTCCTTAGCAAGGCAATACCTTAAATTATAGAACTTCTGGAGCTAAAGAAACGATCTTCATGAAGTTGCTATCACGTAATTCACGAGCTACTGGTCCGAAGATACGAGTACCACGTGGGCTCTTATCGTCTTTAATGATAACCGCTGCGTTTTCATCAAATTTGATGTAAGAACCGTCCGGACGACGAGCTCCGCTCTTCGTACGTACCACTACTGCTTTAACAACGTCACCTTTTTTAACAACGCCACCTGGTGTTGCTTGTTTTACCGTAGCAACGATAATATCACCAATGTTAGCATATTTACGACCAGAGCCGCCTAATACTTTAATTGTTAAAAGTTCACGTGCACCAGAGTTGTCAGCAACTTTCAAACGAGATTCTTGTTGGATCATGTTATGAAACCTCCCTTCGGACTAAAAATTCCGATTCGTCTATTTAGATAATAACCGCTTCTTCAACGATTTCAACTAAACGGAAACGCTTAGTAGCAGAAAGCGGGCGAGTTTCCATGATTTTAACGATATCGCCAAGTTTCGCTTGGTTTTGCTCATCATGGGCTTTGTACTTCTTAGAATACTTAACACGTTTTCCGTACAAGGAATGAGTTTTGTAAGTTTCAACTAAAACTGTAATCGTTTTGTCCATTTTGTCAGACACTACACGACCAGTATAAACTTTGCGTTGGTTACGTTCGCTCACTATGCAAACCTCCCCTCAATTTATCGATTAATTCCGATCTCTCTTTCACGAACTACAGTTTTCATACGAGCAATTGCTTTACGCACTTCACGAATGCGAGTTGGATTCTCTAATTGTCCTGTAGCAAGTTGGAAGCGAAGATTAAACAACTCTTCCTTTAAAGCTTTAACTTTTGTTTCGATTTCGGCAGTGGTTAATTCACGAATATCATTAGTTTTCATTAGATTCACCACCATTTTCTTCACGTTTTACGAATTTACATTTCACAGGTAACTTGTGAGCTGCAAGACGTAATGCTTCGCGTGCTACCTCTTCAGATACACCCGCGATTTCGAACATAATTTTCCCAGGTTTTACTACTGCTACCCAGCCTTCTGGTGCCCCTTTACCGGAACCCATACGTACTTCTAGAGGTTTTGCAGTGTAAGGTTTAGAAGGGAAAATTTTAATCCATACTTTACCGCCACGTTTCATGTAACGAGTCATTGCACGACGAGCAGCTTCGATTTGACGGTTTGTAATCCATGAAGCAGCTTGTGCTTGTAAACCGAATTCACCGAAAGCAATTTCAGTTCCACCTTTAGCACGACCACGCATTTTACCACGATGCTCTCTACGATATTTTACGCGTTTTGGCATTAACATATTATTTTCCTCCTTCCTCAGAAGCTTTCTTTTTTGTAGGAAGGACTTCTCCACGGTAGATCCATACTTTTACGCCTAATTTACCGTATGTTGTATCAGCTTCAACTGCTGCATAGTCAATATCAGCGCGAAGTGTATGAAGTGGAACAGTTCCTTCACTGTAAGATTCTGCACGAGCGATATCAGCTCCGCCAAGACGACCAGAAACCTGTGTTTTAATACCTTTAGCACCTGCACGCATAGCACGTTGAATAACTTGCTTTTGTGCACGACGGAATGATACACGGTTTTCTAATTGACGAGCGATGTTTTCGCCTACTAATTTAGCGTTAAGATCAGCTCTCTTAACTTCTAAAATGTTGATGTGTACACGCTTGCCTGTTAATTGGTTAAGAGCTTTACGAAGTGCTTCAACTTCAGTACCACCTTTACCAATTACCATACCAGGTTTTGCAGTGTGAATTGTAACATTTACACGATTTGCTGCACGTTCGATTTCTACTTTAGCAACAGCAGAATCTTTTAAGCGTACATTAATGTACTCACGGATTTTGATGTCTTCATGTAATAATGTAGCGTAATCTTTCTCAGCGAACCAACGAGATTCCCAATCACGAATAACGCCGACACGAAGACCAATTGGATTAACCTTTTGACCCATCGATTATCCCTCCTTCTTTTCTGATACCACAACTGTGATGTGGCTTGTGCGTTTGTTAATTTGGCTTGCACGACCCATTGCACGTGGACGGAAACGTTTTAACGTTGGACCTTCGTCAACGAAAACTTTTTCAACAACTAGGTTGTTAATATCCATCTCATAATTGTGCTCTGCATTTGCGATTGCAGATTTTAAAACTTTCTCTACAACTGGAGAAGCAGTTTTTGGTGTGTGGTTAAGGATAGCAATCGCTTCACCCACTTGCTTACCTCGGATTAAGTCTACTACTAAACGAACTTTACGAGGAGCAATACGAACTGTTCTCGCTACTGCTTTAGCTTGCATTGAAGTGCCTCCTCTCATTATCTTCTAGTTTTCTTATCGTCAGCAAGGTGACCTTTATACGTACGAGTTGGTGCGAATTCACCTAACTTATGGCCAACCATATCCTCAGTGATGTACACAGGTACGTGTTTACGACCATCATATACAGCGATTGTGTGTCCGATGAACTGAGGGAAGATTGTTGAACGGCGAGACCAAGTTTTAACAACTTGTTTTTGCTCAGATGCAACTAATTTTTCCATTTTGCTCATTAAGTGATCATCGACAAATGGTCCTTTTTTTAAGCTACGAGCCATTTTGGTGCCTCCCTTCGTGATTGGCGTACGGTTCTAGAAATGAACCGTACTACAATCCCATTATTTTTTACGACGACGAACGATGAATTTGTCAGACGCTTTGTTTTTCTTACGAGTCTTGAATCCAAGAGTTGGTTTACCCCATGGAGACATTGGAGACTTACGTCCGATTGGAGAACGTCCTTCACCACCACCGTGTGGGTGATCAACCGGGTTCATTACAGAACCACGAACTGTTGGGCGTTTACCTAACCAGCGAGAGCGACCTGCTTTACCGATTTTGATAAGTTCGTGTTGTTCGTTACCTACTTGACCGATTGAAGCGCGACAAGCAGATAATACAAGACGTACTTCACCAGAAGTTAAACGTACAAGTACGTATTTACCTTCTTTACCAAGTACTTGAGCAGATGTACCAGCAGAACGAACTAATTGTCCGCCACGACCAGGCTTAAGCTCGATGTTATGAACAACAGTACCTACTGGAATATTGATTAATGGTAATGCGTTACCGATTTTAATGTCAGCTTCTGGGCCAGACATAACTTCCATACCTACTTCTAAAGATTTAGGAGCAAGAATGTAACGTTTTTCACCGTCAACGTAGTTAATTAATGCGATATTCGCAGAGCGGTTTGGATCGTATTCGATCGTAGCAACGCGTCCTGGAATTCCATCTTTGTTACGCTTAAAGTCGATGATACGGTATTGACGCTTATGTCCGCCACCTTGATGACGTACAGTAATTTTACCTTGGTTATTACGACCAGCCTTCTTGCTTAAAGGAGCAAGTAATGACTTTTCGGGTCTGTCAGTCGTGATTTCAGCGAAATCATTCGTAGTCATATTACGACGACCGTTAGTAGTTGGATTATACTTTTTAATTCCCATCTCAATTTCCCTCCTTCTTTAGTAAGAATTAAACGCCTTGGAAGATTTCGATTTCTTTGCTGTCAGCAGTTAGCTTAACGATTGCTTTACGACGACGGCTAGTAAAACCAGCGTGACGACCAACGCGTTTTGCTTTCGGCTTGTAGTTCATGATGTTCACTTTTTCTACTTTAACACCAAAGATCGCTTCAAGAGCATCTTTAACTTCTGTTTTATTAGATTTAACGTCCACATCGAACGTGTATTTTTTTTCAGCCATCATTTCCATAGAACGTTCAGTGATAACTGGGCGCTTAATGATATCACGAGGATCTCTCATTATGCAAGCACCTCCTCTACTTTTTCCACTGCCGCTTTTGTCATGATTAGCTTATCATGATGAAGCACGTCTAAAACGTTTACGCCATCAGCAGTGATTACTGTTACTCCAGGGATATTGCGAGCAGATAACTCTACAGATTCGTTTGCATCAGCAGTTACGATAAGAGCTTTCTTCTCAACAGTTAATCCTTTAAGTACTGCTAGCATGTCTTTTGTTTTTGGTGCATTTAACACTAGGTCTTCAAGAACTACAATGTTGTTCTCAACTACTTTAGTAGCTAATGCAGATTTAATTGCTAAACGACGAACTTTCTTAGGAAGTTTGTACGCATAGCTTCTTGGTGTAGGTCCGAATACCGTACCACCACCACGCCATTGAGGAGAGCGGATAGACCCTTGACGAGCACGTCCAGTTCCTTTTTGACGCCATGGTTTACGACCACCACCGCGAACTTCAGAGCGAGTTTTTACTTTGTGTGTACCTTGACGTAAAGATGCACGTTGCATCATTACAGCTTCGAAAAGTACAGCTTCATTTGGTTCGATACCGAAAATAGCTTCAGCTAATTCGATTTCACCAACCTGTGAACCAGTTTGGTTATATACAGTAACTTTTGGCATTGGAATTCCTCCTTCCTATTGTGAATTATTTGCTAACCTTCACAGCGCCTTGAACAACTACAAGAGATTTCTTAGCACCTGGAACGTTACCTTTTACTAATAATAAGTTGCGCTCAGTGTCAACTTGAACGATTTCTAAGTTTTGGATAGTAACTTGGTCTCCACCCATACGTCCAGCAAGTTTTTTGCCTTTGAATACACGGTTCGGAGCAACGGGGCCCATTGAACCTGGACGACGGTGATAGCGAGAACCATGAGACATAGGTCCGCGAGATTGTCCGTGGCGTTTGATAACACCTTGGAAACCTTTACCTTTAGAAATTCCTGTTACATCAACGATTTCACCTGTAGCGAATACGTCAACTTTTACCTCTTGACCAACCTCTAATCCGTCCACGTCTGCATCGCGGATTTCGCGAATGAAGCGCTTAGGAGTTGTAGATGCTTTGGCAGTGTGGCCTTGTTCAGGTTTGTTAGTTAACTTTTCACGTTTATCTTCAAATCCTAACTGGATTGCATTGTAGCCATCAGTTTCAGTTGTTTTCTTTTGAAGAACAACGTTTGGATTAGCAGCGATAACTGTTACTGGGATTAACTCACCGTTCTCAGCAAATACTTGAGTCATACCGATCTTTCTTCCTAAGATTCCTTTGGTCATGAGTTACACCTCCTACATTTTTAAGTTATATAAATTATAGTTTGATTTCGATATCTACACCAGATGGTAAGTCTAAACGCATTAATGAATCTACTGTTTGCGGAGTAGGACTCACGATGTCGATTAGACGTTTGTGCGTGCGCATTTCGAATTGCTCACGAGAATCTTTGTACTTATGAACAGCACGAAGAATTGTGTAAACAGTCTTCTCAGTTGGTAATGGGATCGGACCAGAAACTGTTGCCCCAGAACGCTTAGCTGTTTCTACAATTTTCTCAGCTGACTGATCAAGAATACGGTGATCGTAAGCTTTTAAACGGATACGAATTTTTTCTTTTGCCATTATTTTCCCTCCTTCGTTCGCCTATTTCTAAAATAGACCTTCTCCATGGAAATTTCCCCACACCATGCCATGGCAAAGCGGCCGGGTGTGTCAGCAACCTTCCACTTCATCGCAGTCAAAGACCAACATTGTTTATTATACAATGTTATTCGTCTAGATGCAAGCATCTTTTTGTTTGCATCTGCTTTTCTCTACTTTTGCTATTATACATGGCACTTTAAAGAATTTCAAGTTTTCATCTACCAGAATTCATTTTACAGTTTCTGGATTTATTTTCATTGCTTTTTTATATACTATAGAAGAAACTCGTCAAAGCATAAAAATATAATTCATTCATTATATAAAGTAAAACTTTGATCATTAGGGTTTTGTTCATCCCCCCAATGATTATTAATTGAACCATTAAGGCCCGCTCATTAAAGCGTGACAATGGCAAACAAAAACCCCGAGGGAAAAATCCCTCGGGGTTTTTTATATCAGTTAAGATTACTCAACGATAGTAGCAACTACACCGTAACCTACTGTACGTCCACCTTCACGAATAGAGAATTTAGTTCCCTCTTCGATAGCGATTGGAGCGATAAGTTCGATAGTCATTTCGATGTTGTCACCAGGCATTACCATTTCAGTACCTTCTGGTAATTGGATGATACCAGTTACGTCAGTTGTACGGAAGTAGAACTGAGGACGGTAGTTAGCGAAGAATGGAGTGTGACGTCCACCTTCTTCTTTAGATAATACGAAAACTTCAGCTTTGAATTTAGCGTGAGCTTTTACAGAACCGCTTTTTGCAAGTACTTGTCCACGTTGGATGTCTTCACGAGCAACCCCACGAAGTAAAGCACCGATGTTGTCTCCAGCTTGAGCTTGGTCAAGAAGTTTACGGAACATCTCTACACCAGTTACAGTTGTAGAAGCATTTTCTTCAGCAAGACCGATGATTTCTACTACGTCACCAACTTTAACGATACCGCGCTCAACACGACCAGTAGCAACTGTACCACGACCTGTGATAGAGAATACATCCTCTACAGGCATTAAGAATGGTTTGTCAGTTTCACGTTCTGGAGTTGGGATGTAAGCATCAACTTCAGCCATTAATTCAATGATTTTTGCTTCCCAATCAGCTTCTCCTTGAAGAGCTTTAAGAGCAGAACCTTTGATTACAGGAATGTCATCGCCTGGGAATCCGTATTCAGATAATAGGTCGCGAACTTCCATTTCTACTAATTCTAATAATTCTTCGTCGTCTACCATGTCGCATTTGTTTAAGAATACAACGATGTAAGGAACACCTACTTGACGAGAAAGAAGGATGTGCTCACGTGTTTGAGGCATTGGGCCATCAGCAGCAGATACTACTAAGATACCGCCGTCCATTTGAGCAGCACCAGTGATCATGTTTTTAACATAGTCAGCGTGACCTGGGCAGTCAACGTGTGCATAGTGACGAGTTTCAGTTTCGTACTCAACGTGTGCAGTTGAGATTGTGATACCGCGCTCTCTTTCTTCTGGAGCAGCATCGATTTGATCGTATCCGCGTGCTTCAGCACCACCAGCTTTTGCAAGAACTGTAGTGATCGCAGCAGTTAATGTAGTTTTACCATGGTCAACGTGGCCGATTGTACCGATGTTAACATGGGGTTTAGAACGTTCGAATTTAGCTTTAGCCATTCTAAATTCCTCCTTAGTTTATATAGGTTATTTTATATTTAGTCTAGAAAGTGAAACTTGCGTCCCACTTTCTAAGCTTACATAAGTAGTTATACTTGAACAATCGATAAAAATCAATTATTCACCTTTATTTTTTTTAATAATTTCTTCTGAAACAGACTTTGGTACTTCTTCATAATGATCAAATGTCATTGAGAATGTTCCGCGTCCTTGAGTATTAGAACGTAATGACGTTGCATAACCGAACATTTCAGAAAGTGGAACCATAGCGCGAACAACTTGAGCGTTACCGCGAGCTTCCATACCTTCTACACGTCCACGACGAGATGTTACGTCACCCATAATGTCACCCATGTACTCTTCAGGAATTACAACTTCAACTTTCATCATTGGCTCAAGAATTACTGGGCTACATTTAGAAACCGCAGCTTTAAGTGCCATAGATGCAGCGATTTTGAACGCCATCTCAGATGAATCGACATCATGGTAAGATCCGTCAACTAATGCAGCTTTAATGTCAACTAGTGGATAACCAGCTAGTACACCATTTTTAAGTGCATCTTCAAGACCTGCTCCAACAGCTGGGATGTATTCACGAGGAACTACACCACCGACGATCTTGTTTTCGAATTCGAATCCTTTACCTTCTTCGTTAGGTTCAAACTCAATCCAAACGTGTCCGAATTGTCCACGTCCACCAGATTGACGAGCGAACTTACCTTCAACTTTCGCAGCAGCGCGGAAAGTCTCACGGTATGCTACCTGAGGAGCACCAACGTTTGCTTCAACTTTGAATTCACGGCGCATACGGTCAACGATGATATCAAGGTGAAGTTCACCCATACCAGCGATGATTGTTTGGCCAGTTTCTTGGTCAGTGTGAGCACGGAATGTTGGATCTTCTTCAGAAAGCTTAGATAATGCTGTACCCATTTTATCTTGGTCAGCTTTTGATTTTGGTTCGATAGCTACAGAGATAACTGGCTCTGGGAATTCCATAGACTCAAGGATAACAAGGCTCTTCTCGTCACAAAGAGTATCACCAGTAGTAGTATCTTTTAAACCTACAGCAGCAGCGATATCACCAGCGTAAACTGTTGAGATCTCTTCACGGCTGTTAGCGTGCATTTGTAGGATACGACCTACACGCTCACGCTTACCTTTAGTTGAGTTTTTCACGTATGATCCAGAGTTTAACACACCAGAGTACACACGGAAGAACGTTAACTTACCAACATAAGGGTCAGTCATGATTTTGAATGCTAAAGCTGCGAATGGTTCTTCATCGCTAGACTTACGTTCTACTTCTTCATCTGTATCCGGAAGAGTACCTTTAATAGCAGGTACGTCTAATGGAGATGGTAGGTAGTCGATAACTGCGTCTAACAGAATTTGAACACCTTTATTTTTGAATGCAGAACCACAGATTACTGGGAAGAATTCTACAGAAGTTGTAGCCTTACGGATACCAGCTTTAAGCTCTTCTACAGTGATTTCTTCACCTTCTAGGTACTTCATCATCATTTCTTCATCAAGCTCAGCTACCGCTTCAATAAGCTTTCCACGGTATTCTTCAGCTAATTCTTTGTGCTCTTCAGGAATTTCAACACGTTGAATGTCTGTTCCTAAATCGTTACCGTACATGTAAGCACATTCTTCAACAAGGTCAATGATACCATTGAACTCATCTTCAGCACCGATTGGTAACTGAATTGGGTGTGCGTTTGCTTGTAAACGATCGTGGATTGTTCCTACAGAGTATAAGAAGTCTGCACCGATTTTATCCATTTTGTTAACGAATACGATACGAGGTACGCCGTAAGTAGTAGCCTGACGCCAAACAGTTTCTGTTTGTGGTTCTACACCAGATTGTGCATCAAGTACTGCTACCGCGCCATCAAGTACGCGTAAAGAACGTTCTACTTCTACTGTGAAGTCTACGTGACCTGGAGTGTCAATGATGTTTACACGATGACCTTTCCATTGTGCTGTAGTTGCAGCAGAAGTAATTGTGATACCACGCTCTTGCTCTTGCTCCATCCAGTCCATCTGAGATGCACCTTCGTGAGTTTCACCGATTTTATGAATACGTCCTGTGTAATACAGAATACGCTCAGTTGCTGTTGTTTTACCAGCATCGATGTGAGCCATGATACCAATATTACGAGTGTTTTCTAAAGAGAACTCTCTTGCCATTTGGTGTCTTGCTCCTTCCATATATGGATTGGATTTTTTTATTTTAAGTAGCAAAAAAGCCACTTTATATTGTTACACATGTCAGTATGTCCAGTACCCTCATTATGTAAAACGAGCGCCCAACGAAAGGGAGAGGCATTCTCCCTCTCCACACTTCCATAAGCGACAAATAAAGCGGTTTATGCTTACATTTATTTTACGTTGAATCCTACCAACGGTAATGAGCAAATGCTTTGTTAGCTTCTGCCATTTTATGAGTGTCTTCACGTTTCTTAACAGATGCACCAGCATTGTTAGCTGCATCTAAGATTTCGTTAGCAAGACGCTCTTCCATAGTTTTTTCACCACGAAGACGAGCGTAGTTTACTAACCAACGAAGACCTAAAGTTGTACGGCGTTCTGGACGAACCTCAACTGGAACTTGGTAGTTAGCACCACCAACACGACGAGCGCGTACTTCAAGAACAGGCATAATGTTCTTAAGAGCTTGCTCGAATACTTCCATTGGTTCTTTACCAGAACGTTCGTTTACGATATCGAACGCATTATAAAGAATTGTTTGAGATTTACCTTTTTTACCGTCAACCATCATTTTGTTGATAAGGCGTGTTACTAGCTTCGAATTGTACATTGGATCTGGTAACACGTCACGTTTCGCAACAGGACCTTTACGAGGCATATTGAGTTCCTCCTTTCATTTTAAAGTTATTATTTTTTAGCAGGTTTTGGTCTCTTAGTACCATATTTAGAACGTCCTTGCATACGTTTGTCAACACCAGCTGTGTCAAGCGCACCACGAACGATGTGGTAACGTACCCCCGGTAAATCCTTTACACGACCACCGCGAATTAATACTACGCTATGCTCTTGTAGGTTATGACCGATACCTGGGATGTAAGCTGTAACCTCGATACCATTTGTTAAACGTACACGAGCGTATTTACGTAACGCTGAGTTAGGTTTCTTTGGAGTCATTGTACCAACACGAGTACATACACCACGTTTTTGAGGTGCAGAGATATCAGTTGATTTTTTCTTTAAAGAGTTAAATCCTTTGTTTAACGCAGGTGATTTAGATTTCCATACTTTATCAGTACGACCATTTCTCACTAATTGGTTAATAGTAGGCATTTGATTATCCTCCCTTCGCATGTTTGTATGACCACATATCCAGGTGGTTCATTATTAGTTGAAAACAAAGTTTTTGCAAGGGAGAGCAAATGCTCTCTCCTCACAAAAACAGTTTTAACTTATTATTCCTATTGCTGAAGCTCCCACTTGAATCCCCGAAACTTTTCCAAGCTTACGAACTGATTCAACTTTAGTTATGGGTATGTTATGTTGCAAAGCAGTACGAATGATAATATGGGTTAACCGCATATCAGCATCTTCCGCAATGACAACTTCTTTAACTATACCATTTTTGATTGCTTCCAATGTGCGTTTATGACCAACGACTACATTTTCAGCATTTGACACTTTTTGATAAGACATATAAATATCCTCCAAAGCATCGTTCAGGAGCAACCTTGATTATAGTAACATTTTGACTCATACAATGTCAACTAGGATTAACTGTTTTTATACAAAATTTACGACGGAAAATTTTACTGTTCCACATAAACTTCATCGTTTTCTACATTCATGTCATCTTGTGTTGTTTTAACAAGATCCACTTTGCGATAACGATTCATACCTGTTCCAGCAGGAACAAGTTTACCGATAATAACATTTTCTTTCAATCCTAGAAGCTCATCGCGTTTACCCTTAATTGCTGCATCAGTTAAGACACGAGTTGTTTCTTGGAACGATGCTGCAGATAAGAATGAATCTGTTTCAAGTGAAGCTTTTGTAATACCAAGTAGAACAGGTCTAGCTGTTGCTGGTTGTTTACCTTGCAGTAACACCTTCGCATTCGCATCAGTAAACTGATGGATATCTAGTAATGTTCCTGGTAATACATCTGTTTCACCTGCATCACTTACACGAACTTTACGTAACATTTGACGTACCATTACTTCTACGTGTTTGTCACCAATTTCTACCCCTTGCATACGGTATACTTTTTGAACTTCACGTAATAAGTACTCTTGAACCGCCGTAATGTCCGTTACTTTTAGTAATTCTTTCGGATCAATAGAACCTTCTGTTAACTCTTTACCGTGGCTAATTTGCTGCCCTGGAGTTACTTTCAGACGAGCACCGTAAGGAATAGCGTACGTACGAGCTTCAACTTCACCCTGTACAACTACTTCTTGGCGATCTTTAACATCGTTGATCGCTGCGATAACACCGTCGATTTCACTGATAACTGCCTGACCTTTCGGATTACGAGCTTCGAAGATCTCTTGGATACGAGGTAAACCTTGAGTGATATCATCTCCGGCAACCCCACCTGTATGGAACGTACGCATCGTTAACTGTGTACCTGGCTCACCGATAGATTGAGCTGCGATAATACCTACCGCTTCCCCTACTTCTACGTCTGTTCCAGTTGCTAAGTTACGACCGTAACACTTCTTACATACACCATGGCGAGTGTTACACGTAAACGCTGAACGAATGTTTACAGTTTCAACACCCGAATTTTCAACGATATGAGCGATATCTTCAGTAATTAATTGATTTTCAGCAACTAATACTTCACCTGTTTCAGGATGTTTTACAGTTTTTCTTGCAAAACGCCCAACAAGACGATCATATAATGACTCAATAACTTCATTACCCTCTTTAATCGCACCAATTAATAAACCGCGATCTGTTCCACAATCATCTTCACGAACGATTACATCTTGTGCAACGTCAACAAGACGACGTGTTAAGTAACCAGAATCGGCAGTTTTTAGTGCTGTATCGGCAAGACCTTTACGCGCACCATGCGTAGAGATGAAGTACTCAAGTACTGTTAAACCTTCACGGAAACTTGATTTGATTGGAAGTTCAATGATACGACCAGATGGATTGGCCATCAGACCACGCATACCAGCAAGCTGAGTAAAGTTCGATGCGTTACCACGGGCACCGGAATCACTCATCATGAAGATTGGGTTGCGTTTATTCAAGGACTTCATCAGTTTTCCTTGGATAACATCTTTTGCATTACTCCAAATAGAGATAACGCGATCGTAACGTTCTTCTTCCGTGATTAAACCGCGACGGAATTGTTTAATTACATTATCTACTTTTGCTTGTGCTTCGTGGAGAATTTCATCTTTTTCGCCTAATACAAGAATGTCAGATACCCCAACTGTAATACCAGCTTTTGTAGAGTACTTGAATCCTAAGTTTTTCATACGGTCAAGCATGCGAGACGTTTCTGTAATTTTGAAACGTTTAAACACTTCCGCAATGATGTTACCAAGGATTTTCTTGCTGAATGGCGCCACTTCTTCGCGACTAGCAATAATTTCTTTAATGTTCGCACCTTTTTCAACGAAATATTTCGCCGGTGTTTCTTTTTCAAGGTTTGAATTTGTTGGCTCGTTAATATAAGGGAACGACTCTGGTAAGATTTCGTTAAATATTAATTTACCAACTGTTGTTAATAGAAGCATACTCTTTTGCTCTTCAGTAAATGTCGCGTTGTTTACTGCACTTGCAGCTACTGCAACACGTGTATGAAGATGCACATATCCATTTTGGTATGCAAGTAATGCTTCGTTTGCATCTTTGAAGACCATACCTTCACCGATTGCGCCTTCACGCTCAAGTGTTAAGTAGTAGTTACCTAATACCATATCCTGAGATGGAGTAACAACTGGTTTACCGTCTTTCGGGTTCAAGATGTTTTGTGCCGCTAACATAAGAAGACGAGCTTCAGCTTGTGCTTCTGATGATAAAGGTACGTGAACGGCCATTTGGTCACCGTCAAAGTCCGCGTTGTATGCAGTACATACAAGTGGGTGAAGACGGATTGCGCGACCTTCTACTAATGTAGGTTCAAACGCCTGAATACCAAGACGGTGAAGTGTTGGTGCGCGGTTTAGAAGTACTGGATGTTCTTTAATCACAGATTCTAAAACGTCCCAAACTTCAGGTTGTACACGCTCGATTTTACGTTTCGCACTCTTAATGTTGTGTGCTAATCCTTTTTCAACTAACTCTTTCATTACGAAAGGTTTGAACAGTTCAAGCGCCATTTCTTTCGGTAATCCACATTGGTACATCTTTAAGTTCGGTCCTACAACGATTACAGAACGGCCAGAGTAGTCAACACGTTTACCTAATAAGTTTTGACGGAAACGTCCTTGTTTACCTTTAAGCATGTGAGATAGTGATTTTAATGGACGGTTACCTGGTCCAGTTACTGGACGGCCACGGCGACCATTATCGATTAATGCGTCTACAGCTTCTTGTAACATACGTTTTTCGTTTTGAACGATGATGCTTGGTGCACCTAAGTCCAATAGACGTTTTAAACGATTATTACGGTTAATTACACGACGGTATAAGTCGTTTAAGTCAGAAGTAGCAAAACGTCCACCGTCCAACTGTACCATTGGGCGTAGTTCTGGTGGGATAACTGGAAGAACATCTAGGATCATCCAAGATGGGTGATTTCCAGAGTTACGGAATGCTTCTAATACTTCTAGACGTTTAATAGCACGAGTACGGCGTTGTCCTTGTGCTGTTTTTAATTCTTCTTTTAAGAAGTCTACTTCTTTATCTAAATCGATGTCTTGTAGTAGCTTTTTAATCGCTTCTGCACCCATAGCAGCTTGGAATGTGCTACCATATCGATCACGATATGCACGGTATTCTTTTTCAGAAAGTAATTGCTTCTTATCAAGTGGCGTATCTCCACTTTCTGTTACAACATAAGAAGCGAAATAAATTACTTCTTCAAGCGCGCGAGGGGACATGTCTAAGACAAGTCCCATGCGGCTCGGGATACCTTTGAAATACCAAATATGAGATACAGGAGCAGCTAATTCGATATGACCCATACGTTCACGACGAACCTTTGCACGCGTTACTTCAACGCCACATCGATCACAAACTACACCTTTATAACGTACACGTTTGTATTTTCCGCAATGACATTCCCAGTCCTTTTGTGGTCCGAAAATACGCTCACAGAACAAGCCATCTTTTTCAGGCTTTAACGTACGATAGTTAATTGTTTCTGGTTTCTTAACTTCACCGTATGACCAAGAACGAATCTTGTCAGGTGAAGCAAGTCCAATCTTCATATATTCAAAGTTATTTACATCTATCAAGGGGCCTACCTCCCTTTTAGTCTACAGGTTATCCCAATTATTCCTTAGTTGTCTCAACTTCGACATTCAATTTATCTGCTGATTGATGATCATCGTCATCTTCCGTATCACGCATTTCAATCTCTGTATCGTCGCTAGACATCATTTTAACGTCCATACCTAAACTTTGCAGCTCTTTAATCAATACTTTGAATGATTCAGGAACGCCTGGTTCTGGAACATTTTCGCCTTTAACAATTGCTTCGTACGTCTTAACACGTCCAACAACATCATCAGACTTCACTGTTAAGATTTCTTGAAGAGTATAAGCAGCACCGTAAGCTTCAAGTGCCCAAACCTCCATCTCACCGAAACGCTGTCCACCGAACTGAGCTTTACCTCCAAGAGGCTGCTGCGTTACAAGTGAGTATGGTCCAGTAGAACGAGCATGAAGTTTATCGTCAACCATGTGCGCAAGTTTGATCATATACATGACACCAACAGATACGCGGTTATCGAATGGTTCACCAGTACGTCCGTCATACAGGATTGTTTTCGCGTCATTTGCCATACCAGCTTCTTCAATTGTGCCCCAAACATCTTCCTCACGAGCACCATCGAATACTGGTGTTGCAATGTGAATGCCAAGGTATCTTGCTGCCATACCTAGATGAAGCTCTAATACCTGACCGATATTCATACGAGATGGTACCCCTAATGGGTTTAACATGATATCGATTGGCGTACCATCTGGTAAGTAAGGCATATCTTCTTCTGGTAAAATACGAGAGATAACACCTTTGTTACCGTGACGTCCGGCCATCTTGTCACCTTCAGAAATTTTACGTTTTTGAACGATATATGCACGTACAAGTTGATTCACGCCTGGTGGCAATTCATCGCCATCTTCACGGTTGAATACTTTTACGTCTAAGATAATACCGCCACCACCGTGTGGTACACGTAGTGATGTATCACGTACTTCACGTGCTTTTTCACCGAAGATTGCATGTAATAGACGTTCTTCTGCTGTTAATTCCGTTACACCCTTAGGTGTTACTTTACCAACAAGTAGGTCTCCATCTTTTACTTCAGCACCAACGCGGATAATACCACGCTCGTCAAGGTTGCGTAATGCATCTTCCCCAACGTTCGGAATGTCACGTGTAATTTCTTCTGGTCCAAGCTTCGTATCACGAGCTTCTGATTCATATTCTTCAATATGAATAGAAGTGTACACATCATCTTTTACAAGGCGCTCACTCATAATGATCGCATCCTCATAGTTATAACCGTCCCAAGTCATGAAGCCAACAAGCACGTTACGTCCAAGTGCTAGTTCACCTAATTCCATAGAAGGACCATCCGCAAGGATTTCACCTTTTACAACTTCATTTCCAACACTTACGATTGGACGTTGGTTGTAGCAAGTTCCTTGGTTAGAACGAATGAATTTTTGCATTTTGTAGCGATCTAAGTCGCCTTTTACTGTTTGACCGTCAACTTCTACATAGCGACGTACCCAAACTTCACGTGCTTCTACGCGCTCAACAACACCAGGGTGTTTACAGATTACTGCAGCACCTGAGTCTTTTGCTGAAACGTACTCCATACCTGTACCTACAATCGGAGATTCCGGATTCATTAACGGAACCGCCTGACGTTGCATGTTCGCTCCCATAAGTGCGCGGTTAGAGTCATCGTTTTCTAAGAACGGAATACAAGCTGTCGCTGCCGACACTACTTGTTTTGGAGATACATCCATGTAGTCGATGCGTTCTTTATTTGTGACAATGTTTTCACCACGGAAACGAGCTACGATATCTTCACTAAGGAATTCTCCTTCTTCAGATAACTTCATATTCGCTTGGGCTACAACATAATTATCTTCTTCATCTGCTGTTAAATAATCAACCTGCCCTGTTACAAGACCAGTTTCTGGGTCAACACGACGGTATGGAGTTTCAATGAAACCAAACTCATTTACTTTCGCGAACGAAGATAATGAGTTAATCAAACCGATGTTTGGTCCCTCTGGTGTTTCAATCGGACACATACGACCATAGTGAGAGTAGTGAACGTCACGTACTTCAAAGCCTGCGCGCTCACGCGTTAAACCACCAGGTCCTAATGCAGATAGTCTTCGTTTGTGAGTTAACTCTGCTAATGGGTTTGTTTGGTCCATGAACTGAGATAACTGAGAACTTCCGAAGAACTCTTTAATAGATGCAATAACAGGACGAATATTAATTAGTGCCTGTGGTGTAATTGCATTCGTATCTTGGATCGACATTCTCTCACGAACAACACGTTCCATACGAGAAAGACCGATACGGAATTGATTTTGTAATAGTTCTCCAACAGAACGCAGACGACGGTTTCCTAAGTGGTCGATATCATCTGTATCTCCTACTTTATACAGTAGGTTGAAGAAGTAACTGATAGAAGCAAGGATATCGCCTGGTGTGATGTGTTTTACATCACGAGTAATATTTGCATTACCAATTACATTAATTACACGTTCGCCTTCTGACTCAGGAGCATAAATCTTAATAGATTGCAGCTCAACATCGCCTTCTACCACTCCACCCATTGGTTTCGCTGTTTTGAATCCAATGTTTTTCTCTAAGTAAGGTAAAATGCGATCAAGTGTACGACGATCTAAGATTGTGCCTTCTGCCGCTAAAATTTCACCAGTTTCTGGATCCACTAATGTTTCAGCTAAACGTTGGTTAAACAATCTGTTTTTAATGTGTAACTTCTTGTTGATCTTATAGCGACCTACATTTGCTAAATCGTAGCGCTTTGGATCGAAGAAACGAGACACAAGTAAGCTCTTTGCATTTTCTACTGTTGGTGGTTCACCAGGGCGTAGACGCTCATAAATTTCAAGCAATGCTTTTTCTGTGCTATCTGTGTTGTCTTTTTCTAATGTGTTGCTTAAGTATTCGTTATCACCTAAAAGCTCGGTGATTTCTTGATCAGAGCCAAACCCTAATGCGCGTAACAAAACAGTTACAGGAAGTTTACGCGTACGGTCAATACGCACATATACAACATCCTTAGCATCTGTCTCATACTCTAACCAAGCTCCGCGGTTTGGAATTACAGTAGCAGTAAAACCACGTTTTCCGTTTTTATCCACTTTGCCACTATAGTATACGCTTGGAGAGCGAACTAACTGGGAAACGATAACACGTTCTGCACCGTTAATTACGAATGTTCCAGTCTCTGTCATGAGTGGGAAATCTCCCATGAACACATCTTGTTCTTTTACTTCACCAGTTTCCTTGTTGATTAGACGCACTTTTACACGAAGCGGTGCTGCATACGTCACATCACGCTCTTTGCATTCGTCTACAGAGTATTTAGGTTCACCTAAGCTGTAGTCGATAAATTCAAGCGATAGATTTCCCGTAAAGTCTTCAATCGGAGAAATGTCTTGGAACATTTCTCGCAAACCCTCATCAAGAAACCACTGATAAGAAGAGGTTTGAATTTCGATAAGATTTGGTAACTCTAATACTTCACTAATACGGGCATAACTTCTTCGTTGGCGGTGGCGTCCGTATTGAACTAGTTGACCTGTCAACTGCTTCACCCCTCAAATCATGAGTATTATAAATGCACAAAAAAATTTGTGCAAAATCACAAATAAATACAACTACTGCTATTAGCGTAGTTTTTTTCTCTTAAAGATAAATACGTTGAGTCTTTCTACCTGCTCAAAAAAGAAAAATGGCTTCTAGAAGAAAACCATCATTCTGTTTCATAATCTGCTGATTTTACTATCTTTTCCAAGAGAAACAAAAATATACATCTTTCTCAACGCAGAAAATCATATATTGGCATTGTATAATGTTAACATAGCCAAAAATAACCGTCAACGTTTTTTTGATTTTATGATATAATATCCTTTTTTCTTTTCTACAACTTCGACTTCAGAAAATACTTCTTCTAGTTTCTTCAGTGCAGATGGTGCACCTTGCTTCTTTTGAATAACAATCCACAACTCTCCACCTGGAACTAAATACTCTACAGCCTTTTCTAAAATCTCATGCACGATATCTTTACCCGCACGAATTGGAGGATTAGATAGAATAGCAGCATACATACCATCTACATTTTCATAGACGCTACTTTGAAAAATGTGTACATTTCCAATTCTATTGTTAGCGGCATTTTCTTTCGCAAGCTCAAGTGCCCTTTCATTCACATCCACCATGTGAACTTTACGGTCTTGAAACTCTTTCGCCAACGATAAACCAATTGGTCCATATCCACAACCTACGTCTAATATATCACCTTTAATATCCGGCACTTGAAACGCTTCAATTAAAAGACGAGAACCAAAGTCCACTTCGTTTTTCGAGAACACCCCACGGTCAGATAAGAAAGTAAATTGAGATCCACGAAGTGCAAATTCCCATCGCTTACGATCACTTTTACTAGAAGGGTCGTTAGAAAAATAATGGTCTGCCATATGGCCACCTCTTTTCTTTACAGTTAAAAAAAAAGCTCGCATGAGAGCGAGCTTTTTTTAAAGCATCAAAAGTTAATTACTTAACTTCTACAGCAGCGCCAACTTCTTCAAGTTTAGCTTTGATTTCTTCAGCTTCTTCTTTAGCAGCAGCTTCTTTGATTACTTTTGGAGTGTTGTCAACTAATTCTTTAGCTTCTTTTAAGCCAAGACCAGTGATTTCACGAACAACTTTGATAACTTTGATTTTTTGTGCACCAGCGCTAGTTAGTTCCACATCAAATTCAGTTTTCTCAGCAGCAGCTTCTCCAGCGCCACCAGCAACAGCTACAGGAGCAGCAGCAGTTACGCCGAATTCTTCCTCGATAGCTTTTACTAAGTCGTTAAGTTCTAATACAGTCATAGATTTAACTGCTTCAATGATTTGTTCTTTAGTCATTGTAAATATCCTCCCTTAAATAGGTTTGTATTGTTTTATCGATAATACGTAATTATCTTTTAAAAAATTAAGCGCCTTGCTCTTCCTTTTGGTCTGCAACTGCTTTAGTAGCAAGTGCAAGGTTACGGATTGGAGCTTGAAGAACGCTAAGAAGCATAGAAAGTAAGCCTTCACGTGATGGAAGAGTAGCGATAGCTTTAACCTCATCAAGTGTTACAAGTTTACCTTCGATTACGCCCGCTTTAATTTCTAAAGCTTCATGATCTTTAGCGAAGTCGTTTAATACTTTCGCAGGAGCAACTACATCTTCGTTACTGAACGCGATTGCGTTTGGTCCTGTTAAGAATTCATTTAACTCAGCCATTTCAGCAGATTCTGCAGCACGACGAGTTAGAGAGTTTTTGTAAACTTTGAACTCAACGCCAGCTTCACGTAAGTTTTTACGTAATTCTGTTGCTTCAGAAACTGTTAAACCACGGTAGTCAACAACGATTGTAGATTTACTAGCGCGAAGTTTGTCCGCGATTTCAGTTACAACTTGTTGTTTAGTTTCGATTACTTTGCTCATGTTATTACACCTCCTGTAGATTATATAGAAGATGTACCGAAAGTGCACTAAAAACCTCCATGCCCAACTTGTAGACATGGAGGCATATAGTCACAGAAAAAAATTCCGTTTCGTATATTAACACCTAGGTAGGAAATTAAGTCTATTGACACCTACTGTCTACGGTACACTAATTAAATTCACAACATAAATGATTATATAAAAACTTCTTTATGAAGTCAACTTCCAAAATTTACGCTAATGTAGAAACGTCTACACGTACGCCAGGTCCCATTGTAGAAGCAACTGTTACGTTCTTCATGTAAGTACCTTTTGCAGCAGCTGGCTTAACTTTTTGTAAAGTGTCAGCGATTGTGCTGAAGTTTTCTACTAATTTAGCATCTTCGAAAGATACTTTACCGATTGGAACGTGGATGTTACCAGCTTTATCAACGCGGTATTCAACTTTACCAGCTTTGATTTCGTTAACAGCTTTAGTTACATCGAAAGTAACTGTTCCAGTTTTAGGGTTTGGCATTAAACCTTTAGGTCCTAATACGCGACCAAGTTTACCAACTTCACCCATCATGTCAGGAGTTGCTACTACTACATCAAAATCGAACCAACCTTGTTGGATTTTACCGATGTAATCAGCATCACCTACGAAGTCAGCTCCAGCAGCTTCAGCTTCTTTAGCTTTTTCACCTTTAGCGAATACTAATACACGTTGTACTTTACCAGTACCGTGCGGAAGAACAACTGCACCACGGATTTGTTGGTCAGCTTTCTTAGGGTCAACACCTAAACGGAATGCTACTTCTACAGTTGCATCAAATTTAGCTGTGTTTGTTTTCTTTACTAATTCTACTGCTTCTGTTGCAGAGTAAGCAGTTGCACGATCAACAAGCTTTGCAGCTTCTACGTACTTTTTACCTCTTTTAGCCATTTTTATTTCCTCCTCGAATGTGGTTTTAGCGGAATAACCTCCCACGTTTACGCTTATTTTCAGGTATAACCTGAGGATGCGCGCCATCCATTTATTTAAAAACGATAATCATTTACGATAATAAAGGTTGCGAATTGGAATTCCAGACCCGCAACCTTTTTTAAAAACAAATCGAATTAGTCTTCGATAACGATGCCCATACTGCGTGCAGTACCTTCAACCATACGCATTGCAGCTTCTACGCTAGCAGCGTTTAGGTCAGGCATTTTAGTTTCAGCGATTTCGCGTACTTTATCACGCTTAACAGTTGCCACTTTATTACGGTTTGGTTCACCAGAACCAGACTCAATACCAGCTACTTTCTTAAGAAGAACAGCAGCAGGAGGAGTTTTAGTAATGAAAGTGAATGAACGGTCCTCAAATACCGTAATTTCAACAGGGATGATAAGACCAGCTTGATCTGCTGTACGAGCGTTAAACTCTTTACAGAAGCCCATGATGTTAACACCTGCTTGTCCTAATGCTGGACCAACTGGTGGAGCTGGGTTAGCTTTACCTGCAGGAATTTGAAGTTTTACCATTTTAATTACCTTTTTAGCCACGAGACACACCTCCTTAAGTCCGTGATGTGGTCAATTGGACAGTGATTTGCCCTCCCACGTCATATTTTATCTGTAAGGATAAAATCTTTCAAAAAACGTCTCCGATAACGAAGACGTACTGACTTAAAAGATATTATCACTTTTTACAAATCATTTCAAGTTTCATTTTATAATTTTTCAATTTGATGGAAGTCAAGTTCAACTGGAGTCTCGCGACCAAACATGTCCACAAGCACGCTAACCTTTTTCTTCTCCACATCAATTTCTTCGATAGCACCTGTATAATCTGCGAATGGTCCCTCATTTACACGTACTGTCTCATGAAGTTCAAAGTCGAAATCAACCACTTCGTTGTCCATTCCCATATGTTTCATAATGGTAACAACTTCCTCTTCTAATAGAGGTGATGGTTTAGATCCAGAACCAGAAGAACCAACGAACCCAGTTACACCTGGCGTGTTACGTACAACATACCAAGAGTCATCAGTCATGATTAATTCTACTAATACATAACCTGGGAACACTTTTCTTTTCATTAATTTTTCTTTACCGTTTTTCATTTCTACTTCTACTTCTTCCGGGACAACAACACGGAAAATTTTATCTTGCATACCCATTGATTCTACACGTTTCTCTAGGTTTGCTTTTACTTTATTTTCATATCCAGAATAAGTATGGACAACATACCAACTTTTTTCCATTCATTTAGGACGAGCGTCCTTCCCTCCCTGACGTACATTTTTTTGCGCAAATGAAAAAACCCGTTCACCGGGCTTTTACACAGTTCTTATAAATAACATTATATCATGGATAAGTGCTTCTTATTCAAGAATTAACCAAGAATTAACCGAATTAAAGAAGAAATGCCCATATCAACCACTGCGAAGAAAATCGCAAAGAAGACAACTGTAGCGATAACAGTCGCTGTTGAACGGAGTAATTCATCTTTTTTAGGCCAACTTACTTTTTTCATTTCGCGACCTACATCGCCGAAAAAGTTCGTTAAACGCATCTACGGGACCTCCAGTGTATTATTTCAATTATTTATTTTGTTTCCTTGTGAACTGTATGCTGATTGCATGTTTTACAGAATTTCTTTATTTCAAGTCGCTCTACCGAGCTCGTATCTTTCATCGTAGAGTAGTTTCGATTTTTACACTCTTCACATGAGAGTACAACTTTTTTCCTCATTAGTTACACCAACCTTGTAACATTATGTCCCTAAAAATGTATCATACAACAAAAGACAATGTCAATGACATGCCTTTTGTACTCTCTGCAAAAAGAAAACAGGTGATTTTTTACACCTGTAGCACTTGTTATGAATTTAAAGTGGTACTCTCTCTCATTTCCATATATCGTTCCAATTTCCGCTTCACCCTCTGTAAAGCATTATCAATAGATTTCACATGCCTATTTAACTGTTCCGAAATCTCTTGATAAGAACGACCGTCTAGATATAAAGAAAGCACTTTTCTTTCTAAATCGCTTAATAATTCAGATATTTTAGATTCTATGTCTGTATATTCTTCCTGACTTATAATCATTTCTTCAGGATCAGTTACCTTCGCTTCCGAAATAACATCTAATAACGTCCGATCAGATTCCTCATCATAAATCGGCTTATCTAAAGACACATACGAATTTAACGGAATATGTTTTTGCCTGGTTGCTGTTTTAATAGCGGTAATAATTTGTCGAGTGATACACAGTTCAGCAAATGCTTTGAATGAAGACAGCTTGTCCTCTTTATAATCACGAATCGCTTTAAACAATCCAATCATACCTTCTTGCACAATATCTTCTCGATCGGCACCCACTAAGAAATAAGATCTTGATTTCGCGCGAACAAAGTTCTTATATTTGTGAATCAAATATTCTAGAGCGTCAGTATTACCTTTTCGAACTAATTCAACGATTGCCTCATCCTCTAAATCACGAAATGTAACGTCGCCTACACTTACGAAGCCTACTTCCACCTTGATCCCTCCGACCGCTATTTATTTAGCAATATTATACAGTAAAAAGATAAAGAGCGTCAATGCTTCAACGCTCTCCTCTTCTTAATTTTTCTAACTTTTCTGTAATATCTTTACTAAATATCTTTCGCATGGCAGGTTGTTTTTCTTTTGTGTCTTGTGTACGCCTTCTTACTTGTTGCTCCATCGCTTGTACTTCCAACTCTAATTCACGTGCAGATTTCCGAAGGGCACCTTGCGCAAATATAACCCATTGTTCCGTATAATCAGAAGTCGCAACATATATTTGCGTATTTATATTTCTAAGCTCAATCGCAAGTTGCTCTATCTTTTCATCCGCAGTTTGATTCTTCCTCGTGAATATGACTTCTACACGCGATTGTTTCATCTTTTTTTCAATACCTTGGACTGTATAAGCATCAAAGACTATCATTACCTTTGTACCTGTATAACCTTGGTAATCCGCCATCTTATCAATCAATGCATCTCTTGATGATTGCAAATCTACATCCCGTAGTTTCTTCAAATCTCCCCAAGCTCCAATAATGTTGTAACCGTCAACGATTAAAATATCGTTCATTTTTTATTTACCAATTTCGTTACGTTTACGATATACCTCATACATTAACAAACTTGCGGCTACTGAAGCATTTAAGGATGTAACTTTACCAACCATCGGTAAAGTGATTAGGAAATCACATTTTTCACCAATAATACGACTCATACCTTTTCCTTCACTTCCAATTACTAATCCAATTGGCATTTTACCATCTAAATTACGGTAATCCGTTTTCCCCTTTGCATCTGTACCAGCAATCCAAAGTCCACGTTCTTTTAATTCATCAATTGTACGAGATAAATTCGTTACGCGTGCAACAGGAATATATTCAATTGCTCCAGTAGATGCTTTCGCAACTGATGCTGTAAGTCCCACAGCTCTTCTTTTCGGAATAATAATTCCATGAGCTCCTGTTGCATCAGCAGTACGCATAATAGAACCTAGATTATGCGGGTCTTCAATTTCATCTAAAATTAAGAAGAACGGATCTTCATTACGCTTCTCTGCTACCTTGAATAGATCTTCTAGCTCAGCATATTGGTAGGCAGCCACTTGAGCAATTACTCCTTGATGGTTCCCCTCAACTAATTGATCTAATTTCTTTTTTGGTGCATGTTGTAAAATAATCTTATTTTCTTTCGCTAGTGCTAGTACAATTTGTACTTGTCCTTTGGCAGCACCTTCTGCAATCCAAATTTTATTAATATCTCTTCCTGATCGTAACGCTTCAATTACAGGGTTACGTCCGATAATATATTCACTACTCATGATGATGTGCTCCCTTCCTTTTCTTCTAAAACAGCAATTGCCTTATACACAATTTCGTCTAATCTTTCACGATTATTTAATAAGTGATGATAGCCAATTAGCGCTTCAAAGGCTGTACTATGTCGATATGTTTGTACATCCGTATTTTTCGGAACAGTACCTGAATTTGCATTACGCCCTCTTCTTAGTACCGCTTCTTCTTCCTCAGTTAAAAATGCTGTCTCTAATAAATGATAAACAACTTTCGCCTGTGCTTTTGCCGAAACGAAGCTCGTCCCTAATCTATGCAATTGATTAGGACGAACTTTCCCTTTTTGAAGTAGGTGATAGCGGATATATTGTTCATATACCGCATCACCCATATATGCTAACGCTAAGCTGTTTAATTGCTTTGCATCGATCATTCTTATCCTCTTTTCCATCTTGTACCTTGAGCGGTATCTTCTAGAATAATATTACGGTCTTTTAAATCATCGCGAATTTTATCTGATAATGCAAAATCACGATTTTTACGAGCTTCAATGCGTTTTTGAATAAGTGCCTCAATTTCTTCATCAAGTAACTCGTCTTGCGCTAATTCTAACCCTAGAATATCAAATAACGTTTCAAGTTGTTTTACATATGCTTCAATTACCACTTTAGACGTATGCTCTTCCAGTAAATATTGATTTGCATGATTTGCTACATTATATAATTCAGTGATTGCATTAGCAGTGTTGAAGTCATCATTCATCGCTTCTTCAAATGCAATCTGGAATTTTTCCAGCTCAGCTAACCACTTCTCATTATGATCTGTTAAATCCGTACTACTTCCCATACGGTGTTTTAAGTTACCATAAGCCGTTTTAATTCTTTCCAGCCCGTTATTTGTGCTTTGTAATAACTCTTCACTAAAATTAATTGGGTGACGGTAATGTACTGATAGCATAAAGAATCTAATTAACTGCGGATCATATTGCTTAATGATATCGTGAACCAAAATGAAGTTCCCAAGTGACTTAGACATCTTCTCATTATTAATATTAATATATCCATTGTGCATCCAATAACGTGCAAATGTTTTTCCTGTTAACGCCTCAGACTGCGCGATTTCATTCTCATGATGAGGAAATGCCAAGTCTTGGCCACCAGCGTGAATATCGATGGTATCTCCTAAGTATTTACGCGCCATTGCCGAGCATTCAATATGCCAGCCTGGACGACCTTTACCCCAAGGGCTTTCCCAGAAGATTTCTCCTTCTTTCGCAGCTTTCCATAAAGCAAAATCAAGGGGGTCTTGTTTCTTTTCTCCTACTTCAATACGCGCACCATGACGTAAGTCTGCGATTGGTTGATGCGATAATTTACCGTACCCTTCGAATTCCTTCGTTCTAAAGTACACATCACCTTCTGATTCATATGCATATCCTTTATTCACAAGTTCTTGAATAAATTCAATAATGATATCCATATTTTCCGTTACACGAGGATGAACTGTTGCATGTTTGCAACCTAGTGCTGTTACATCTTCAAAGTATGCTTCAACGAAACGGTCAGCAATTGTCGGCACATCTTCACCTAATTCATTTGCTGCTTTAATTAATTTATCATCTACGTCAGTAAAGTTAGATACGTACTGTACATCATACCCTTTATATTCTAAATAACGGCGTACCGTATCAAATACCATAGGTGGTCTTGCATTCCCAATGTGAATATAGTTATAAACTGTAGGTCCACATACATACATCTTCACCTTATTTTCTTCTAATGGAGTAAACTCTTCCTTTTGACGTGTTAACGTATTATAAATGTGAATAGTCATTTTTATCCTTCCTTTCTACCTTTACTTCAAGTTGTTTTTTCAATTTATCAAGTTCTACTTCCATGACCTTTAATTTATCAAAAATTGGGTCTGGAAGGTCAGAATGGTTTAATTCTTGACCGATCTTTACTCCATTTTGAATAACGACTCGGCCAGGTATACCTACAACTGTAGAATGTGCAGGGACTTCTTTTAATACGACAGACCCTGCTCCAATTTTAGAATTCTCTCCAACTGTAATAGAACCTAGTACTTTAGCACCCGTTGCAATTAATACATTATCCTGAATTGTAGGGTGCCTCTTTCCCTTTTCTTTACCTGTACCACCTAATGTAACTCCTTGATAGATCGTTACATTATCACCAATTTCACACGTTTCTCCAATTACAACCCCCATTCCATGGTCTATGAAAAAACGACGACCAATTGTTGCTCCTGGATGAATCTCAATGCCAGTAAAGAAACGACTAACCTGCGAGATCCAACGTGCAATAAAGAAGAAATTCTTTTTATAAAAAGCATGTGCAATTCGATGAGCCCAAACTGCATGTAATCCAGAGTAAGTCAAAATGACTTCGAAATAACTTCTTGCCGCTGGATCCTGTTCAAAAACGACTTCAATATCTTCCCGAAGCCTCTTAAACATCGACGTTCCCTCCCCTTTATGGGATGCTTTTTCGAGCGAACTAACTCCCTTAACTCCCTATTTATCCCCCTAAATCTGTATGCACGGGGATAAAACTTATACTCATACCCATTTTTACGATATAAAAAAAGACGCCTCTGTCATATTGACAGAGACGCCTTATAAGCGCGGTTCCACTCTGTTTAGGCTAAAGAAGCCTCAAACTCATCTCTGATAACGGTGTACACCGCTTCTGCTTACTTTACGCCCTAAGACGTTTCGCAAAACGATTTGCTGTTCAGCAGAAGACTCGAAGGGGCATTTCAAAAATCCGCTTATAAACCACTTCCAGCCTAAAGGTGGTTCTCTCTGTAAAAAGCCTGATTTTCTACTTCTCCTTCTCGTCGCTTTTCCTTATTAGGTTTTAAGTATACTTATTATATTTCTAAACCTAGAAAATGTTAACCAATTACTTTTTGAAGACGATTTAAAACTTTCTCTTTTCCAAGAAGTACAATAGCATTAGGAAGTTCTGGGCCATGTGTTTGACCAGTAGTTGCAACACGGATTGGCATAAATAAGTTTTTACCTTTATGACCTGTTTCCTTTTGGACCGCTTTAATAGCCGCCTTAATTGCTGCTGGTTCCATCGCTTCTAGTGCTTCTACTTGACCGGCAAATGCACGAAGTACTTCTGGTACTTGTTCACCTTTTAATACTTCTTGTCCTTCTTCTTCATAATCAACATGATCTTTGAAGAACATTTCAGAAAGCTCTACAATTTCAGCTCCAAAACTCATTTGTTCATGATATAACGCAATTACATCACGAATCCAAGCTTGTTCTTGTTCACTT
This sequence comes from Bacillus sp. SH7-1, assembly GCF_008042405.1. Taxonomy (NCBI): domain Bacteria; kingdom Bacillati; phylum Bacillota; class Bacilli; order Caryophanales; family Bacillaceae; genus Bacillus; species Bacillus sp. SH7-1. The sequence goes on from NZ_QNUD01000016.1 coordinate 47,119, forward strand.
AAGGTTTCACCTATACGTCCAGCTTTCACTAGATGCGGTAAGCTTAATTCTACCACCGTATCTAAATCTTGCTTTTTCATATATTGGTTGTTCATCCATTTTAGTTTTTGAGAATCAAATAATGCAGGTGATTTTGATAAACGAGCTGCATCGAACATTTTGATAAACTCTTCTTGAGAGAAGATTTCTTCTTCTCCTACTGGCGACCAACCTAGTAGTGCAATAAAGTTAAAGATTGCTTCTGGAAGATATCCAAGCTCTTTATATTGCTCAATGAATTGAATAATAGATTCATCACGCTTACTTAATTTTTTACGGCTTTCATTTACAATTAAAGTCATATGACCGAATTGCGGAATATCCCAACCGAAAGCTTCATAAATCATCATTTGTTTTGGCGTGTTTGAAATATGATCATCACCACGAAGTACGTGTGTAATTTCCATTAAGTGATCATCTACTGCTACCGCAAAGTTATAAGTTGGAATTCCATCTTTTTTCACGATAACGAAATCACCGAAATCATTTGAATGGAATGCAACTTCATCTTTTACAATATCTTTAAATGTGTAATCACGGTCAGCTGGTACACGGAAACGAATACTCGGAATACGTCCCTCAGCTTCAAATTCTTTCACTTGTGCTTCAGTTAAATCACGGTGGTTACCTGCGTAACGAGGTGTTTCACCACGAGCGATTTGCCCTTCGCGTTCCGCTTCTAGCTCTTCTTCTGTCATATAACATTTGTAAGCTAAACCACGCTCTAATAAATCTTCATATAATTTTTTATACATATCTAAACGCTCTGTTTGACGATATGGTCCAAATTCACCACCAACATCAACACCTTCATCCCAGTCCATACCGAGCCATTTCAAGTATTTTAATTGGCTTTCTTCTCCACCAGCAACATTACGTTTTACATCAGTATCTTCAATACGAATAATAAACTTACCATCTTGATGACGAGCAAATAAATAATTAAATAATGCCGTACGCGCATTTCCGATATGTAAGTGTCCTGTTGGACTTGGCGCATAGCGCACTCTCACTTGCTTTTCCATAATTGGTACACCTTCCATTCTTAATGTCAACACATTCTATAATTGTACACCAAAAAAATGTGATTATCCATCTTACGAATTAAAAACCATTATTTTTTCTGTAATAAAACAACTGCTTGAGAAGCAATTCCTTCTTCCCTACCTGTAAATCCTAATTTTTCTGTTGTCGTTGCCTTTACATTGATATTATCAATAGACGTTTCTAATAGTTCGCTAATGCGTTTACGCATACTTTCAATATGTGGTGCCATTTTCGGCTTTTGGGCGATAATTGTACAATCTAGGTTCCCTAGCTCATAACCTTGTTCACGTACAAATTCCCAAACCTTCTGTAACAACACAGCTGAATCCGCGTCTTTAAAGGCAGGGTCTGTATCAGGGAAATGTTTTCCAATATCACCTGCCGCAATTGCACCTAAACATGCGTCTGCGATCGTATGTAATAATACATCTGCATCCGAGTGACCGATCAATCCTTTCTCATGAGGAATTGTAATTCCACCGATAATTAACGGTCTACCTTCCGCAAATTCATGTACGTCAAAACCTTGTCCAATTCGAAACATTCTTTACATCCTCCTCAAGCTAAACTACTGAGCTTTATGACTCTATATTATATCGCTATCCCTATAAAGAAAAGCCCGGCCTTTGCCGAGCTTTTCTTCGCTATAATCATTGCTATCATTTCTTTTGAATGTGAAGAAAGCTTTCAGCAATTAGTAAATCCTCTGGAGTCGTCACTTTAATATTATAGTAACTCCCCTCTACTACACCTACTTGCTTCCCAATACGTTCCACGAGACTTGCATCATCTGTACCAAGGAAACAACTCTGCTTCGCACTTCTATGTGCTTCTCGCAAAAGAGAAACAGAGAAACCTTGTGGTGTTTGTACAGCTTTAAGCTGAGATCTTTCTACCGTTTCGACAACAACATCCTGCTGTACTTTCTTAACGGTATCTTTCACTGGCACCGCACAAATGGAAGCTCCATATTTTTCTGCTGCAGTTAATACATCTTGGATCACTTTATTTGTTACGAACGGGCGCGCACCGTCATGTACAAGAACATACTTAACATCACTCGTATGCTGAATTGCGTTATACACACTATCTTGTCTTTCGGCTCCACCCTGAATAAATTGTACCGGCTTTTCAACCGGATACTTCTGCATTAGCTCTTCAAAATATGGGCGCTCTTCTTCGTTAATTGCCATGATAATATTTTTACATGCTTTATCCTTTTCAAAAGCACGTAACGTATGCACAATAATCGGTACTTCATTAATAAGTAAAAACAACTTATTTTTGCCAGCACCCATTCGCTTTCCTTGACCAGCTGCTGGAATAATTAATGTATACATATTAATAATCCTCTACTTATAATGCTTTTTCTAATAATTTACGTTTGGCGAAAATCATACGACCAGCTGATGTTTGTAACACACTCGTAACAAGTACATTGAGTTGCGAACCTACGTATTCTCTACCATCTTCTACTACAATCATCGTGCCATCATCTAAATATGCAACACCTTGATTTTGTTCTTTTCCATCTTTTACAACATAAACGCTTAGTTCTTCACCTGGGAGTACAACAGGTTTAATTGCATTAGCTAAATCGTTAATGTTTAACACCGTTACCCCTTGTAATTCAGAGACTTTATTTAAGTTAAAATCATTTGTTACTACCGTTCCACCAGTGATTTTCGCCAACTTTACAAGCTTGCTATCCACTTCTTGAATATCATCGAAATCACCTTCATAAATTTCTACCGGAATCGGCATCTCTTTTTGAATACGATTTAAAATGTCTAATCCTCTACGACCACGATTACGCTTTAAAGCATCAGACGAATCGGCAATGTGCTGAAGTTCTTCTAACACGAATTGTGGAATCACAATTGTTCCTTCTAAAAACTTTGTTTGGCAAATATCAGCAATACGTCCATCGATAATTACACTCGTATCGAGAATTTTCCAATGAGTTGTAGATTCTTCTACCTCAGTTTCAGTTTCTTCATGCTCGCTATTATTATTTTTCTTCTTCCCACGTTGTGGTAATGTAAATAATCCTAGCAATTCATTCCTCTTTTTAAACCCTACTTGGAATCCTAAATATCCAAGTAAAAGAGTAAAGAAAACTTGCAACACTGTACTAATAACTGGAATTGTAAATTCACGAATTGGTATTAAAATTAAATATGCAACAATAAGACCAGAGATTAATCCTAATGTACCAAATAAAACATCTGCTACAGGCGCCTTTACAAGAGCCTCTTCAATATGCTTAATAAGTTGAACGATATAATCTACAAGCCAAAATGTTGTTAAAAATAAAATAATTGCACCAATAATTGCTCGAACATATGATCCTTCCAATAAAGGAACGGCACCGATGTCTAATACATTAATAACTTTTGGGATTAAGTAAATCCCTAACGCTCCACCAATTACTAGAAAGAAGAGCTGTACAATCCGTTTTAACATCCAACCACCTCCTACTCATTATTAACCATTGTTTCGCTAATCAAAACGCCGAATGCAAAAGCGGACGTGTTTTTTTATAAATAGTTTTATTTACCAATATATCATATCATATACCAAAAGTGTTCTAGTGTCGTTATATTATGGAATCAATGTAATATTCTTAATTGTGTCTACTCATATAGAGATGCTCTTGAATTCTTTTTAGGCCTTCTCGTATTTTCTTCGCCCTGACTTCCCCAATTCCTTCCACATCATCTAATTCATTAATAGTTGCCCGACAAACACCTTGCAAAGTTTTAAATCTGTTAATTAAATTTTCAATGATAAGTGGTGGAACACGTGAAATTTTGCTGGTGATTCGGTATCCTCTCGGTGTCACACTTTCTTCTAAACTCGTTTGTCCTGGATATCCAAGTAATTTAACTAAATCACTATCCTCTAGAAGTTGTGTATTTGCAAGTTCTTGTAACCTTTTCAAAATTTGATGATGGTCTTGTGTTTTTTCTTGATGGTAATCCTTTATTAATAGCGCTGCTTCTGCTTCTAAATCAGCTAGTAGTTCTGTAAGTTGTAAACGAATTAACCTACCTTCTGTTCCTAGTTCATGAATATAGCTCAATATTTCATTTTTAATACGTAGTACCATTTCAACACTATGTAAAACATGAACCACCTCGGACATTGTAACAACCTCTTCAAATTCTAGAATACCCAAATTCGTAATCCCATCATTCCATACGGCTTTATATTTTTCTAACGTTTGAATAGCTTGATTTGCCTTTGTTAAAATAACACCTATATCTTTTAGTGTATAACGTAAATTCCCTTGATATAGTGTAATTACGTTACGTCTTTGTGAAATAGCCACAACAAGGCTACCTGTCTGCTTTGCTACACGCTCTGCCGTTCGGTGACGCATTCCCGTTTCAATAGAATCAATAGATGCCTCTGGAACTAATTGTGCGTTCGCAATTAAAATTTTACTTCCCGTTTCATTTAAAATAAGCGCCCCGTCCATTTTTGCTAACTCGTATAAACTAGCAGGAGAGAATGCACAATTAATATGAAAACCTCCATCAACAATACTTTTAATCTGCTCGTTATATCCAAGAACAATTAATCCCCCTGTTTGTGCGCGAAGTACATTATCTATCCCTTCGCGCAGTGGTGTTCCCGGAGCCACGAGCTGTAAAATATTAATCATACTTTTGACACGTTGCTTGTTTTCTTCCATAGCCTAGCCTCCTAATGTCAAACGAAGCGCTTCCCCTAAATTAGATACACCTACTACCTCAATCCCATCCGGAATTGTCCATCCTCCCAAATTTTTTCTAGGAATAATAGCACGTTGAAATCCTAATTTAGCCGCTTCTTGTACACGTTGTTCAATTCTTGATACTCTTCTTATTTCTCCAGTTAATCCGACTTCTCCTATTACTGCATCGGTTGGTGCCGTAGATTTATCTCTAAAACTTGAAGCTATACTTAAAGCCACCGCTAAATCAATTGCTGGTTCATCTAATTTCAAACCACCCGCCACTTTTAAATATGCGTCTTGATTTTGCAATAATAAACCTGTTCTTTTTTCTAGCACCGCCATAATAAGAGATACACGGTTATGATCAATTCCCGTTGCCATTCTTCGAGGGTTTCCAAAACTAGTAGGGGAGATTAATGCTTGTATTTCTACTAACACTGGTCTTGTTCCTTCCATTGAGGCTACCACGGTTGATCCTGCAACCCCAACAGGTCTTTCCTCAAGGAAAATTTCAGACGGGTTTAAGACTTCCGCAAGGCCAAGTTCTTTCATTTCAAAAATACCCATTTCATTCGTAGAACCAAAACGATTCTTAACAGCTCGCAAAATACGATATGTATGATGACGGTCTCCTTCAAAGTAAAGAACTGCGTCGACCATATGTTCTAACATACGTGGTCCTGCAATTGCACCTTCTTTTGTCACGTGTCCGACGATAAAAATAGGGATTCCTTTCGTTTTTGCAAGTTTCATTAACTCTGCTGTACATTCACGTACTTGTGCCACACTTCCTGGTGCTGACGTCACTTCTGGTAAATGTATCGTTTGAATGGAATCAATAACAACAAAGGCCGGATTCATCTCTTCAATGTGTGTTGCAATTCGCTGCAAATCCGTCTCTGCTACAACAAATAAATTACTACCCTTTACATCCAAACGATCTGCACGAAGTTTTATCTGCTTTGCTGACTCCTCACCCGATATGTAGAGTACATCATATGAAGAATCTGCTAATTGCGATGAAATCTGTAATAACAACGTTGATTTTCCAATCCCAGGGTCCCCGCCGATAAGTACTAAAGATCCATCTACGATTCCACCACCAAGTACACGGTTAAATTCTTGAAATTTTGTTTCAATACGCGCCTCAGACTTTGTTTCTACTTCTGTAAGACGTCTTGGTTTTGTTACTTCTGTTTGAATTGCATTGGCATAATTAAGGCGCCTTGATGATACAACCGGTTCCATCTCTTCAACAAGCGTATTCCATTGACCACATCCGGGGCACTTCCCCATATATTTCGGTGACTGATAACCACACTCTTGACATGTGAATTTTGTTTTCTTTTTAGCCATATCGTTTTATATTTCACTTCACTTTCATCTATAAACAATTTATCCTTCTCGTACAAGAAAGAGGGCTATCTCGTAGCCCTCTTAGTTTGTCTATACTTATTTTACCTTTTCAGCACTATGAATGACAAATGATTCTCCTTCAACATCAAAGATAACTTTTTGTCCTTTCTCAATAGCACCTTTTAAAAGTTCTTCCGATAGTCTATCTTCTACATGTTTCTGAATTGCTCTACGAAGCGGGCGAGCACCGTACTCTCGGTCAAATCCTTTATCAGCAATGGCTGAAATCGCTCCTTCTGTTAAATGCAATTCAATCTCTTGCTCTTTTAAGCGATTCACTAACTGATTCACCATAAGTGTTACAATCTCTTGAATATGTTTTTTCTCAAGCATATGGAACACGATAATTTCATCAATACGGTTTAAGAATTCTGGACGAAATGCTTTTTTCAGTTCATCCATTACTTTACCTTTCATATCTGAATAATCACGGCTCTCATCTTGTACGTTAAATCCAAGATGTTTATTACGTTTTAACGCGTCTGCACCAACGTTAGATGTCATAATAACAATTGTATTACGGAAATCAACCGTACGCCCTTTAGAATCCGTTAAGCGACCATCTTCTAATACTTGTAGTAAAATGTTAAACACATCCGGATGAGCTTTCTCTACTTCATCTAATAGAACAACTGAATATGGCTTACGGCGAACCTTTTCCGTTAATTGTCCACCTTCTTCATATCCAACATATCCTGGAGGAGATCCAACTAAACGAGAGGTAGAATGCTTCTCCATGTACTCAGACATATCGATGCGAATCATTGCATCCTCATCACCGAACATAGATTCTGCTAACGCTCTTGCTAGCTCAGTCTTACCTACACCTGTTGGTCCTAAGAAAATAAATGAACCAATCGGACGTTTCGGATCTTTCAATCCTGCTCTAGCACGACGAACAGCTTTCGCTACAGCTACTACTGCTTCATCTTGACCAATAACACGATCGTGAAGAATGGATTCTAAGTTTAATAATTTATCAGTCTCTGTTTGTGCAAGTTTAGAAACTGGAATACGCGTCCATGTAGATACGACATTTGCAATATCTTCTACTGTTACTTCTGAGTTTTCTTGTCCCTGTTTCTCTTTCCACTGACGCTTTGTATCTTCTAACTTCTCACGCAAGCGTTGTTCCATATCACGTAAGGAAGCAGCTTTTTCAAATTCTTGACTTTGTACAGCTGCATCTTTTTCTTTTCTAATTTCCTCAAGCTTCACTTCAAGCTCTTTTAAATTTGGTGGTGTTGTATAAGAGCGTAAGCGAACCTTAGAAGCAGCTTCATCAATTAAATCAATTGCTTTATCTGGTAAGAAACGATCTGTAATATAACGATCTGAAAGCTTTACAGCTGCATCAATTGCATCATCTGTAATAGATACGCGGTGATGTGCCTCATAGCGATCACGTAAACCTTTCAAGATTTGAGTTGATTCGTCTAAACTTGGCTCATCAACGTGAATTGGTTGGAAACGTCTCTCTAAAGCCGCGTCTTTTTCAATATATTTGCGATATTCATCTAACGTTGTCGCCCCAATACATTGTAACTCCCCGCGAGCTAAAGATGGTTTTAAAATGTTCGATGCATCAATGGCACCTTCTGCTCCACCTGCACCAATTAATGTATGAAGTTCATCAATAAATAGAATAATATTTCCTGCCTGACGGATTTCATCCATTACTTTCTTCAAACGATCTTCAAATTCACCACGATATTTCGTTCCAGCTACCACTGTACCCATATCTAGTGTCATAACACGCTTATCTCTTAAAGTTTCAGGAACTTCATTATTTACGATTTGTTGTGCTAATCCTTCTGCGATCGCCGTTTTACCTACACCAGGCTCTCCAATTAATACAGGATTGTTTTTTGTTCTACGGCTTAACACTTCAATTACACGTTGAATTTCTTTACCACGCCCAATAACAGGGTCTAAACGATTTTCACGTGCAACAACTGTTAAATCACGTGCTAAGCTATCCAGTGTTGGTGTATTTGCATTTGTTGAAGAACCACCTTGGTGACCTGAGCTTGCTTCATTGCTTCCAAGAAGTTGCAATACTTGTTGTCTTGCCTTATTTAGGCTAACACCTAAGTTATTTAAAACACGTGCTGCTACACCTTCACCTTCACGGATTAAACCAAGTAAGATATGTTCTGTTCCAACGTAAGAATGACCTAATTTACGAGCTTCATCCATAGACAACTCAATAACCTTTTTAGCACGCGGTGTATAATGTACCGTTTGAGAAGCTTCTGTTCCGCGTCCAATTAACGCTTCTACTTCTTTTTGAACTTTCTCTGGACTTAATCCTAGAGCAATTAACGCTTTTGCTGCAATTCCTTCCCCTTCGCGTACAAGCCCAAGTAAAATATGTTCTGTTCCAATATTATTATGCCCAATGCGAATTGCTTCCTCTTGAGATAAAGCTAATACTTTCTGTGCTCTTTCTGTAAATCTTCCAAACATCATAGAAATCGCCTCCTACTTGCGCTTAGTTTTTTTCAATACGTAATCGCTCACGGATTAAGGTTGCTCTTCGATAATCTCTTTCTTCTGGTCCTAAAGGTCCTCCTGCATATTGTTGTAAAATGCCTGGTTGTGTAAGGACCATTAGCTCAGTCAAAATATTTCTCGATACACCTTTTATATATCCTAAATCAATACCAAGTCGTACATCTGATAAGCAAGTGGCCGCTTCCGCAGATTGAATTAACCGACTGTTTGCTAGTATGCCATAAGAGCGATAAACTTTATCTTCAAGCTCAATACTTGAATTTTGTACAATTAATTCTCTAGCCATTTTTTCTTGCTGTATGATTTGTTGAATGACACTCTTTAAATCTGCAATAATATCTTCTTCAGATTTTCCTAGCGTCATTTGATTTGACACTTGAAATATATTACCTAACGCTTCGCTACCTTCACCGTATATTCCTCTTACTACTAACCCTAATTTCTGAATTACTTGTATAATACGGCTAATTCTTTTCGTTAAAACGAGTCCCGGTAAGTGAATCATTACAGAAGCTCTTAATCCAGTACCAACGTTAGTAGGGCAACTCGTAATATATCCAAGTGATTCATCAAAAGCATATTCAACCTCTTCCTCTATCCAATTATCTATTTGATTGGCACTTTGAAGAGCCTCTGATAATTGCAATCCTGAAAACAAACACTGAATCCGAATATGGTCTTCTTCATTAAGCATAACACTAATATGTTCGCTTTCTGACAATAGACATGCTCCATACTCAGTTCCTGCAAGGCTGGGACTAATTAAGTGCTTTTCAACTAATACTCTCCTTTGAAGAGGTGTTAATTCATTCATTTTTAATAGTTCAAACTCTCCAAAAGGTTCTACCGTTTTATTTATAAATTCCTTTTTAAATAATTCATGAATCTGTTTAGCTTCTTCTTCGCTTTGCATAGTAGAGAATTGATATTTTTTAAAATTACGAGCCAAACGAATTCGACTGCTTAAAACAATATCAGAATCAGGGCCATCCCCCTTCATCCATGGACTAATCGCTTCATTCATAATTTTGTCCAGTGACATAGAACTATTCCCCCTCTCTATGCTCACTAAGCTGATTTTCAAGACCTCGAATTTTATCCCTTACTTCAGCAGCTTTCTCAAACTCCTCTTTCTGTACACATTGTTTCAGAATGAGTTTTAGTTCATCTAATTCTTTCTTTAAGTGAATATTTCCTTCTATACGTTCCGGAATTTTTCCACAATGATCTGTATGTCCACCGTGAAGACGTTTTAATAATGGCTTTAAATGTTCCTTAAATGTATCGTAACAAGAAGCACATCCAAAGCGTCCCACCTTTGTAAATTGTTCATATGTCATCTTACAATCCGGGCATCTTAATATACTTGTATTCGAAAACCCGTTTTTTCCTTCTTCAAACATTGTTGATTCACCGTGTAATAACCCAGCAAATAAATCATGAAATGAAAAGTTAGACTGCGAAGATTGAAAGAAAGACGTATAGCCACTTTGTTCTGCACATTGCTCACAAAGATGAACTTCCGCCTTCTTCTCGTTGATTACTTTTGTATAGTGTAAAGTTGCTGGTCTTATATTACAGTTTTGACAAGTCATCACTATCCCCACCTTTATAACAGGAACGATCTATCTCATAGTACTTTTCATACATTACTAGATGGTTCACTTTCCTTTATTCGTTTAAATAAAAGTGCGTGTTCTTTTTTCAAAACCTCTACAATATTTAACTGCCTTATCTCTTAGTTATTATTCTTTTACAACAGCTATATTTATTTATATTTCAGTGTTCTTAACATTGCGCATAATATTCGAGCCCTAAGTTCATCTCGAGAAGGAACATCCATTGATAATACAGAACGATCTAGTACACTTAGCATAAGTTTAGCTTCACGATTTGTTATGATTCCCTCTTCTATTAAACGTATAATCATACTCTCTGCATTCCCTTGTGCAATACTATGATCAATCATATGAAGCATTTGATCAATAATGTCTATATCATCATGCAGTTTGACTTTTATAATGCGAATGTAACCTCCTCCACCACGTTTACTTTCTACTACAAATCCTCTTTCTAACGTAAAACGGGTATTGATTACATAATTGATTTGAGATGGTACGCACTCGAATCGATCCGCAATCTCATTTCTTTTGATTTCAATCACATTATTATTACTTAAGTCAATAACTTGCTTTAGATATTGCTCAATGATATCAGATATATTTCTCATTTATCCGCCACCTTTATTGACTTTGACTATCTTTGACTTTAATTATATACGTATTAATAAAATTTGCAACTCTTTTGCTTATTCACTATCCTAGCCACGTTCCCTTGTATTTAATCAAAATAATTATTATTTAAACACATTTTTTAATTACTATGGATTATAAAAGAAAACACGAAAAAACACGAGTCATTTGACTCGTGCTTAGTTGCTTGGCGACGTCC
>NZ_QNUD01000017.1:0-147039 GCF_008042405.1 Bacillus sp. SH7-1
GCGCCCGTGTTACCTCGAGGTCCAGTAGGCCCAGTAGGACCGGTAGGACCTCTGCCGAACGAAGCCGAATTAACTAGAGTAGTTTGTAACTCTGCAATTAATTTAAGGAGTTCTTGGAGTGTACAATGATCGATTCGGAATAACTTTGTGATGTAAAGTAAATAATTAATTAAAATTTGGAGTTCGACAAATACAGCACTTGCTATGAAGGTTGGGTTTCTTAATATAGTTATTAAGTTTTTTATAATAGCTAATCCTTGCGCTTTCAGGGAGGAAGTAGCGTCTAATGAACAAATAAATTTACTTAGTAGGTTCAATGTATCAATTAGATCTTCAATATTTTCGGGAGATGGATTTGCAAAAAGTTTTGGGATTATTTTTGTTAAATCGATAATGATTGCGCGAAATGTTCTAAGTTGTGCCTTAGTAATTGGGATTGATGGGGTATTTGGAATTCGCCCAGCGCTACTTGGAAAGCATGGTTTGGAGAATTTGTTTTGACTGTCGTCATAACGAGACATTAAATCTCTCCTTTCTAATGAGAATGTGAATGAAACTCATCATAGTAGATGCAAAAATTAGTTAAATGGTCATAGTAAAATCGTTTGTTTGAAGAAAAAATAGAAAAAACGCCTTATGTTTGAAGAAAAAATAGAAAAAACGCCTTATCATAAGGCGTTTTTTCTATTTTCTGCGTATTGATAATATCGTTTTAGTGAAATTTTTGATTTGAACCCAACTAGTTTTATAATTTCTGACTCCGGAGTTTCTTTTTGTATTAAGTTTAAAATATAGGTGTTACGAAAGTGTTGTCCTGAGATTCCTTTGCGTAAATTAGCTCTAGATACTTCAAGGCGAATCATTTTTTGGATAGCGATTTCTGTTAATCCCTTTGGTGCATCATTTTCGTATACCCATCTGTATGTTCCGCGATTAAAATCAAATGCGATAAATAATGAATCATTACTATGGTATTTTGGACGAACGGGTTCAGGGATACTTTTGTAATAAGCATATAGTTGTTTTTTGTCTTCGTTGGTTAATGTAATTGTTCTTTCTAACCCTGCGGTTGCTGGGATAGATAATGTGTTAGTTTCAAAGTGGACGTGATGCATAGTTAATGCTGTAAGTTCTTGTAAGGATAATCCATAGTCAATTAATAAGTTTAAAATAGCGATATTACGATCCATCAATAAAGGGCGCACAGGACGTTGTTTTTCTGAAAGTCCTTCCAATGAAGTGACTATATGTTTTAATCTTTTTTCTTCATCAGATGAAATGAAATCTTCATTGCGAAGTGTGCGATCTGGTTGAATAGAAATTTCCATGTCCTTTAATGGGTTAGGGATGTTTAGAAAGTGATGCATTCTATTTAATACAATAAATACACGGTGCATCGTTTTCTCTGAGTAATGTCGATTCTTTTTTAAGTCGGAAAAGTAATCTTCGTAGTCTTTTGTACAAAGTGTAGCCCATATATTACTGGAAGGGAGCTTTTTGTTTTTTTCTAACCAATGTCCAAAATCTTCAATGTCATAAACGTAACGTTTAATGGTTGAAGGTTTTCGGCCTTTATTCAATAAAAAAATAGAAAAGGCTTGTATTGTATCATGGAATTCCGTTGTCTCCATAGTCCCACCACCTTCATTATTTCTTATATTATAGCAAACTTTTCTGAAAATAGTCATTTACAAGGGAGGTAGGAATAATAATATTTGGTGAGTGGATAAAATGAGGTGATAGTATGGAACAATCGATGCGAAAGAAAAATAATAATCAAATTAACATTGTGTTAAATCATCGAAAGAAAATTTCTTTACCGGCCGCAGAAAATAAAACAGTAATTTCAAATGAAACTACTACGAAACATGAGATGCTGCAAAGAATTGAAGAAGAGATGGGGAAGCTCGTTGGGATGGATGATATAAAAAAGATAATAAAAGAAATATATGCTTGGATTTATGTAAATAAAAAAAGACAAGAAATAGGGTTGAAGTCTGAGAAGCAAGTACTCCATATGTTGTTTAAAGGGAATCCGGGTACAGGGAAGACAACTGTTGCTAGAATGATAGGGAAATTATTGTTTGAGATGAATATTCTATCAAAAGGGCACTTAGTTGAAGCTGAACGTGCGGATCTGGTAGGAGAGTACATCGGTCATACAGCTCAAAAAACAAGGGATTTAATAAAAAAAGCAATGGGAGGTATTTTGTTTATTGATGAGGCGTATTCATTAGCCCGAGGGGGAGAAAAAGATTTTGGGAAAGAGGCAATTGATACGCTCGTAAAACATATGGAAGATAAACAACACGGTTTTGTATTGATTTTAGCTGGATATTCAAGAGAGATGAATCACTTTCTTTCATTGAATCCAGGACTACAATCCCGTTTTCCGTTTATAATTGAATTTGCGGATTACTCAGTAAATCAGCTGTTAGAAATTGGAAAGAGGATGTATGAAGAGCGTGAATACCAGTTATCGAAAGAGGCTGAATGGAAATTTAGAGATCATTTACATGCTGTAAAGTACTCGTCGCAAATTACATCGTTTAGTAATGGACGATATGTACGGAATATAGTTGAGAAATCGATTCGTTCACAGGCTATGCGGTTGTTACAAGAGGATACGTATGATAAATATGATTTAATTGGGATATCAAGTAGCGATTTGATGCTTGAAGAGGAGACGCACAGTACGTAAACTGTGCGTCTGTTTTTTCTGTATAAGTGCTTTTACTATTTTTTTGCGTTTTCTTGATAAGATTTATGGAATCGTTCCATTTTAGCGCTTTTTTCGTGTGCAGAATTAGGGTCGTGTTTAATTTGACCTACTGAGCTTTTTTGAGCACCTTTATTCACATGGTTTGTCATTTGTATTCACCTCGCTTTGAGAATTAGTATAAACATTATGTAAGGAAAAACTCGTTAGAAAAGAAAAACCTCTTTACAATCTGTAAAGAGGTTGGATTGCTATTTGTGCATTGAACGTTCGTTTGTGTCGATGCGTCTATGCGGTAAATGCCATTTGTAATGAATAGAAACCATGCGGAAGCAAACAATTAAAATGAATAAGGTGTATAGAGCCCAATCGCTAACAATAATTTGAGCGCCGATTAAGAAACCTGCTAAAATCGTCCAAAAAGCATATACATCAGCTCGAAGAACGAGAGGTTTTCTGCGGGCTAAAAGATCGCGGATGATACCGCCGCCAATGCCAGTTAAAACAGCTGCTACGATTGTGGCGCTAATTGGTAAATTTAATTTCTGAGCATATAGTGCTCCTTGTACGGCAAATGCTGATAAGCCGATAGCATCAGTGATATTTTCCCACTTTTTCCAGTGTCTAATTAATTTATTTGGAAAAAGAAAAATAATTGTCATTGATAAAAGTGCGATTTGGAATAACATGTCTTGTTGCCAAAACGCGACAATCGGATAACCGATTAATAAATTACGAAGGGCACCTCCCCCAAATGCGGTTGCCATTCCTAAAATATACACCCCGAAAATATCATAATCCTCTTCCATTGCAACAATGGCTCCGCTTAGAGCGAAAGCAATTGTGCCTATGATGCTAAAAATCTCCCATGCCATGAATTTTCTCCCCCGCTAACTAGATGAAATGTGCTTCCTCTGCTATTATATTAGAAGGTTTAAATTTCGAAAAGGATGAGTGAACATATTTGATGGAAGAAAAAGAAAAAGTCATATTAGTGGGCTGTCAATTGCCGCAAGATGATGATGAAAAATTTATGCATTCCATGAAAGAACTTGCATCACTAGCGAAGACTGCGCGAGCAGAATTGTTAGTGTCTACAACGCAAAAACGACCGAAATTTCATCCGGCGACTTATATAGGCAAAGGTAAATTAGAAGAGCTTACAATGTTAACTGAAGAATTAGCACCGGATGTTATCGTATTTAATAACGAATTAACGCCGAGTCAAATTCGGAATTTATCCTCAGTATTAGATGCGAGGGTAATTGATCGAACGCAACTCATATTAGATATTTTTGCGCAACGTGCGAAGTCGAGGGAAGGTAAGCTTCAAGTAGAATTAGCTCAGTTGCAATATACAATACCACGTCTTATGGGACAAGGATTGTCTTTATCACGTCTTGGTGGTGGTATTGGAACGAGAGGGCCGGGTGAGACGAAACTTGAGACGGATCGTCGTCATATTCGATCGCGCATTGATGAAATAAAGAAGCAACTTGCAGTTGTTGTGGAACATCGAAAAAGATATCGTGAAAGAAGAAAAGATAATAAAGTATTCCAAGTTTCATTAATAGGATATACGAATGCGGGAAAATCTACACTGTTTAATAGATTAACGGAAGCTGATACGTTTGAAGAAAACTTGTTGTTTGCAACGCTAGACCCGACGACAAGGAAGATGCCGTTACCTTCTGGTTATACAGTATTACTAACTGATACAGTTGGTTTTATACAAGATTTACCTACGTCATTAATTGCTGCTTTTCGTTCGACATTAGAAGAAGCTGGTGAAGCAGACGTTATATTACATGTAGTTGATTCTGCAGAT
The DNA here is from genome assembly GCF_008042405.1 of Bacillus sp. SH7-1. Classification (NCBI taxonomy): domain Bacteria; kingdom Bacillati; phylum Bacillota; class Bacilli; order Caryophanales; family Bacillaceae; genus Bacillus; species Bacillus sp. SH7-1. The sequence goes on from NZ_QNUD01000017.1 coordinate 4,548, forward strand.
TCGAATTATGTAGGGCATGAGAAAACAGTGAAACAATTATTGTCAGAACTTGCAATTAATCATATTCCTATTATTACGTTATATAATAAAAAAGATGAATTACATCAAAACTTTATTCCGTTTCCGAAAAGTGATTTCTTAATGACTAGTGCTTTTGAAGAAAAAGATCTATTACATATAAAAGAAGCAATAGAAAAGAAAATGAAGGAAGAAATGAATCGTTATCAAGTGGAAATTCCTCCGAGTGAAGGTAAGTTGTTAACGCTACTAAAGACGGAGACGCTATTAACAAAGATGGAGTTTTTGGAAGATAAATTTGTATATGATTGCACAGGGTATATTTTTGCTCATTCATCACTTAATGTGCAATTAAAGAGATTTTTAGTGGAAGAAGGAGAAAATAAAAATGTTTGATCGTTTGAAAAATGGAGAAAAAATTGCTCCAATCGTAAAAGAAGTAGAGAGCCAAATTACAGAAGTACATAAACGTGCGGATGAAGTGATTGAAAGTAATCAGTTTCGTGTATTAGAAAGTTTTCGTAAACATAAAATTAGTGATTCGCATTTTATTCCGACGACGGGTTACGGTTATGATGACATTGGTCGTGATACGTTAGAAAAAGTGTATGCGGATGTATTTGAAGCTGAAGCTGGTCTTGTTCGTCCGCAAATTATTTCAGGTACTCACGCTATTTCTACAGCTTTATTCGGTATTTTACGTCCGGGAGATGAGTTATTGTACATCACTGGCAAGCCGTATGATACGTTAGAAGAAATCGTTGGTGTACGCGGAAAAGGTGTAGGTTCATTTAAAGAATATAATATTGGTTATAATGCAGTTCCGCTTACTGAAGAGGGGCTTGTTGATTTTGGAGCTGTTGCAGCTGCAATTCATAGTAATACGAAAATGATTGGTATTCAGCGCTCAAAAGGTTATGCAACTCGTCCGTCGTTTACTATTTCTCAAATTAAAGAGATGATAGCGTTTGTAAAAGAAATTAAACCGGATGTTGTTGTGTTTGTAGATAACTGTTATGGCGAGTTTATTGAAGAGCAAGAGCCATGTCATGTTGGTGCAGATTTAATGGCAGGTTCGCTTATTAAAAACCCAGGTGGTGGAATTGTTAAAACTGGTGGTTATATTGTTGGTAAAGAACAGTATGTTGAAGCGTGTGCATATCGTTTGACATCTCCAGGAATCGGTGCGGAAGCAGGTGCATCTTTATACAGTCTGCAAGAAATGTATCAAGGTTTCTTCTTAGCGCCGCATGTAGCGGGACAAGCGCTAAAAGGTGCGATTTTTACAGCTGCATTTTTAGAGAAGTTAGGAATGAATACATCACCAGCATGGAATGCACCAAGAACAGATTTAATTCAGTCTGTTCAATTTGATGATAAAGATCGTATGATTGCGTTTTGCCAAGCGATTCAATATGCATCTCCAATTAATTCTCACTTCACTCCATATGCGAACTATATGCCGGGTTATGAAGATGATGTCATTATGGCTGCGGGAACGTTTATTCAAGGTGCGAGTATTGAATTGTCGGCTGATGGTCCGATTCGTCCGCCTTACGTCGCTTACGTGCAAGGTGGGTTAACTTATTCACATGTGAAGATTGCGATTTGTACTGCAATTGATGCATTAATTGAAAAGGAATTATTAACAATTTCTTAAAGGGAAGCTGTCGATTTCGACAGCTTTTTTCGCGTGAAAGTAATGATTTGTTTCATTAGAAAAAAGAATGAAAAAATTTATAAAAAATCATGTAAGAAAAGCTAACATCTATTGACACTAAACATAACATAGTATAGAATGAGAAGCAGTTAAGGCGAAGGAGGAACTGAAACAATGAAAGAAGATAGACGTTCTGCTCCGCTGTTTCCTATTGGTATTGTTATGGATTTAACACAATTATCTGCACGTCAAATTCGCTACTATGAAGAACATAATCTTGTTTCTCCAACCCGTACAAAGGGGAATCGTAGATTATTTTCATTTAACGATGTAGATAAGTTGTTAGAGATTAAAGATTTATTAGATCAAGGCTTGAATATGGCTGGTATTAAACAAGTGTTACTAATGAAAGAAAATCAAACAGAAGCAGTGAAAGTAAAAGAAGAAACGAAAGAAATTTCAAAAACTGAGCTTCGCAAAATACTTCGAGACGAACTACAACATACAGGTAGATTTAATCGAACTTCATTGCGACAAGGTGACATTTCAAGGTTTTTTCACTAAAGAGAACTGATTCTGAAGGTGTTTAGAGGGACTAAGGAGGAATTTATAATGGCTAGGTACACAAAAGAAGATATTTTCCGTTTGGCGGAAGAAGAGAATGTAAAGTATGTCCGTTTACAATTTACAGACCTTTTAGGAGTAATTAAAAACGTAGAGATTCCAGTGAGACAATTAACGAAAGCTCTTGATAACAAAATGATGTTTGATGGATCTTCGATTGAAGGTTTCGTACGTATTGAAGAATCTGATATGTATTTATATCCTGATTTAGACACTTGGGTAATTTTCCCTTGGACAGCTGAAAAAGGGAAAGTAGCTCGACTAATCTGTGATATTTACAATGCGGATGGCACTCCATTTGATGGAGACCCACGTAACAATTTAAAACGTGTGTTAAAAGAAATGGAAGCTTTAGGATTCTCAGATTTCAATCTTGGACCAGAGCCAGAATTCTTCCTATTTAAAGTAGATGAAAAAGGAAATCCAACATTAGAATTAAACGATAACGGTGGATACTTCGACCTTGCGCCGATGGATCTAGGGGAAAACTGTCGTCGTGATATCGTTCTTGAACTAGAAGAGATGGGCTTTGAAATTGAAGCGTCTCACCATGAAGTTGCACCAGGTCAACACGAAATTGATTTTAAATATGCAAGTGCAATTCGCTCATGTGATGACATTCAAACATTCAAACTTGTTGTAAAAACAATTGCTCGTAAACACGGTTTACACGCAACATTTATGCCAAAACCATTATACGGTGTGAACGGTTCAGGTATGCACTGTAACTTATCGCTATTCAAAAATGGTGAGAACGTATTCTTCGATAAAAACGGTGACTTACAATTAAGTGATGATGCTCGTCACTTCATCGCAGGTATTTTAAAACATGCACCAGCATTTACAGCGGTAGCAAACCCAACTGTAAATTCTTACAAGCGTTTAGTACCTGGATACGAAGCTCCTTGTTACGTAGCATGGTCTGCACAAAACCGTAGCCCATTAGTACGTATTCCTGCATCTCGTGGTATTAGTACACGCGTAGAAGTACGTAGTGTTGACCCAGCTGCAAACCCATATTTAGTAATGGCTACATTATTAGCAGCAGGTCTTGACGGAATTAAAAACAAATTAACTCCACCAGCTGCAGTAGACCGTAACATCTATGTAATGACAAAAGAAGAGCGTGAAGAAGCAGGTATCGTTGACTTACCAGCAACATTAGCGCAAGCGTTAGTTACATTACAATCTAATGAAGTAGTATGTGGTGCACTAGGTGAGCATTTACTTGAGCACTTCATCGAAGCGAAAGAGATTGAGTGGGATATCTTTAGAACACAAGTTCACCAATGGGAACGCGATCAATATATGTCTCTTTACTAAGAGACTTAAACCCTTGACACATAACGTGTTGAGGGTTTTTTTATGTGGGCAAAATAATTATAATTTGAGCACTTAAAATTGCTGCCCACAAAATGCCCACAAATATCTTGAAAATTACTCTAAGATATTTCGCATATGTTCCTCAAATTTGGCCATTGCTTCTTGATCTAGCTTCTTACTAATGTGGGAATATACATCGGCAGTAATTTGCATACTGCCATGTCCAAGACGTTCTTGTAAATACTTCATGCTTGCCCCAGCTTCAAGCTGTAATACAGCATGTGTATGACGTAATGAATGAATAGGTAATGATGGTAAATCTGCTTTCTTTAAAATCCTAGAGAAAGAATTAAAAAGACTGGACTTAGGTAAATAATTTCCATCGTTTCTACAGAAAACTAAATTAAATTCAAAGTAGTAGCAATCATTTAATGCGATTTTATTTTGGTTTTGATATTTCTTATGAAAGTGTAAATCACTTGAGAGTCCTTCACTAATAGTGATAGTTCGTTTTGAATTATAGTTTTTTGTATCTCCAAACATTAGCTCAGGATTTTTAGAAGCTAATCTGAAATCCAATGATTTATTAATAGTAATTGTCTTTTCTTTTAAGTCAATATCAGTCCATTGGAGTGCTGCAGCTTCACCTTTTCGCATCCCTGTTTCAATAAGAGCTTTATAAAAAATCCAATAAATATAATCATATTTATAAGCTTCCCTTAAAAAGTCAGCAATTCGATCCGATTCAATAAATTTCACTTCAGACTCTTTTGCTTTAACTTTTATTTCTACTCCTATACAAGGGTTTTTAGTTATCTTCTCTAGAATTATAGCTTTCTCCATTGCGTTATTCATAGTCCCATGGACAATTTCGATGGTACGTCTACTGTAGCCGTTATCGACTAAAGAATTAATAAACTTTTGGTATAGTACTGGTTTGAAATCTTTTAAAAGAATGTTTTTAAAATAAGGGATAATGTGTTTTTCTATATTGTTCTGATGAGAGAGAAGCGTATTTATTGCCACTGTCCCTTTTTTATATTCGTTTAGCCATGTAATGAGGTACTCTTTCATGGATTCGCCAGTTGGATTAGTGCCTTCACGTAACTGTCGTTCCATTTCTTCAGCCGCTAATTTTGCTTCCGCTTTGCTTGAAAATCCTTTTTTGGATTTCTCTTTGAATTTTTGAGTAATTAAATCTTTATATCGTATTCGATATTCCCAAGAATCTTTATTCGATCCTTTTTTTCGATATTTATGGAAACTAGCCATTTAAGAACTCCTTTCTGCTTGTTTAAAAAGAGTAGACCGTCGCCTACTCTTTGTTGTTAAATTACTAGCGCTAGAAATTTAAAGATCTCTTGTAAAACGTATTGCTTTTCCAATTATTCGTGCGGGAGTAGTAGCTGTAATGATTAAAGGTTCATATGAAGTGTTGTCAGGCATTAATATGATGACATCACCTTGCTTCTTTACCCTTTTTAAAGTTGCTTCGGTATCTCCGTTAACTTGAACTGCGGCTATTTCTCCATTTTCTACATCATCTTGTTTTCTAATTAAAACAAAAGATCCATTAGGTATAGTAGGTTCCATTGAATTACCTTTAGCTTCTAGGTAATATACTTCACCTCGTGGTAAAATATCAGGCATTTCATAACGATATCCTTCATAGTTCTCTTCAGCGCATATAGGTAATCCACAAGCTATTTTTCCTAAAATAGGTACTTTTACTGGATGAATAGGAGCCTCATATATATTTGAAGGTTTATCTTCAGTTAAGTCAGATCGATTGATTTTAAAATAATCAGCTAACAGTTGTATTTTATCTGGTCTTGGATATGTTTTTGCTTTGAACCAGTTAGAAACGGTTGTTTCTGGTAAATCTAAGTCTTTGGCTAAATCTGATTGGAAAACACCTTTTTTATTAGCATGTTCCTTTAAGTTATTTGCCATAATATCTTTCATTCGTTGTTGAGCGTTCATTGGTATCACCTCGCTTTCTAATTATATATTACCGTTTTTCGGTAGTTGTGTAAAGAGGATAAATACTTTTAAAAGGTATTTTTTATACTTTTCGGTATTGACTATACCGTTTAAAGGTAGTATATTGAATGTAGAAATTAACGAAAGGAGGTAATGATATGATTCAGATAACATTAAAAGCCGCTAGAGTTAATGCTGAATTAAGACAAGAAGAAGCAGCGAAATTACTTGATGTAACTGGGAAAACCCTACGTAATTACGAACAAGGAATTACAGCGATTCCGGGTCATGTTTTAAAGAAAGCATCTATAGTATATAAAATGCCCTCAGATAATATTCGATTACCTATTATTAATGATGGAAAGTATGATGATGAATTTTTTTTAAACTAAACTACCGTTTAAAGGTAGTTGATGACGAAGAGGAATCCTCAATTTTTTTGAAAAGAAAATGTCGAATTTTCTTAGCGTGAAAGAAGGTGAGAACATGCTTAACATTCAATTAGATAACCAAATTATTGAACAACGTTTTTTGGAAGAGTTAAAAAAGCGGCTGGATCAAATTGAAAGAAGAAAGACCTTGTGGGATATGAAAGAGCTCTGTAAACAAACAAGTATGAGTGAAAATACCATAAAGGAGAGGTTCTTTTATGATGAACGTTTTTCAAAATACAAAATAGGTGGGAAATGGTACTTCCCAGCGGTTGAAACGGAACATTTTTTACTGATGTGGATAAAGGAACAATCAATACATTAAAAAATAAGTACTTATTTTTTTGTCTTAAAAATGTCGAACTTTGTCATTTTATAAAGAACAATTAATTCTTTGTAAAGAACATATAAAAGGAGTGAAGAAAAATGAACGGAGTATTATCCGTAACAAGAATTATGAAAGGGCATGAAGTAAGAAGAAGATGTGCTGAAGCGAAGAACAGTCCTACATTGTTACTAGCTATGGAATTAGAAGCGAAGCGCAGAATATATGAAATGAACCGTGAGGTTATAGATCGAAGGGAGGTGAGTTAATTGAAGGAAGTAACATTGGTTTTTAAATCAGGTGCAAAGGTTAGTTTTACGGCAGCGCAATTTAAAACATTTAACAATAGTTTTGGTGCATTATCAAAAATCGAATGGGAAGGTATTACTGGAAAAGTACCGCTTCACATTGGTATGAGCAATATTGATGCGATATTTGTGGAAGACATTGCTGAAGAGGAATCGATTAAGGAACCTGATCATCCAATTGAAGATGTTTATGGTTGTGAAATTCAGCAAGATGATAAGTATTTTATGTTTGGCCAGGATGTCGTACTTAAAGAAAATTTAGTGGATTACTTAATTGAGCAACAAAATGTTGAATGCTTTAAAGCGGTATAAAAGAAAAACCACCTGCGCCAACAGGTGATTTAGAAAAACAAAATTCACAGTCATTATAGCATGAATTGATTTCATGTAAAGGGGGCAGATCAATGAGTATTAAAGAAGTTGCTAAAGCTGTACAAGTTATTCGAGAAGCACAAAATGAACATGGAATTATTAGGATTGATGGAAAGGAAGTACATCTAAAAAATGAAGTATTGGAATCATTGTTAGATGAATCTCAGATTAAGCCGTTAATACTAAAACGTGAATCCAAGTATTACCCTTATGAAGTTTCCTTTATTAATGACCATGTAACCTATTATTCTCTTTACACTCAAGAAAGAATGGAAGAGGAAATTGGAGGGATACCAAATGGTCGAAAATTCAATGGTAATAGGGAACCGTCAGGACTCCTCATTCAATAACGTGATGGATCATTGTCGAAGTTGCGATAAAGAAATCTATTTTGGTGAAGAGTACCGAGATATTGATGGTGATTACATACACGATGAAATAGATTGCATCAAACAATATGTAGAGTCTCATTCCATAAAGAAAGTGGCAGGTGAGTAATTTGAATGCTGCTATTGAAGAATTAGAAAAGTCATTAAGTGTGGAACAAGGTAATTTAAACGATTGTAAACGCAAATTAGAGCGTGTAATAGAAAGAAAGCCAATCCTTGAACAAAACATTAAGGACATTGAAGGCAAAATTAAGGACTTTGAAGCTTCAATATTTGTTTTAAAGAAAATGGCGGAGGGGTAAATATTATGTTTCCTGCAAGACTTAGAGAGATAAGAAAAAAGAAAGACCTTACTCAACAGGAATTAGCAGAAAAGATTAATAAAGATAGATGTACAATTTCGAATTATGAAATTGGAGATTCTAGACCCACCATTTATGTTTTAAGTGATTTAGCAACCGCCTTAGGTGTATCAACAGATTATTTATTAGGAAGAGTAGAGGGGTGGAGTGATTAAATGTTCCAAGTAACAGAAGCAAAACGTGAAAAGATGAAAGCAGTAATTGGATTTATCGGTTGTAGTGGTTCTGGTAAAACAGGTAGTTCGTTACTTGTAGCTTTTGGGATGATGCAAGAAGCATATCCTAACTTATCAGAAGAAGAATTGTGGAAGAAGATTGGTGTTATCGATACAGAGCATGAACGCTCAAAACTTCATGTAGGTCTTGTGTATGGGGAAACGAAAATAGGGAACTTCCTTCATATTAATTTCACTCCACCATACACAACTGAAAGATATAACGAAGCAGTGCGAGTTATGAAGAATGCTGGTGCTGAGGTACTTATCATCGATTCCTTGTCACATAACTGGCAAGGCGAAGGTGGCATTATAGAAACTCATGGTGAAATGTCTGGTAACTCATTTCAAAACTGGGGCAAGCTTTCATCTGAAACTACTAAATTAATAAAAACGTTAACTCAGAACAATGTTCATATTTTAGCAACTTTACGAACTAAAACTGAGTATGTAGTAGAACCAGATGCAAAAGGGAAAATGGCTCCACGTAAAGTTGGTACTAAGCCGGTACAAAAGGATGAAATGGAATATGAATTCATGCTAAATTTTGTAATCGATATTGATCATATAGCGGATACTTCAAAGGATAATACGCAAATGTTCGAAGGACATCCACAGAAGATTACTGCTGAAGTAGGTCGCAAATTGTACAAATGGCTTGAGTTAGGTGTTGATGTAAAAAGTGAGGAAGAAAAAGAAAGAAATAATCTTATTGCACAAATTAAAGAGATTGCTAGTACGAGTGAAGATGCAACTAAGATGCTCTCTGAAATTGAATTTAAAACTAATCAAAAACTTGAAGATTTCAATATGAAATTCTTAAGCGTTGCTTTAGAGAGATTGCAGCCCTTTAGTAAATCTGGAGAAAAAGAATGACACAAGAGCAACTTATTGAAATTCAAAAAAAGTTAGCGGGTCAATTTATGCAAAAAGTTGATGTTTATCACTATGAAAAATACAGAGGGATTTTAGTTGTAGGTCATGGAGAAGCACTCCATCCGCACAACATCCTTGCTGTAATACCATATTAAAAAATTGGAGGAATAAATAATGTTTAAAGTAGATCATAGTCAAGCAACAGAATTTGAGGTAATTAAGCCAGGTGAATATGAAGTAACGGTTGTTAATTATGAATTAAAGCAAGCAGAGTCAGGTAATAACCGAGTAATCGTTGATTATGAGATTCGTAGCGATGTGGACCAACCATTCCAAGGTCAAAAGATTCTATTTGATAATTTCACTGTTACAGATAAAGCAATGTGGCGATTCCAAGCAGCATCAAAAGCGGCACAATTCCCGGATGGAATGCAATTTAGTAGCTACAAAGAATGGGCTGATACTTTCTTAAATAAACCATTACGTTTAGTAGTAGGTGAGCGTGAATATAACGGTAAAAAATATCCAGAGGTAAAAGGATTTAAAGTTTCTGAAGTAGCAGCGCCGAGTACTGGATTCACTGTTTCAGATGAGGATATTCCATTCTAAAAATTAATTAACAAGATTCAAATAGGAGGGAGCTACTAACGGCTCCCTTTTCCAAAGGGAGAAAATCAAATGAGATATAAATTTAATCAAATACCGGCAGAGCTTAAAAACACTCCTCATTGGATCTTATGGCGGTCAGAAGTAAGAAGCGGTAAGAAAACAAAAGTTCCTTATCAAATCAATGGGGAAATGGCTCAATCAAATAATAAACGGAGCTGGTCAACGTTTCCGACAATCATAAAATTCTATGAACAAGGAGATTATGACGGGATTGGATTCATGTTTTCAAAGGATGATCCATTCATTGGAATTGATATTGACCATTGTATCCAAGAAGGTGCTCTTACAAGTTTAGCTGAGGATGTTATTGAAACTGTAAATAGTTACACGGAATATTCACCAAGTGGTGATGGCATCCACATTATTGCAAAAGGTAAGCTGCCATTAAAAGGACCAGGTACAGGACGAAAAAATGTTGATATCGGATTGGAAGTATATAGGCATGGAAGGTACTTCACCTTCACCGGTGATTGCTTAGATCAAGTTCCCGTGGAAGATAGAACAGATGAATTAAAAGTTTTATTTGAGAAGTATTTGAAAGAAAAGCCAAAGCCTCAAAAGAAACAAAGCACCACTTCATTCGAACGTGAAGATATTACTAGTTTATCGAATGCGGAATTATGGGAGCGAATGTTTGACAGTAAAAGCGGTGCATCCATTAAAGATTTATTCCAGGGCATGTTGATTAACGGTGATCATTCTTCAACTGATATGGCCCTATGTAATCATTTAGCGTTTTGGACAGATAAAGATGCTGCAAAGATGGATTCAATGTTTAGAGAATCTTCCTTACTTCGTGAGAAGTGGGATAAACCACATTCAAGTGATGGTCGTACATATGGGCAAATGACAATTGATACAGCAATTCTTTCAACTCCTTCCACAATAGCTGATTATGAACCGCCTGAAGAGAAAAAGTATGAGGTTTATATTTCTGATAACTCAATTGAAGATACTGAGGAAATTATCGATGAAGCACCAAAGTTTCATTTAACTGAGTTAGGGAATGCGGAGCGTATTGCATATTATCATGGCGAGAATGTCCGATATTGTAATGAGCTGGAATGGCTCATATGGAACGGTAAGCATTGGCATGAGGATAGTAAAAGACAGATTGAAGCTATCACAGCTAAAACACTAAGAGCCATATATGGAGAAGCAAAGGCTACAGAAGATAAATATCAATCAAAGTTGCTGCATGATTGGGCAAAGAAATGTGAAAGACGGTCCATTCGGATAAACAGCATATTGGATGTACGACCGATGGTATCTGTAAAAAAGAAAGAATTAGATGCTCATAACTTTTTATTTAACTGTGATAACGGAGTTATTGATTTAAAGACCGGTGAATTATTAACGCATGACCGTGACTTGCTATTAACAAAGATTTCTCCAATCAAGTATGACAGAAATGCTAAGTGTCCAAACTGGAAAACCTTCTTAGAAAGTATTTTTAAAACACATACCGGTGAAGCGGATCATGAACTAATTAACTACCTGCAAAAAGCAATCGGTTATTCATTAACCGGTGTAACAAAAGAGCAAGTAATGTTTTTCTTATTCGGTAATGGACGAAATGGTAAATCTACTTTTATCAATATCATTCAAGATTTACTTGGTGATTATGGTAGGCAAACGAACAGTGATACTTTCTTGAAAAAGAGAAATGACTCAGGAATCAATAACGATGTGGCCCGACTTGATGGAGCGCGTTTTGTATCAGCCGTTGAGAGTGAAGAGGGACAACAATTATCTGAAGCCCTGGTTAAACAAATCACCGGTGGTGAGAAAATGTCAGCGCGTTTCTTACGTCAGGAATACTTTGAGTTCACACCAGAGTTTAAAGTGTTTTTCACTACCAACCATAAGCCAATCGTTAAAGGATCTGATGAAGGTATCTGGAGAAGGATTATGCTTATTCCATTTACCGTAACGATACCGAAAGACAAGATTGATTATGATCTACCAGATAAATTAGCAAAAGAAATGCCAGGCGTTTTGCGTTGGGCAGTGGAAGGCTGCATGAAGTGGCAGGCCGAAGGGTTGCGTGCTCCTGAAGCCGTGAAGGCAGCAACAGCCGAATATCGTGAAGATATGGATATATTGGCGCCTTTCATTGATGAAAATTGTACGGTACATCCTACAGAGAGAATTGAAGCAAAGCTACTATATGAAAATTATACAAAGTGGTGTTATCAAAATAATGAATTGGATTTAAAGAACCGTGCCTTTTATCGCCAATTAGAAATTCGAGGATTTAAAAAAGAAAAAGGTGCAAAAAACAAAACTTTCATTATTGGCATGACATTAAATAATCATGCTAGCGCGAGTTTATTTACAACAGACGGTAAAAAAGAAGAAAGCAAAATAACTCCTATAAATAGGAAAAAGATTTGATGTTGGGTTACTAAAGGGTTACTGAACTTATTTTTTAATAACCCATACAAATGTTGTTATATCAATAGTTTATAGCTTATGGGTTATTAAGGTTACTGAGTTTCCTATAACAGCCTATAAGAAAATAAATAAATAAAAAATAATATATATATAGGGCTTTAATAGAAAAACGAGTAACTTTAGTAACCCTGATAACCCAAATGAGACTTGAACCCTTGATACGACTGGTTTTGTAGTGGGTTACTGAATGGGAAACTTAGTAACCCTTGATAACCCTTTTAGAAAAAGAGGTGTAATATGCATCCAAAACAGATATGTGCTGATGTTCAATCGATGGGAGCGAAGCTCGTTCTTGATGGCGATGACTTATATATTGAGAACCATGAAAAGATTGCTCCAGAAGTTGAATCAGTTATTAAAGAATATAAGCTACGGATTATTAAATATTTACAAGGTAATTATTCGGACCAAGATCATGCGGTAAAACAAACGATAGATAAAATTATTAATTTTTTTATCGGTGTTGAGCAGGACATGAATCCAAAAATAAATGATTGGTTTAATCATGATGAAGCCGCTGTGAGGTTGGTCATGGAATTAACCTTAAACTTTTCACTTAATGGTTGGTTATATGTAAAAGAATCTGTGGCTAACTATGAAAATAAATTAACGGACGAGCTTTCACAAGAAATATTCAATTGTGCAATGTTGCACTTTAGGAAGGTGAAATAAATGCCAGTAATTCATTATCGATATTCAGATATTGAACTAAAAGAGATCTTGGATACATTAGAAATTATGGTGGATACAAGGGAACAGAAAAACCAACATGTACTTGATTATTTTCGTAAAAAAAATGTTCCATTCAGACTTAGAAAAATTGATACGGCCGATTATTCAGCTGTAATTCCTAAGAATCCTGAAATGGGCATTACAAGAGATATTTATTTAAGTGCTGGGGTAGAACGAAAAAATGGTGTAGATGAATTGGTTCAATCAATTAAAGACCGTACAAGATTTGAAAATGAATTAATTCGTGCTGCTAAGCATCCATTTGTTCTACTTGTGGAAGATCTACAAGGCTATCACAAAATATTAAAAGGCGAATACCGAAGCCAATACAAACCTGAAGCGTTACTTGGTAGCTTAAAAACATTTGAAGTGAGATATGGATTCTCAACAGTATTTATTGAGCCAGCTACAACCGGTAATTACATATATCATCATTTCTTATATATGGCTCGTGAGTATCTAAAAAAAGGCGTCATTTGATGAAAATTAAACAAATAAAGGAGAAATAAACCATGACAAAGGTAAATTTGAACGTATTATTCAAGAAAATGCAAAAGGATGATAAAAAGGAAGTTTTACAGTTTCACGTATTAAGTGATGAACTTCCACATGCTGATGAATTATTGAAAATGCCAGGTACTATTGTTCATCTAACTGTGGAGAAAAGTGAAGTTGAACCAATTGGTGCGGAGTTCGTAAATATTCAACGTGATAGCAAGAAAACAGCAATTAAATTAAATGTAAAACGTGATGCGAAAGGTGTAGTAAATCAACTTTATCCTTTCGCTGGGGGAAATGTTGATATCATTCTTGAGCCTTCTCAAATGTCGATTGATGAGTTCTATGAAGAACCGCATGAAGGGATGGAATACAACGTTAAACAGGATGGAACAACAGAAGTTGCTCCTGGTCAATTAAAGATTGTTGATAAAGAAACGATTGCTGAATAAATTTTTGTTCTGGGCTTCGGCTCAGGATACGAAAGGATGAGAGGCATATGTATCACTGTGAAAAATGCTTAGAATGTTTTGAAGATGAAGAAGAATATCTAATTCATTTACCAGAATGCGAATATTAATCGAAAAACGTTATTAAATTTCATTTTGCCGAAAAAACGGCTTATCAGATTGAGAAAAAACTAAGTTGTTTTTCTTTCTTAATATATTTGATCGTGTAGATGGTAAAACGTATTAGAGACGAAAATAAACGTGTTTTATGAGATTTGTTGTTTTTAAATAGAAAGTAGGTGAATCATCATTTGTTTGACTGGCTGAAAGACTATCAGAATTTAGAAGAAGATATTGAGTACTTAGTTTACAACTTAGACAAAACAAAAGCTGAACTAAAACGCTGGATCAGTGGTGATTTGCGAGAAGTACGTTTAACTGCTGAATCGGAAGGTGCGAAGGTAGAAGAACGTATTGAAGCGATTGAATATGAATTGGCACATAAAATGAATGCAATGCATGACTTATTGGAGCTAATTAGTAAGTTCAAAGGATTAGAAAATAAAGTGTTAAAAATGAAGTATGTGGATGGCATGACATTAGAAGAGATAGCTGAGGATATGAATTACAGTTCTAGTTATATCTATAAGAAACATGCTGAAATAATAAAGAGATTAAAGTTCGCTGAAGAACTTGCACTTTACTGACACCCAGTTTTATGAATGTTAACTCTTGAAAATATGGTTTATAGTAATAACATAAGAAATTGACGAAAGGGCAACTGGTGCACGGTTGCCCTTTTTGTCGATAAATGACGAATGATTTATAAAGGTGAACTTACCATTTTGTCGAATTTATTATAGTTGTGCATAAAAAGGAGGCAAAATAATGTTCGAAGAATTAAACGTTGTATTTTCAGATGTAATAAGACTAGCTCGTGATCATAGGGTTTATTATGATCAATATGGAATGAAAAGTATGAGCACGACTCCTGATGGATTCAGAAAAAGAGAAGAGTTTAGAAACTCACCAGAAGGAAAAGAATTATCAAGAAGAGAAAAAGAATTAGATGCATATTTAGATGGTTTAGATTTCGAAGTAGTAAAAACCCTTCAAGTTATTATGTACCTTGGAAGGGATAGAGACCATGATAAAGAGGATATACCACAAGAGATTTATCGTAAACAGAGAGCTGCTTTTGATTTTCAAGGGTGGAACACAAAAAGTATTGAAATTAATCAAATGACTGAGAAACTACCATTAGACGAATACCTACAAGATGGATTGAGAATTTTAGGTTTACGTTAATAAATTCAAAAAAGAAGCATTCCTTCGGGGGTGCTTTTTGCATTGTAAAGAATTGTAATGGAATGTTAATATTTTTATAATTTAATTTAAAGATATTTGTAACATCTCTTATTGTATGATGAAAAACAGGAGGTGATTGCATGAGTGTAGTTGTATTTTTTATCGTGCTAACTACGGCAATAACGGTTGCTGAGTTTACAAAACCAACGATTGATGCTTTTTTTAATCGTATAGGTTGAGTTAAATATATGGTACTGAAGGGAGAGCTTTTGCTCTTCTTCCAGTTACTGATATAGTACGTATAGTCATAAAACAGATTTTGCAGTGATTGGAAGAAAAACAAGAGTGTTAGATAGGACAACTGGTAAATAGAGAAGGGTATTAAAAAATCTGTAGGGAATTCCCTCATTTTGTAGGGAAATGGTAAGATTGTAGGAGAGGAGTGATAATATGGAAAATCAGTCAATACAGGAATTGTTTAAATGTTTTGGAGAAAGGGATCAATACATACAAGCTCTTAAAGAGTTTGAAAAAGAACTTGAGAATAGTAGTGATCGAGGATTAGTTTTGGTTAGTGGGTCTATAATAGATGAATTATTAGGCGAACTATTAAAAGCTTTTCTTATTAACTCTAAAAGTGTTGAAAAGGATTTATTTAGAGTTAATGGAGTATTAGCAACTTTTGATGCGAAAATACAAATGTCCTATTATTTAGGATTAATATCAATAAACGAAAAATCCAATATTACTTATTTACAAAGGGTTAGAAATAAATTTGCGCACCAGTTTATTGATATTACATTTGAAAATGATGCTATTTCTAATGTATGTAGGAGTTTTGATATTCCTAAGAATTGTTATATGCCAAATGAGATACCACGTCCAAACAAAGAAACTGGTGAATTACCAAAAGTAGATTTAAATCCTATAAAAAGAGAGACATCTGCTAAAGATAGATTTATATTCACTTTTAAATATTTATACCTCAATTTGATTGCTAGAATTTTCTTTACTAAATTGGAGCGTAGAGAAGAATATAAAAAACTTATAACGGCGGATGAAGCGATTTTATTACAAGCACAAGCATTTGTAGATGCATTGAAAGTAAATGAAGACTTCACTGGTGAATTGCAAGATAGATTAGATACAATGAAGATAGAACAGAAAGATGCTGGCACTAAGGATCAAGATATTCAAAAGGAAATTCAGGAACTTGAACTTGTTATTGCAGAACATACAAAAGACATTGAGCGATTTGAGCAATTCTCTAATTTAATATTAGGAGAATTAAATTATGGACATAGTGTCTTGAAGAACTCTATGAAAAAGTAAACAGTCCCTTATTTAAAGCATCCATGATCGAGTGCTTTTTATTTTACAAAGAAAAAATCCTTGGATGGGGCTATATGATTTTCTTCATACCACATTGACGGCATTCTCTTAAGAAGATGAAATCTTTAATGGAACTTTTGAATGCGGTATTGCCACAATTATCACAGCGACCACTAATTTTATCAGGGTGCTCTTTGTATGTGTATGTTTTGCTTAAATCGTATTCTTGCTTAGGTTCTTTATTTTCCATTAGTTTCACTTACATATCGATCCGAATTAATATAGCTTAACTATAGTAACACGAAGCGTCCACATAGTGGATGCTTTTATTTTGGAATAAAAAGGAGAGTAAACTTAAATGATTACTGAAATTAGAAAAACAATATCAGGTACAGAGTATTGGGACTCAAAAGAAAAGAGAAGTTTGTTTGTACCAACTGGTGAAGAACCAGGATTCGAAGTGACTGTTAATCCCGAGAGTATGATTATGGGTGTGGACTTAGCAAACGGTAAGGATATGACAGTGGTTAGTGAAGTACCAGTGCTAAGCAACATGACAGTAAAAGAATTACGTGAGTATGCTGATGAGTTAGGTATTGAGATTCCAGCTGATGTTAAAAAGAAAGAAGACATCATTAAGTTACTGTCATGAAATACTGTGACTTCAATGGCTGCCGTAACAAGATAAGCAAGGGACGTTATTGCGAGGAACATAAGCGTAACAAACCAAGGAAGAGGAAAGATAAGAAGAACATCTATCATCACGAGAACAAACCATTCTATCGTACTGATACATGGAAGTATGTCAGGTCAAAAGTATACGAAAGAGAGAATGGCTGCTGTCAACGATGTGGAGGGTTCGTCTTTGGTAGGCGTGCTCATGTTCATCACATAATACCAATCAAAGAAGATGAAACACTTAAATTAGAGGAGAATAACCTCAGATTACTTTGTCCAGTTTGTCATACTATTGAAGAAAATGAAGACAAACCGAAAAAAGTTTTTCCGAGTTATTTTGGAAGCCCCCCTGTCAAAAATTAAAATTTGTCCTCTGGGGAGGATAGGTAGCGTAGGGGGCATTTCTATCGTTAGACAACATTTTTAAAAAATAAAGGGGGGTGTGAAATGTCTACGAAAAAAGAGCGTCAAAAAATTGTTGCCGATAAAACAGAAGCTGAGAAAAATCGGATATTAAAAATTATGCGTGATGCAGATATTTACACCCTTACTTTAGATCCATTAATTGAATCCTATTTAGATATATTTGAAGTTTATATGACGATGTTTATCGAGTGGAAAGAAAAAGGGTTTCCGGCAACGCAGCAACATACAAATAAAGCTGGTGCTACAAACAATTCAAAGCATCCATTAGCACAGCAAGTAGAAACTTGGTCTGATAAGAAAACCAAAGCATTAGATTTATTGGGACTTACAAATAGAGCTAAAGCAGGTAGACAAATCACTGGTGGCTCTTCTGTAAGAAAAGATGAAGAGTTGCAGAAACCAAAAGCTACAGTAAGTCCATTAGACAAACATCGTTCGAAATGGCGGAATGCTACATGATTGAACGTGGCGTTAATTATGCAGATATTTATGCAAAACAAGTAAGAAAGAACCCTAAAAAATATCCCGATACTATCAAAGCAATGGTAGATCGTTATTATAAATGGAAAAAGCGTAAAGATATTTGGTTCGATGTGGACCGTGCAAATGAAATGATGGATTGGGTTGAAACGTTTGTCCGTCATACGAAAGGTGATTTAGCTGGCCAACCTTTTATCCTGGAAGATTGGGAGAAATTTGCTTACTCCTGGATCTATGGATGGGTTCATGAAAATGAAAAAGGACAAATTGTCCGAGTTACTCGTGAAGCTTATATTCAGGTTCCTAAGAAGAATGGTAAAACTTTAATTGGTGTTGGGGCTCTTGGATATGCGATGTACGGTGAAGGAGTACTTAGTGCCGATTGTTATTGTTGTGCGAGTGATTTTAACCAGGCTCAATATGCAGCAAAGCCATTTGCAGCAACAATTATGAACCATGATGTATTAATGGAGTGCTCACATATTTATAAAGGGCCAAAAGGTACCATCTCGAGTGTGACATATGATTATATTCGTGATGATTTAGCTTATCAGAACCAATTTATTGTAATGAGTAAAAACATTCAATCCATTGAGGGTTCCAATCCACACTTCATTTTAAATGATGAGCTTCATGCTCAAGAAAATATGGATCAATATGATAACTTTAAATCAGCGCAGGTTTCTCGTGCTGAGCCGATTATGTTTAATATATCAACGGCTGGTAAAGGTTCTTCATCGGTTGGTATGCGAGTATATCGTGAGGCGAAAGAAGTATTGAAACGTGATGATAATGATTCAAGTTTCGTCATGATATACGAACCTAACAAGAATTATGATTGGACCGACCGTAATGTTTGGGCAATGGTTAACCCAAATATCGGTGTGTCTGTAACGATGAGTGCACTTGAAACAGAATTCATCTCAGCATCACGTTCAGCACATAAAAAAGCCGAGTTTCTTTCTAAACATTTGAATGTATTTGTAAATGGAGCTGAGAATTTCTTTGAGCAAGGGCAAGTTGAACATGTTCTTGTGGAAGACTTAGGTGATTTAACAGGTGAAACTTGCTATATCGGTTTAGATTTATCGAAAACAACCGATTTAACATGTGTGAGCCTGAATTTTCCTAACTCTGGTTATACCGAAGATGGAAAGTCTATTATAAAAGTTAAACAAATGTATTTTGTACCTAATGAAGATATCGAACATCGTGAAAAAGAAGATAATGTTCCATATACCGATATGGTTGAACGTGGTTTTGTTACTTTTTGTGATGGTAAAATGATAAACCAAGACCAGGTTATGGATTATATTGTGGAATGCCTAAATTTGTATGATGTACAACAAATAAACTATGATCCAGCTATGTCTCAAAAGTTAATTGAAAAACTTGAGAATTTTGGTCTTGAATGCATTTCTGTAGGTCAGTACCCTAACGTTATGAATGCGATGATGGATGATTCAGAAATACTTATTTATGAAAAGCGCATAATGACCGATAATCCTTTATTTGTTTATTGCGCTCTTAATGTTGTTGTTGTAACAAATATCAATGGAATGAAAGCCCCAAGTAAGCGACAGTCCAAAAAGAAGATTGATGGATTTGTTGCTTTTTTATGTGCTCATAAAGAAACTATGATGGTTATGGATAGCATAACTGAAGAAGGCATGGATGAATTGATTGGTGATATTTATAGATGAAAAAGTAGTTTCATATCTTATCAGTTATACTAAATATAAATATTAACTGATAAGGAAGTGTTTTTATGAAAGAATTTATGCCAGTTTTTGCTTCTATTGTGACAGGGATTATTACATTAATAGCGGTCTTGTTGACTCAAAGAGGAAATAAGAAAGTGCAAAAAGATTTATTAGAACTACAAATAACCCGAGATGAGCGGAAAGAGCAAAGAAATGAACTAAAAGAAACTCTAGAAGTATATAATCAAGTTCTTAAGATTAATGGTGAAAATGCTGTAATTGATTATGATAATAATGGATTTTCTAAACTTGATTTAAAAGTTTATCAACAAAAAATTAGACCTATTCTTTATGAAAAGTATCATTTGTTACATGATGAAGTTGCAAAGATAGTAACAGATATGGATTCAATTATTGGGCATATGTATTTTGGTGGTGAGGGCCGTACAGAGCATATGAATCTTAGCGATAAATATAATAAGCTAATTGAGAACATAGAACAAAAAATTCGCGATTTTCGCAAAGGAGATAGGTCATAGATAAAGGCGGTGAGAAATTGGGTTTAAGAGATAGGTTTTCAAATTTTTTATTTAGACAAGCTGAAAAGCGTGGTTTTCTTGATGATGTTTTAGGGAAAAGCATTCGTTACGGCGGTGTGTATGTTACGGATTCAAACATCTTACAATCTAGTGATGTTTACGAGTTGCTACAAGACATTAGTAATCAAATGGTATTGGCTGATATTGTTGTGGAAGATGAATTCGGTAATGAAATTAAAGATGATATTGCACTTCGTATTTTGAAGAATCCTAATAACTATCTAACGCAATCTGAATTTATTAAATTAATGACGAATACTTATTTACTCGAGGGAGAAACGTTCCCTATATTAAATGGTGCTCAAATACACTTAGCTTCAAATGTATTTACAGAGTTAGATGATAATTTAGTAGAACATTTTAATATTGGGGGTCACGAAGTTCCTCCATTTATGATTCGGCATGTGAAAAATATTGGTGCAGATCATTTAAGAGGAAAAGGCCTTCTTGATTTAGGGAGAGATACACTCGAGGGCGTAATGTCGGCTGAGAAAACTTTAACTGACAAATATAAAAAGGGTGGACTATTAGCATTCTTGTTAAATTTGGATGCTCATATCAATCCACAGAATGGTGCTCAGTCAAAGTTAATCAATGCAATTTTAGATCAACTGGAATCAATCGATGAAGCAAGGTCTGTAAAAATGATTCCACTTGGAAAAGGGTACTCAATTGAGACTCTTAAAAGCCCTTTAGACGATGAAAAGACCTTAGCATATCTAAATGTATATAAAAAAGATTTGGGTAAGTATTTAGGCATAAATGTGGATACGTACACGGAGCTAATCAAAGAAGATATTGAGAAAGCAATGATGTATATTCACAACAAAGCAGTTAGACCAATAATGAAAAATTTTGAAGACCATTTGAGTCTTCTTTTTTATGGCCAAAATTCAGGGAAACGAATTAAATTCAAGATTAATATTCTTGATTTTGTTACTTATAGCAACAAAACGAATATTGGTTACAACCTTGTACGTACAGCTATTACTTCACCTGATAATGTCGCTGATATGCTTGGATTCCCTAAGCAAAATACAAAGGAATCACAATCTATTTATATTTCAAATGATTTAACTGAAATAGGTAAGAAAGAAGCGAGTGAGGGTTCATTGGGAGGAGGTGAAGAGAATGAAAATTGAGGTCCGAGGGAATCAAGTTATACTTGATGGCTATGTAAATGTTGTGGACAGAGAAAGTCGAATGTTGCCTTCTCCGAGGGGATATTTCAAAGAGAGAATTGTCCCTAAGGCGTTTGAAAAAGCGTTAAAGAAAGCAAAGAATGTGGACTTGCTGTTTAACCACAATAAGAATAGAAAGCTTGGCTCTATTGAAAACGGAAATCTGGAATTGTATGAAGACAATATTGGTTTACGAGCCGTTGCTACAGTTACAGATGAACAAGTGATTGAGAAAGCAAGAAATAAAGAATTGCGTGGCTGGTCATTTGGTTTTGTTTCTGAAAAAGATTCCTGGGAAGAAGGTGAATCTGGTGTTCAAAAACGATCTATTGAGGAATTAGAACTCTTAGAAGTTTCTATTTTGGATATGACACCAGCCTATGTTGCAACTTCCATTGAAACCAGGGGCAAAAATACAGCCATGATTGAAATAAGAAGTGAAGAAGCAGCCGTAAAAACAGTTGTGGAAGATGATAAAGAAGAAAGAAATAACATTATTAAACAAATAAAAAAAGTCTTGGGGGAAAATTAACATGAATTTAAAAGAAATCTTAAACGCATCTTTAAAGAGAACAAAATCTCGATTAGCAGAATTACAAGGAAAAGTAGAAAAAAATGAAGTTCGTTCGGAAGAATTAGCAGCAATTAAAGCTGAAGTAGAAAACTTAACAAAGGAAGTACAAACTATCACTGATGAATTAGCCAAATTAGAAGAGAAAGAAAAAGAAGAAGATCCAGACAAAAAGAAAGATAATGATCCAGAGAAAAAAGAAGATCCAGCAGCAAAAGAAAATCCAGATGCAAAAACTGAACTGTCAGAAGAACAACGTTCTGAAATCATGGCAGCTATTGGAACAGGTCTCTCTACTAAAGGTCATAAATCTACTAAAAAGAAAGAAACGGAAACTCGTTCAGCTTTTGCTAACTACATTGTAGGTAACATCGATGAAAGCGAAGCACGTGCATTAGGGTTAGTTACTGGTAATGGTTCAGTTACGATTCCAGATTTCTTAAGTAAAGAAATTATTACGTATGCCCAAGAAGAAAACTTCCTACGTCGATTAGGAACAGGAGTAAAAACAAAAGAAAATATTAAATATCCTGTTTTAGTTAAAAAGGCAGAAGCTCAAGGTCATAAAAATGAGCGAACAAATAACGAAATTCCAGAAACAGATATTGAGTTCGATGAAATCGAATTATCACCAACGGAATTTGATGCGCTTGCTACTGTAACGAAAAAGTTATTAGCACGTACAGGTTTACCGATTGAACAAATCGTTATGGACGAGCTGAAAAAGGCTTATGTCCGTAAAGAAACTCAATACATGGTTAATGGTGATGAAGCTAATAACATCAATGATGGTGCATTAGCAAAGAAAGCTGTTGAGTTTAAAACGGATGAAAAGAATCTTTATGATGCATTAGTAAAAATGAAAAATACACCTGTTAAAGAAGTACGTAAAAAAGCACGATGGGTATTAAATACGGCAGCATTAACTAAAATCGAAACAATGAAAACAGATGATGGTTTCCCATTACTACGTCCATTTAATCAAGTGGAAGGAGGAATTGGTTATACATTATTAGGCTTCCCTGTTGAGGAAGAAGATGCAATTGACATTGCAGGCGAACCAGATACACCAGTATTCTATTTTGGCGACTTCTCTAAATTCTATATTCAAGATGTCATTGGATCATTAGAAGTACAAAAGTTAGTTGAGTTATTCTCACGTACAAACCGTGTAGGTTTCCGTATCTGGAACTTACTAGATGCACAATTAATTCATTCACCATTTGAAAATCCGGTTTACAAGTATGTTTTAAAAGAAACAACTGGAGCTTAATATGGATGAACTAATTGAGAAATTAAAATCTCATATTCATTGGGAAGAGGGCATGGATGATTCCTTGCTCTCTTTTTATATTGAGCAAGGTCAACGATATGTAAAAAAAGCATGTGGAAGAGAAGTAGAATACCTGGTCATTATGTGTGCAGGTATTTTTTATGAATATCGTGTAGCTGAAAAGGAATTAGAACAAGCTTTGGATGCTTTGACACCATTCTTTGTCCAGGAGGTTTATGATGCCGAAGAGGAAGACGAATAAACTCAAATGGATGGGCGAGCTACTTAAATTAGGGGAGACCATTGATCCAGATACAGACCGTGTTGTGATGGGGTATCCAAAAGTTCGTAATATGAAATATAACAACATTGGAGTTACGGCCACTGATAAATTTACAACAAAAGATAAGAATGAAATTGTAAAGAAAATTGAAGTTCGTATTGATCGAGAGATTGAAAATAATCAAAAGGATTACCGTGTAAAAGTTGGTGGCCGTATTTACAATATTGCACGCATTTATGTAAAAGAAGAAGACCGATTGATGGAGGTGTCACTATCTTATGCAAATTAGTTTTCAAGAGTTACGAGACATCATGAAGAAATCAGGTATCCCAGTATATCGTGATGAAGCTCCTACAACGGCAAAGTACCCTTACATTGTGTATGAGTTTGTAAATGAACAACATAAAAGGGCTTCTAATAAGGTTCTAAAAGATATGCCACTTTATCAAATTGCTGTTATCACAAATGGCACTGAAAAAGATTACGTCCCGTTAAAGGCTGTTTTTAACGATGCAGGAGTATCTTATTCTCAATTCGATGGAATGGGTTATGACGAGAATGACGACACCATCACGCAGTTTATAACGTATGTGAGGTGCATCCAGTAATGGCGTCAAATAATAATGGTTTTGCTGATGCTTTGGAAGATATTAATACATTACTTAGGGTTAACCAAAAGGTAGAAAAACAGTTTTTAGAAGAAGCAGCCAATTACTTTATTAGCAAGTTAAAACCAAAAATTAAATTGTCCAATAAGAACAAGAAAACTCATTTAAGAGAAAGTTTGAAAGTCGTTGTGAAAAATGATCTTGTATCTGTGGAATTTGAAAATGAAGCTTGGTATTGGTATCTATATGAAAATGGCCATAAAAAAGTAAATGGTAAAGGTCGTGTGAAGGGAAAACACTTTGTGCAGAACACCTTTGATGCAGAGGGTGACAAGATAGCGGAAATCCTAGCTCAAAAAATAGTAAACAAAATGGGAGGATGATAGAAATGGCAGTTACAAATAAGGAAATTCAATACAGTGTAGGTGTGGAAGATTTATATATCTGTATGATGGCTGGAGATGAATCCACTGATTCGCTTCCTACTTATGAAGAGGACATTTATAAGCAAACAAATATTTCAGATTTAACAATTTCTACTACATCTACTAATTTTACAAAATGGGCTTCAAATAAAAAAATTATTAACATCGTAAAAAATACAGCGTTCGGCTTGGCATTTAACCTTGCTGGCCTAAACCGTGAAGTAAAAGATAAAATCTTTGCCAAAGAACGTAAAAAAGGTGTGTCTTTTGAAACAGCAAAGGCAAAAGAATATCCGAAGTTCGCGGTAGGAGTTGTATTTCCTTTAAATGATGGAACCAAGCTTGTTCGTTGGTACCCAAAATGTACAGTAGCACCTGTAGAAGAATCTTGGAAAACACAGAATGAAGAAATGACTGTGGATGACATTGCATACACAATTACAGCAGATCCATTACTATACAACGATGTTACACAAACTGAATTAGACACTGGTTCAGCTGATGCTAAAGGTATTAAGGTAGAAGATTTCTTAAAACAAGTAATTTGCGATGAGTCTCAATTAGCTACGTTAGGTACAGGGGAATAGGGGGGTACTATGGCACGTTTAAGTGATTTAGTTAACGTTGAAATAAATTTAAATAAAATCAAAATACAGGGCGTTGATATCCCTGTCATTTTTACCTTTGAATCATTCCCTTATGTGGAAGAATCTTATGGGAAGCCATATCATGAGTTTGAAAAAGAAATGAATGCTATGATGGCAAAAGGAGAATTCAGTTTAGGAGAAAACGAAGCAAAACTGATGCGCTCGTTGATTTATGCAATGGTACGCAGCGGTGGAACAGAGTGTACACCGACTGAAATTAAAAATGCCATTCCACTTTATGATGTACCTGGTATTTTCGAAGTGGTATTCGAAATTTTTCAAGGGCAAAACTTCCAACACTCTGATATGGAGAAGCTGAAACAAGAAAAAAAGTAAAAAACATACTGAATAAAAATAATGAATCTCAGTCCGAATTGGATTGGGATTTTTATTTTTATGTCAGTAATACGTTACTTGGTTTAAGCATGGATGATTTTTGGAAAATCACTCCTAATCATTTTTTAAAGCAATACATCATGCATCTCCGATACAACAATCCAGATGCATTAAATGAACAGAAACCTAAACAAATCTACACGTTAGATCAGACTCCATTCTACTAGGAAATGAGGTGAGAAAATGGCAGGGAATAATAAAGAAAGAAACGTCGTTCTTAATTTCAAAATGGATGGTCAGGTTCAGTATGCACAGACATTAAAGCAAATTAACATGGTTATGAATAACGCAGCGAAGGAATATAAGAACCACATTGCCGCGATGGGGCAAGATGCTACAGCTACAGATAAATTAGCAGCTGAAAAGAAAAAGTTAGAAATTCAAATGGAAGCCGCTAAAAAGCGTACAGCAATGTTGCGTGCCGAATATCAAGCTATGTCTAAAGATACAAACACGACAGCTGAACAACTTAATAAAATGTATGGAAAGTTACTTGATGCAGAACGCGCTGAAACGACTCTTAATAACGCAATGAAAAGAGTGAATGAAGGTCTTTCAGAGCAAGCAATTGAAGCGAGAGAAGCACGCGGAACTTTAAGTGATTTACAAGAAGATTCTAAGAAACTGGAAGCTGAACAAAAACGTTTAACAAGCTCATTTAAGCTTCAAAATGCTGAATTAGGTCAAAATGCTAGTGAAGCTGATAAGTTGGAATTAGCACAAAAACAACTACGTCAGCAAATGGAAATGACCGATAGGGTCGTCTACAACTTAGAACAACAATTAAGTGCAGCAAAGCGTGTGTATGGTGAGAATTCCACAGAAGTACAGCAGCTTGAAACGAAATTAAACCAAGCTAAAACTACGATGAAACAATTTGAGAATTCTTTGCATAGTGTTGGTCAGAGTGGTTCACAAGCCGCAGATGGTATGGAGCAATTAGGTAAGAAATTAGATTTACATAACATGATGGAAGCTACTCAAATGCTACAAGGAATGTCACAACAGTTAATTGAGCTTGGTAAAGCTACTGTGGGCATAGCAATAGATTTTGATAGGTCTCAAAGGAAAATACAATCTTTATTAGGATTAACTCAAAAAGGTGCAGAGAATCTCGGTAAGATTTCGCAAGAAGTGTGGAAAAAGGGATTTGGTGAAAGTCTTGAGGAAGTTGATCAAGCGCTTGTAAAAGTCTTTCAAAATATGCGTGATGTTCCATACGATGAATTACAAATGGCATCAGAGGATGTTTTAACACTTGCTAAAGTCTATGATGTTGATTTAAACGAGGCTACGAGAGGCGCAGGACAGTTAATGTCGCAGTTTGGTTTATCTACACAAGAAACATTTGATTTACTTGCAGCAGGTGCTCAAGAAGGCCTAAATTATTCTGATGAGTTGTTTGACAACCTTTCAGAATATGTCCCCCTCTTCAAACAAGCAGGATTCTCAGCTGAAGAGATGTTCACCATTCTTGCGAATGGAACGCGTGATGGCGCTTATAATTTGGATTATATCAATGATACAGTTGCTGAATTCGGAAAGAAAGTACAAGACGGATCAAAAGGTACAGCGGATGCGTTTGCTGATCTTTCCGAGGAAACGCAAGCGGTTTGGAAATCATTTAATGATGGTAAAGCAACAGCCGCCGATGTGTTTAAAGCTGTAATAGGCGATTTAGGAAGCATGGATAACAAGGTAAAACAGAATCAAATTGGAGTTGGCTTGTTTGCTACCCGTTGGGAAGACATGGGTGCTAAAGCTGTATTAGGTCTTACTGATGTAAACGGTGGTCTTGGTGATGTAAATGGTCGTATGGAGGAAATGAAAAAGCTTCAAGAAGAATCACTTGGCCAACAGCTTCAAAAGGCCTTAAGAGAAACACAAGCAGCCTTTGAACCCATTGGAAAGAAGCTTGCTGAATTAGCTAAAGATGTTTTACCGCCAGTAGTAGAAGGAATTAAAACTTTAGTTGATGGGTTTACTAAACTACCAGAGCCGATTCAAAATTTTGTTTATGTTTTTGCTGGATTAATAGCTGTAGTAGGTATTTTGGCTCCCATCATTGCGGCAGTTGTAGTATCGGTTAGTGTATTAGGCACAACGCTTGGAGTTGTCATGCTTGTTATCGCTGGAGTAGCGGCTGTAATAGCGGGCGTTATTTGGGCTATAAAAAACTGGGGTGCCATAACCGATTGGCTTTCTGAAAAATGGTCGCAATTTAAAGATTGGTTTGGTGAATTGTGGGATAGCATAGTTCAAACGTGTGAAGATGCCTGGTCTTCCACAGTTGAATACTTTTCTGAAGCGTGGGCTTCATTCTTAGAAATGTGCCATTCATTTTTCGACCCAATAGCTCAATTTTTCAGTGATTTATGGTCTGGAATCGTTGAAACGGCGTCGTCTTGGTGGTCTTCCTTAGTAGAAACAGCATCTCAATTATGGGGGACATTAGTACAAGCGTGGCA
Source organism: Bacillus sp. SH7-1 (assembly GCF_008042405.1). NCBI lineage: Bacteria > Bacillati > Bacillota > Bacilli > Caryophanales > Bacillaceae > Bacillus > Bacillus sp. SH7-1. The sequence continues at coordinate 32,617 of NZ_QNUD01000017.1, forward strand.
AGATACGTGGAATACAATACTCACCGTCTTAGATCCGATTATTTCGGCGATATCTGTCGTTTTAGAAGCAGGTTGGTTATTAATACAGGCAGGTACTCAAATTGCCTGGGCCTTAATAAGTAAGTATATTATTGATCCGATTACTGAAGCGTACAACTGGTGTAAAGAAAAGCTAGGTGATTTAGGCAATTGGATACTTGAAAAGTGGGAAACTATAAAATCTTATACACTTGCAGCATGGAATTTGGTAAAAGAGTATGTTATTCAACCGGTTCAAGAATTGTGGAATACAACAAAGCAAAAACTTGCAGATTTGGCTAACTGGATTTTATCAAATTGGGAATCTATAAAATCCTATACGCTTACGGCGTGGAATTTAGTGAAAAAATATGTGATTGATCCAGTAACTGAAGCCTATAATTCAGCTAAGCAAAAATTTACTGATTTATATAATTCAGCGAAAGAAAAATTTGATGCAGTGAAAAATGCTGCACAAGAAAAATTTGATGCTGCCAAGCGTAACATCATTGATCCAATAAAAGAAGCGGTTGGAAAAGTAGAAGAGTTTGTGGGTAAAATCAAAGGATTCTTTGATAATTTGAAGCTGAAAATCCCTAAACCTGAAATGCCAAAGTTTCCACATTTCAGTCTGCAGACTAGTTCTAAAACAATTGCAGGTAAAGAAATCTCTTATCCATCTGGCATTAATGTGGATTGGCGTGCTAAAGGTGGTATTTTTACACGTCCAACTATTTTTGGAATGAATGGTGGCAACTTACAAGGGGCAGGAGAAGCTGGACCAGAAGGTGTTTTACCTTTAAATGAAAAGACGCTTGGACAGATTGGAAAAGGTATTGCATCTACGATGCCGCAAAATGATAATAACCGTCCTATTATATTACAGGTTGATGGAAGGACGTTCGCTCAAATAACTGGTGATTATACAGATTATGAAGGCGGAATGCGAATCAGAAGAATTGAAAGGGGGCTGGCATAGATGTTATATGGTATTACGTTTGACGGGAAGCATTCACTTCATGACATGGGCTATACTATGCCGGCTGAAAGGGATATTGGCTTTCCATCAAAAGAAAAGATAATTGTACAAGTGCCTTTTTCAAATGTGGAATACGATTTTAGCGAATTATATGGTTCGCAGACATATAGTTCTAGACAATTAAAATATCAGTTCAATGTAGTAAGAAGAGGTAACTACACTCCACAAGCTATGCAAGTAGAAAAAACGAAATTGATTAATTGGCTTATGAATACAAACGGTCGAAAAAAACTTTATGATGATACAATCCCTGGTTATTACTTTTTAGCTGAATTAGAAAGTGCTGCAAATGTACAAGACGATTGGGAAACTGGAACGCTAACAGCTACTTTCAGGGCTTATCCTTTTATGATTGCTGAATTGCATGAAGGTAATGATATATGGGATACGTTTAACTTTGATTTAGATGTTGCTCAAACTACTGAGTTCGATGTGAATGGGGTGTTAGAAATCACATTGTTGAATGCCGGGACTCCAGATGTAGTTCCGGAAATAATAACCTCGTCACGGATGGAGATCATTAAAGATGATATTAAATATTTAATAAAAGCGGGCGTTATGAAAGATAGTAATTTTATATTCAAACCAGGAGAGAATAATCTTCAAATTATTGGCTATGGCAAGATTTTATTCCGCTTCTATAAGGAGCTGATTTGATTGTATGAAGTGACAATTATTAACGATGGGCATGAAACTGTCATTCATGTTCCTAATGTGGAGGGCATCAAATTAAAATCTGGGGTAATAAAAAAGGAGATTAATTTAATTGATTCTTTTAATTTTCATTTTCATATGGATAGCCCAGGTTATAACAAAATTAAACCTTTATCGACACTTATAAAGGTGTTGAATACAAAGACAAGACAGTATGAATTTGAAGGTCGTATATTAGGACCTAATAAAAAAATGGATAACAGTGGACTTCATAGTGATTCATATGAATGTGAGGGAGAATTAGGGTATTTACATGATTCTGTTCAGCGACATTTAGAATTTAGAGGTACACCGAAGGAACTATTCACGAAGATTCTTGATTATCATAACAATCAGGTAGAAGAGTACAAAAGATTTAAGGTTGGAAATGTAACTGTTACTAACTCTACCAATAATCTTTATCTTTATCTATCAGCTGAGAAGGATACGTTTGAAACAATTAAGGAAAAACTATTAGATAAATTAGGGGGCGAACTTCAAATACGTAAAGTAAATGGGGTTCGTTTTTTAGATTACTTGGAACGTGTTGGGGAAGAAAAGAATACTGAAATTAAGATTGCTAAAAACTTAGTTAGTATGTCTTGCGACATTGATCCGACTCAAATTATCACTCGTCTTACACCTTTAGGTGCACGAGTTGAATCGAAAGATACAGGCGTAACAGATGCTTCTGAAGCACGTTTAACAATTGAATCCATTAACAAGGGATTACCTTATATTGATGATGAGGGATTAATAAAGGAATTTGGTATCCAAAGTAAATCCGTTGTATGGGATGATGTAACCATTGTTAAGAATCTACTCTCTAAGGGGAAAGAGTGGTTGGCGAATCAAAAAACCGCCCATGTTCAGTACAAGTTAGATGCAGTAGATTTATTTTTGATTGGACTTGATATCGATTCTTTTGAGCCAGGTAATTCATACCCAGTGATAAATCCAGTTATGGGAATTAATGAGTACCTTAGGATTATAGGGAAATCGTTAGATGTTAATAATCCACAAAATGCAAGTTTGACAATTGGAGATAAGTTAAAAACCCTAAATCAATATCAAAGTGATTCGAAAAAATCAGCACAAAAGGTCGTGGAATTACAATATACAATTTCGAAGCAAAATGAAAAAATTAATTACTTGTCATCGAGTTTGAATGACGCGGAAAAATTACTGCAGTCATTGAATGATGCTGTTGAAAATGCTGATTTACAAAAAATTATTCAAGCGGTATCGGATTTGCAAGAAACCTTAAAAAAAATTAAGAATGAAATACAATCTTTACCCACAGCTGAGGTAATTGCACAAATCCAAAGTGATATTCAAATAAACACCCGTAATATTGGGGGACTCGATAAGAAATTGACAGTGGTAGAGGAAGATATCACAACGAATAGCACAGATATAATGACATTACAAAATCAGTTTAAATTATTAAATGATCGTGTGACTGCTTTAGAAAACGGAGGTGCAAAACTTGGCTAATATAGATAAACAATTGAAGAAAATAAAAACCGCTGTGTATGGAAAAGAGGTTAGGGGTTCTATTGCGGATGGAATGGATGAAATTAATAAAGAAACAAAAATTTCAACTGCATTATCAACTGAAACTAAAAAAAGACAGGAACATTTAGAAACTCGTTGGGATACTGTTATTTCGAGTGTAACAGAGGACTCGGAGCTTATTGATTCGAGAGTTGATGCTGAGGGTGCTGTTCATATAAACGCTAAAAAAAGGCAGGATTCTGATTATAATCATTGGAAAAATGAATTTGGTATTAGAAGTATCAATATAACTTGGCTTGGTGCTGTAGGGGATGGAGAGACTGATAATACAGAAATATTTCTTAGAGTTGAAGAAAATTTCCCGGATATTCCAATCTTTTGCCCACCTGGGACTTATAAAGCTACAAAAGATGATTTGAGTGGACGGTATTATGGGATGGGCGCAACCCTTATTGTAAAGGAACGAGATAAATTTAATGAATCAATCCCTCCAAGTCAACGTACAGGAGTACGGGTTGTTGTTCTTAGTAATATCCCACAGCCAATTTTGAATGAGTTTAGCAGTAAAAATAGTGGTCGTAACGTAGGTTTAGAAGCATATGCGAATACGGCGAGTGGTGAGTATGCATTAAAAGAATTAAAGAGCGGTAAGCAAAACACAGCACTTGGTTTTCAATCTCAAGAAAATAACGCAGACCAATATTCAAATGTCTCAATTGGTAGTGGATCGCTTTCGAGAGGGAAGTTTTATACCCGTTCATTAGCAGTAGGTAATAACGCGATGAAATGGGCGGGTATTATTAATCCAATCATTTCACGCCACGAATTGTGGTTGAATGAGAAAGATCAAAGTAATGTGTGGAATACACCAGGAACGGATCATTACATTCTAAAACAAATGAACCCTAATGTAGAAAAGCTTATTCAGCCAATCGGATATCCAGTTCCACCAGGTGCAGTAATTGTTAATCCAGGTGGAGGTTTTCCGGCAGCAACATCTTCTTCACAAGTGGTAGGAAATACAGCTGTGGGAAGGAATGCTTTACTTCAATTGGTTAGAGGGTCGCATAATACAGCGATAGGATACCAAGCTTTATCACGTTCATATTTAACAGATCGCTGCACCGCTATTGGTGCCTTTGCTTTGGCTAATGCACTTGGTGTAAAAGAAAGCATTGCTATTGGTCGTAATGCATTGAAATTTAATCAAGATGGCTATAAAAATATTGTTCTAGGTAACAATGCAATGGGTTATTCGGTTCACGGTAACCGTAATGTTGTAATAGGGCATCAAGCATTGCAAAAGAGCAAAGGGAATAATAACTTCATTAATACCATTATTGGTACGTATGCAGCACAAAATAAAACAGATGGTGAAGCAAACGTAATGATCGGTACACGTGCAGGTTTGAATAGTGGCGCTGGCGCTCGAAATATCATGATTGGAACAGAAGCGGGAGCTAATTATACAGGTTCTAACTCTATCATTATAGGTAATAAAGCTAATCCAACAACGAATCAAGATAGACTATTATGGATTGATTACGGAAACGACGCGAATGAAACGCCATTTATTTATGGAGATATGGGGAACAACATCCTGAATTTCCGAGCTAATTTAAGGCCAGATAAGGATGTTTCACAATCAATCGGTACGCCTAGTCGTCGATGGAAAACAATATATGCTGAAAATGGGACAATTAACACCTCTGATGAACGTGAGAAACAACAAATCAGTGGGATACCGGATAATTGGCTAGATGCTTGGGCGGAAGTGAAATTTTGCCGTTATAAATTTAATAATGATGTTAATAAAAATGACAAGAATGCACTTTGGCATATTGGAGTAGTAGCGCAACGTATAGAAGAAGCCTTTAAAAAATATGGGCTAGATGCATTTGATATTGGAATCTTGACATACGATGAATGGCCGGATGAATGGATTAATGCATTAGATGAAGATGGAAAGATGACAGGTGAAAAGATATTGTTAACACCAGGAGGAAATCGTTATGGTATCCGTCCTGATGAGTGCCAATTTTTAGAGATGGCATTAATGCGTAGAGAGTTCGAGCGATTACAAGAAAAAGTAAACGCAAACAATTGAGGCGATTATACAAAAATTGTAGTTAAAGCTGCAATTTTGATAATATACTAATCAACGGTAAAGAAGTAGATTCAATAATGATGTTATATTCGCTTAAACATAATTTGTTATATAAAAAGCATGGAATAAAAGGAATAACTTTTATTGGTATTCCTAATAGAAACAAAGAAACGTTTGAAGAGATTAAAGGGATTTTTGAATTAAACCAAAAGAGCAGCTAGTAAAAGCTAACTGCTCGCTTGGTTGTCAAAAAGAATCCAATATTGTTATATTATTTATCTTTTAGTAGGAATAGTCCTTTTTGTAATTTAACTAAGTTTTTATTAGAAATCTTGTTATTGTTTTCAAGAGCATGCAATAAATCCTCAATAAACGATACATTATCTACAACTACAGGCGTATGTTTCTTTTGGCTAGAATTGATAATAATTGTGCTACTTTTTACTTTCTCTACAATAAAATTTTGGAAGTTTAATATTTCGGTAAATTGATCATCACCTAATCCGGTATAGAAGTAAATGGTTGTATTCTTATGCGTACCATTCTTATATAGTTCGGGATTATAAAAAATCTCATCTAATTGTTTCTCTAAACGTGTATCTGGTTTTGGGAAAAACAAACTTTTATATTTATTCATATATTTATTAATATACTTTATTGAGTTAATTTGCGGGACAACGGAGAATACAGTCGAAATTTTAGGATTTAAAAGACCATATAATAACGCTCCTGTCCCACCTTTACTACTACCAAATGTGATAACCTCTTTATAATTGTGTTGCTCGATAAATTCAGATAGTTGGTGATTAAACTCTTCTATTATATCTTTTCCGGAGTCAATCATGTACCATCCATAGCTATCAGAGAAAAAATCTTCTAAAAAAAGGTAATCTGTTTCTTGGTTTGTCGCTATTTTTATCCAATTATATCTTTGATGATATAGTGCGACTTCTTCTCTACTTGTTTGTTTTAATAAAATTTTATCTAAAATATGATCTGGTATACGACCAGCTGATTGAAAAATAATAGTTAACTTCGGGCTGTTGTTATTAATTAATTTACCTTGAATCATTAAAATCCCTACTTTTTTAGTTAATTAAATTGGTTTACTAGATATGATTATGTCATATTAAAAATGAAAATTTATGTGATATTAGAAATACCATAAGAAATTCAATTATATAGCATTATGTAATGTTTGGAAAACTTTTTTAAAATATAATTCTTATAAAAAGACAGGCAAATTAAATATAGCCTTTTTAAAATTGCTACAATAAAATATATATATTAATATTGTTTAGTGAATTAAATTCAACTTATTAAAATTTTTCTAGGAGGATTTACTAACATGAATCTTAAGAAGGTAGCAACTATATCTATTGCATTAAATATAACATTGTTGCTAGTTGGCGGTTATTTTGTTTATTCAAATGTAATTGGTGAAAAAAAGGCAATCTTATCTCCAGAATACAAGATAGAATCGTCTGAAGTTTCGTCAGCTACAAGTGATAGCTATGGCGATCAAAGAGAGCGTTCTCCATCATACAAAGTGCGTACCTCTATATTCAACAAGGCTACATCTGTAGACACTGGAGTAGTGTTTTTAGGTGATAGTATAACTAATTTTAATGAGTGGGGAGAAGCTTTTCCATACGTTAAGACATATAATCGTGGAATTAGTGGAGATACAACTGTTGGCGTAATGAAGCGTTTAAATCAAATTGTTGCTTTAAAGCCATCTAAAGTATTTATTATGATTGGAATTAATGACTTAGGAGCTAAAACCCCAAAAGAGGAGATATTAAAAAACTATAATACTATTCTTGGGAAAATGAAATCAGAGTTACCAGATACAAAGATATTCATTGAAAGCATACTTCCAACTAAACCTTTAGCTAAAGCTAAAAAGTTAAGCAATGAAGACATCAATTGGTTGAATATAGAACTTGAAAAAGTCGCTAAAGAAAATGGACAAACTTTTATTGACTTACATCATCTATTTACAGATAAAGAAGGTCAATTAAAAGAAGAATGGACAGTTGACGGAGTCCACATAACGGGTGAAGGTTATAAGGCATGGGAAGATAAAATAAAGAAATATGTTTATCGCTAAGAGGTCTTTAAATAAAATACGGCTTTTATAACAAAACGAAGCGTGCTTATTGCAGGCTTTTTTATTTGTAAAAAAGGAGAGGAAAAGATGGAGCGTATTGATGTATTAATGAAAACATTTATAGCCACGTTTGGTGGTTTTTGTGGGTATTTTCTTGGAGGGTGGGATGCAACATTGAAAGTTTTAGTTACGATGGCAATCATTGACTACTTAACAGGCGTGATTGCAGCAGGATTCAACGGAGAATTAAAAAGCAAAGTGGGTTTTAAAGGCATCGCCAAAAAGGTGGTGCTATTTTTATTGGTTGCAGCAGCCACTCAAGTTGATGTGATTATGGGTACAAATAGTGCAGTTCGTGAAGGGACAATCTTTTTATTCATTGGAAATGAGCTGCTGTCTCTTTTAGAAAATGCAGGACGTATGGGGATTACTTTACCTACAGCATTAACGAATGCAGTTGAAATTTTAGGCGGTAAACAAAAACAAGTAGAGAAAAAAGGAGATGTTGAATAATGGCTAAATACAGTTTACATGGTGGTCATACTGAGTTTGTGCAAGGCGCTAACTGGGGAAATCGAAAAGAACATATTATGGATCGTCAGGTAAAAGACGCAGTTGCAGTTAAGTTAAGAGCTTTAGGACATACAGTTTATGATGATACTGATGAAGTTGGTAAAACTCAGGCACAAAACCTAAATAACATCGTTCGTAACTGTAACTCGCATGATGTGGATTTAGTTATCTCATTCCATTTAAATGCATTTGATACAAAAGCTAATGGTGTGGAAGTTTGTTACTATGACCAACAAGATTTAGCTGCAAGAGTATCAGCTCAACTTTCAAAAGATATTGGTTGGGCTAATCGTGGTGCGAAAGAGAGACGATACGGAGAAAAAAGATTACATGTTTTAGCTGAAACAAAAGCTCCAGCAATCCTAATCGAACTTGGATTCATTGATAATGATGCGGATATGGCTAAATGGGATGTAGATAAAATTGCGAATTCTATTGTATATGCCCTAACTGGACAAACTGTTGGTAGTAGTGGGAATGCAGCAACTCAGCCAGCTAAACAAAACAAAAACACTATTCAAACAGGAGCATTTTCACCGTATGAAGTACTTAATGCCATGCAAGCTCTTACATCGTTAAAGATGACTGGTAAGTTCATACTTGAGCCGGATGGATTAGCTTATATCGTCACAGATCCAACATCGGATGTACAGCTGAAAGCCGCAAAAGAATGGTTGGATAAAAAAGATTGGTATTATGAAGTTAAATAAAAATAAGAGCCGATTCCAATCCAGGAGTCGGCTTTTTTTATTACTTCTTTTCTTTAACTTCGTATTTAGCTTCAACAAAATTCAATACTTTACCCTTTGGATCATCATTCTCAAATTGAACTGCAGTAACTGTATGTACACCCGGTTTTAATGTGTTTTCTTCTAATGAGAAAGTAGATTGTGTTAATTCACCAACTTGAGTAGTCATATTAAAGATTTTATCAACGTAAACAAATGTTTGTTTGTCACCTTGGAAGTTGGAATAATCTAAACCAATTTGGTCCATAATGGTATTTTTATCTGCAAATAAAACAGGTACATTTCCATTCTCAGAATTTCCTGCTGGTGTATCAACTGTAATTTTTCCTTCTCCAACTGGCGTTGCATCTTTAGGGAAAGGATGCTTGCTTGTTTTTTGACTGCTAGTTTCTGATTTTGCACTTTGTGTATTATTGTCTTTAGCTTCGCTCTTACTATCTGTAGAACTGCATCCAGCTAAAAGGCCTAATGCTAATCCTGCTACGATAAATTTCTTCATGCTAATTGTCCTCCTGATGTATCTTCTATTTTGTTACAAATCAGAAATTCTTCTAACTTGTTTTTCCTTATTCTTTAAACTTCTCTTATATTGTTTGAAGTCTTCTTTATCCACATAAAACTTTTCACCAGTAGCTACATTCTTTACTAATCGTGTTTTCATGAAAAAGAATTTTGTATAATAGTAAACTAAAAATGCCACTAAAGAGAAAGTGAAGGTTGGAATGAATAAAATAACCGCAACAATAATTAACGCAACATCTACAGATGAATATATTGGCTTTAAAACTAATCGTTTCCCAGCTGCAGCTTGAGCTTGTTCTAATTGTTGCATACGTTGTAGCGATGCTACAGTATCATAACTCATGAAATAACCTCCTTGTTATATCGTTAGCTTACTTGATTAATATTCTTTGTCTACTTTTCGTAACTCTGACTGTGTAAGTCCATATGTCTCTGTTGTACAACCTGCTAACAATATAAAAGGAATAGCTAAAGCTAATAGTTTACGTTTTATTTTCATATACCCCTTTGTATATTATTTGTTTTTACTTAGTTCTTTTGTTGCTTTGTCTACTATCTCAGAAGCTTCGTCTAAATTCTTTTTAGCGAATTCAATTGAATCTTCGTCATTCTCTTCTAAACCTGTTTGCATTTTTTCTAACCCTGATTTCGAGTATATCATTGCTTTACTTACTTTTATTGGTGTTTTATTGTCTTCAGCTAACTGATAATCTAGTTTATCAATCTTATCAATTAATTCAAAATAAGGTTTTGATAACTCTTTTAACTTTTCAGCCTTCTTCTTATTAGATTTTCTGCTATCTACAAGGTCTTTTATTTCTTCTGTTTGTTCCGTGTAATCTTTAAGTAAGTATGTTGCATTCTTACCATAGTCTTCTTTCTTATTTGCTTTAACAGAAGCTTCCATTACTTCGTCTTTCTTTTTATCGTTTGACTCACAACCTACCCCAGTTATTAACAACATCGGAATCGCTAAAGTTAATAGTTTACGTTTCATTTTCACATACCCCTTTTTGTTAGTTTTATTGCTCTAGCTTTTCTATCTCGTTTAATGTTGATTTAAAATAATCTAAACCATCGTTTAGAGAAGACTTACTAGATTCAGTTTTCGCTTCATCATTTGTGTCTAGACCTATAAATAACCCATTTAGAGATGGTACAATTATTTTCATTTCATCAATTAGTTCATCTTTGAAGTAGCTATAGTCAGTAGGTGCTTTGATTCCCGTTACCTTATCAGCTTGTTCTTTTACAACTTCATACTGTTTTCTTAACTCTTCTTTGTTCGTCTTTAATGTCTTATCTTTTTCGATTATTGTTTTAGTACCCTCTATTGCATCCATAAACTTCTTAGATTGTGTTCTAATCTCTTCTTTAAACTGACTAATAGTTACTGGAGGTTTAACATCTGAAAATACTTGTTTGCCCTCATACTCACGTAACTCAGCTAATGTTAAATTTGCCTTTTCTTCTTCACTTAATACTGGTTTAACCTTGTCTTGCTTGATTTCTTCTTGCTTAACTTCTTGTTTAACTTCTTCTTTTACTTCTTCCTTAACTTCTTGCTTAACCTCTTCTTTAGCTAATTGGTTTTTATCTTTTGCTTCTGTTTCTAATACCTTTTGTTCCTTATTCTTTTCTACATCTATAGTTTCTTGTGTCTTAACTTTATCCTTTGACTCTGCATCTTGTACACTGTCAGTCTTTTTATGATCTTCAACTTTTACATTATCAGTCTTCTTCTCTTCTGCATTGTCCTTAGAACATCCTACCCATGCTACTAACATAAGTGGTAATGCTAAAAAACATATTAGTTTCTTTGCTTTCATTATGTATACTCCTTTTTAAACTTTTATAATTAATACATTTTAATTAGCATATTATACCATAATATAAATTATATAAATAAGATATGGAATTTTTTATGATTCCATAAACTCTTTATCCCAAAAGTACTTGTCCATTAAATTCTTTACAATACCGTTGAAATAAGCGAATTTACCCTTCTTCATTTTTGTGCCGGATTTAATTTTCATAACAAATTCTTTAATAGATTTTAAGCCGATTTCAAGCTCTTGCTCTTTGTTAAATGCTTTATCACCAGTTTCAAAATCGATCACATCATTGCACTGTCTTACGACCTTCCACAGTTCTTGAATTGTTTTAGATTCACTGTAAAAAGAGCTAACTAAAGAAAGAAAACGTTGTGGTACCCAATGAGCAACAAAATCAGCTTGTTCAATGTTCTCTTCAGGAGTATTGCTATTCTCATTACTATTACGTTTGTTTATATCTTTTATATTTTGTTTTAAGGAAACAGGGGTTGTTTTAATGGTAGGACACTTTGTAGGACTTTTTGTATCTACCTTGTTGGACACTTCTTCCACAATTGGTTGAATGATAATAGCGTTAGAAGTTTGAAGCATATCTTTTGTACGTTTCATTGCTACTTGTTTAATCATCTCTAGATCCACAAGTTTCTTCATTAAACGTTGTACAGTTTTATATGAAACTTCCATTTTTTCAGCTATTCTATTTTTGCATAGGAAACTAACACCTACATATTTGCAGCTGTGACGCTTTAAAATTTCAAGTAACGTAATAAGTTTAGATTGTACGTCAGTACGTTTAATAGACATACGGATAGTGTCTCTGTATGCACGTACAGTTTTATTTAGTTCTTCCACATATTTGAATGATGATAAGTTGTGGAAGGATTCTTTAGTTGCGATAACATCGATACGCTTCTTTTCCATATTATATAGGCCCCTTTGTATAAAACAAAAAAGCAACAGAATGCCAGATGTAAGCAAACTGTTGCTAAGGAGCCCTTACGTACTGTAAAATAGTCCGTAAGAGTACAGCAAGTGTTTGCCTATCCAGAGTAGGCGGATGGTATACAGAGTGTTGGTAGCACTTTATATACACGCTGTGCTCTTTTGTTTTTTGATTAATAGATGCCCACAAAAGTACCCACAAAATGCCCACAAAATAATGAAACAATATTATTTGTTTTGAGTTTCAAATTTTTAAGATTCCTTATAAATAGCGGTTCCGTGATTATTTTGATTTGTTATTAGGGTGTGAAGCTTGATTAGAACACAAGTTCACCAATGGGAACGCGATCAATATATGTCTCTTTACTAAGAGATTAAAGAGCCTTGATACTACGGTATTAAGGCTTTTTTTGTTTGTGGGCAATATAGTTGTTAGTTGAAATGAATTGAATAGACGCCTCAAAAATGCCCGAAAAAAATTATGGAGGTATTTAAAGTTTTATTCCATATTTTTAATGTAACGTGGTGAAATTCGAATGATTTGTTTGTTCCAAAAGAGTGGATAAGTAAAAGTAACATGCGTAATATCTATGGGTATAAAAAAATGTATGATATGTTTTGTTCGGTATCGGATATGTTTAATATTAAAGTTCAAGTGTTTTAAAATATAGTACCTTGCAATAAACAATACTAAGTGGTATATTATGGATAATGAAGGTACCGTGTATTGAACAGTACTGAAATGAGAAAGGAGGACTATCCTTGAACGTTCAGTTTAAAAAAGGTGTGTTAGAACTGTGTGTGTTGGCACTTGTGAAACGTAAGGATTGCTACGGTTATGAACTTGTTCAGCAAATCTCAAATAAATTTTTAATATCGGAAGGATCAGTGTATCCTTTATTACGTCGTTTAACGAAAGAAGGATATTTTCAAACGTATTTAAAAGAATCTACGGAGGGGCCGCCTCGTAAATATTATCAACTAACTGAGCAAGGGGAAACGCAACTGAATTTGTTGGTAACAGAGTGGCGTGATTTTGCGAAAGGCGTACAAGAAATTATTGAAGGGGTGGAATGGCATGAGTAAAGAACAGTTTCTTAAGGAATTATCAAGTCATCTTAGAAAGTTACCAGACGAAGAGAGGAAAGATATTTTATTTGATTATGAAGAGCATTTTCAGTTTGGGATAGAAGAGGGGAAAACTGAATCGGAAATAATAGAGGGGCTTGGCTCTCCGAAAGTAATTGCAAAAGAATTGCTTGCGATGTATCGTTTCGATGAAATGAAAAAAGATCCATCAACTTCAAATGTGACAAGAGCTGTCATGGCAGCAATTGGACTTAGTTTGTTTAATTTCATTATTGTGTTAGGCCCGTTAGTTGCAATTATTGCTTTTATATTTTCTTTTTGGGTCGGTGGGATTGCTAGTGTAGTGACACCATTTTTCGTAATTGGAAAAGTATTTATGGGTACTTTTATATGGTTGGATTTATTCGTTAGTATAACGTTTGTTGGAGTAGGTTTGTTGTTATGTATTATCGCTTATTATAGTACGAAGTGGTTTAAAAGGCTATGCGTACGTTATGTAATATGGAACTTCAAAATGATAAAAGGGGAGTAGATGATGAAAAAAATATTGTTAGTAGCAATCGCTTGTATCATTATTGGAGTAATTGGGATTTCACAAACATATGAAAAAGCAGTGCAAACTGCAGAAAAAGGAAACAAAGAAGATATAATCAAAAATGAAACATTAAAAAATATAGAAGTTAAGTTAGATGCCGGGGATATTGTTGTCCAAAAATCTCCTGACTCTTCTTTTTATGTAAAGCAATCAGGAGATACACGTAAACAAGAGGTTCGTATTGCTGAAGATGGTGACACATTAAAAATCATTGGGGAAAGAGAAAAAGGTGCTTCATTTGATTTTTCCTTTTACGATTTTAGGTTTCAAACGTCTACATTGACTCTCCTTGTACCTGAACGCTCTTACCAAGATGTAAAAGTAAATTCATCTGCTGGACAAATCGACATAAGTGATGTGAAAAGTGACCGTGTAAGTGTTGAGACACTTGCTGGTGAAGTGGATTTGAAACGTGTAACGGCTAAGAATGTGGAGGGATCTACAAAAGCTGGTGAGCTGAACTTTAAAAAAGTAATAGGGAAAGTGACTGCAAAAACGACCAGTGGGGAAATAAATATTCTAGATCATGATTCTACGTATAATCTAGAAGCAAGTTCAACTGCTGGAGATGTAGATATTATTTTATCGGAAAAACCACAAGATGCGGTAATCACCGGACAAAGTGCTGCTGGAGATGTAACAATTTTTAATGAAGAAAATAAAAACGTAACAATTGGTAATGGGAGTAAAAAGATTAGCGGTAAAACTGCTGCTGGAGATGTGACGATTGAAACGCGTTTATAAGAAATAGAATGTATGAAAATCTATCAAAATACAAAAAAGATAATTACCGTATATATATAAGGTAATTATCTTTTTTATATTCTTAATGTAAATCACGATACACGCCAATTACTTTACCGATAACTGACACTTGTTTTAAAATGATAGGTTCTAATGAAGAGTTTTCCGGTTGTAGGCGGAAATGGTCTTTTTCTTTATAGAAACGTTTAACAGTTGCCTCGTTATCTTCTGTTAAAGCGACTACAATTTCACCATTATATGCAGACTGTTGTTGGCGAACAACAACTAGATCTCCATCGAAAATACCAGCTTCAATCATACTATCTCCAGAAATACGTAACATAAACACTTGATCTGCTCCAGCAACAATGCTAGCTGGAAGTGGGAAGTGATCTTCTACACTTTCAACTGCTGTAATTGGTAATCCAGCAGTAACTTTTCCGATGATTGGAACTTGAATAACAGATTGTGTTTCTGTATCCATTCGGTCATCACCTAAAATTTCGATTGCTCGTGGTTTTGTTGGATCGCGTCGAATGTATCCTTTTTCTTCTAATCTTGATAAATGTCCGTGCACTGTAGAACTAGAAGCGAGGCCGACTGCTTGACCGATTTCACGTACGGAAGGTGGATATCCTTTTTCTTGTACTTTTAGCTTAATAAAGTCGAGAATGTCTTGCTGGCGTTTCGTTAACTTTTCCATGTTTTCTAACACCTCGTTTTCTTTCATTTTTCTTATTAATAAGTATAACATGTGAAAAAACATTCTACAAACATAAGTTCGAACAAAAGGCGAATTTATGTTACACTGAAGGGAAATAATAGTGAGAAAGAGGGGTTCATAATGAATGCAATTATTTATGCACGTGTGAGTACAACAAAAGAAGCGCAAGAAACATCATTATTACGTCAAAAAGATGAATTATTGCATTTAGCGGAGCGCTATCAAATGAATGTTACTAAGGTGATTGAAGAGCAGGCTAGCGGTTATACAATTGAACGTGATGGAATATTAGAAGTGCTAGATACAATTCGAGACGAACAAATTGATGTGCTACTCATACAAGATGAAACGCGCCTTGGTAGGGGAAATGCAAAGATTGCATTAATGCACTGTTTACATAAAGAGGGAATAAAAGTATACACGCATACGCATAATGGAGAATTACAATTGTCGGATTCGGATTCGATGGTATTAGATATTATTGGTATTGTTGAAGAGTATCAAAGAAAGATTCATAATTTGAAAATTAAACGTGGTATGCAACGCGCAGTAGAAAAGGGCTATCGTCCAGAAAATAATTTAAAGAATCGTCATTTAAGCGTAGGACGAGAGAAGAAAGAAGTGCCGATTGAGGAAATTGTGCGTTTGCGCAAGAATGAACTTACTTTCGAAGAAATTGCAGCAACGCTTCGCGGCTTTGGGCATAATGTTTCAAAAGCGACGGTACATCGTAGATATGTAGAGTATACAAAGCAATTGCTTGATAAAGAAGAGTAACTATTGTATGATAATAATCAGTTTTGATTAGAAGGGGGATTCGAGATGCTTAGTCACGAACTCGTTGAACGCATTAACTTCTTAGCGAAAAAAGCAAAAGCTGAAGGTCTAACTGAAGAAGAACAACGTGAGCGTCAATCGCTACGTGAACAATATTTAAAAGGATTTCGTCAAAATATGTTAAACGAACTTAAAGGAATTAAAGTCGTTAACGAACAAGGTACTGATGTTACGCCGGCGAAATTAAAAGCTTTAAAAAAGCAAGATAATGCAAAATTAAACTAAAAGATGGGCGAAGCCCATCTTTTTTTATTTATTATATTCGTTAGTTAATAACTTTCCAGTTGTTATTGATTGTTGCTTCTATTTTTTTGTGCTTCAATATATAGTTAGCAATAAGTTCAGACATATCTGTTGTTATGTCTTTTATTACAGGCTTATTTTGAAACATAAAGAAGTTCCCTCCGCCGCTTGCGCGATAATTATTCATAACGACGTCATATTCTTCATCCATATTAAGAGGAGTGCCTTTATACTGTAAAGATTCTACTCTCTCACCAATTGGTTTGGAAATATTTAATACGTACGAAATTCCTTCCCACATATCGTAATTATAGTGTTGCGGTTTTGGTTCTATGTAGCTAGGGTTTACGATGATGGTTCCATCTGCTTTTAATGTGAAATAAGAAGCAGAGAGTTCGAGAGCATCTTTTATATCCGCTCCAGTTATTCTAATTACTTTTAATGTATTTGGATAAATATAATTAGAAACGATGTCACGCATTGTTACACATTTCGGGAAACCTGGAGATGTATTATGGAATAAGCTTGTACAAGAAATGGAAACATTAGCTATATCCATCTGTATTTTATTTATGAATTCAATAAAAGAATGGTCTTGCAAACGAGTTTGCATAGCATCTAAAATTCGCATGTCCCCATAGATTAGTCCAATAGGTTGATCGAGCCAACTTTGTGTTTTTTCTTCATAATTGGTAACCAAGGAAAGAATATCTTGGTCCGTCGCAATTCCTTGCACGGGCAATAATTGTGAACAACTCTCTTTTTTTATCCATTTTTGTTTTATTTTTTCGAATGTTACTGTTACTTTTCCAATGAAGTGTCCATTGCATCCGGTTTGTAAAACTGTTACACCATTTATTGCGGTGTGAGCAATTTCACGGTGTTGGTGGCCTGTTAGTAAAATATCTATGCCTTCAATTTCATGACACATTGCATATCCTTGGTTTTCACCTGTTAAAACTTCACTCGGTACCCCAGTTTGTAAATCACGTTCGAATCCCCCATGATACGCTACGACAAGTAAATCTGGTTTCTCGTGTTCGCGAATGTAAGAAACCCAATTTTTTGTTGTTTCTAATGCATCTTCAAATTGTAAATCTTTAATGTGATGGGGTTGTTCCCAATTGGGAATGTAATGCGTTGTCACCCCTAAAATAGCAATTTTTATATTTGATTCAATATGTTTTATTATATATGGTTTCCCAAAATAAGGTTCGTTTCTGTTTATGTCTAAAATATTTGCTGATAGATACGGAAAGTTTGCAGTAGAAATAGCATTGTTTAATACATCCATTCCATAATTAAATTCATGATTTCCAATAACTGCAGCATCATAACGTAAATAGTTCGCTAATAAAGACATTGGATTTTTCTTATCTTTTTCATAAGTAGCGTAATGATAAGTAAATGGTGTTCCTTGTATGAAGTCACCGTTATCAATTAAAAGAACGTTTGTATTTTCGGATCGTTCTTTTTTTATAAGAGTAGAAATTTTAGCTAAACCAATTTCAGCTTTGGAGTTATCTTGGTAGTGAATTGGATAAACAGTGCCATGTATATCACTTGTTAATAAGATGTTTAAAGTCACAATTTGAGTTTGATTCAATATCATTCACCTTTTCTATTGTTATCTATTAATTAAGCATATCAAATATATGAAGAGAATTTTAATGAGAATGTATAGAATGTGTAAAGATTCTGTAAATAAGCAATTATTCGTGAAAATGTATGATATATTTCTTCATGTTTACGGAAGGTTATTTTATAACAACAAAAATGGAGGCATTTATATGTTGAAAAAAGTTTTTGCAATGAGTACGACGGTTGTACTAGCGGCGGGATTATTAAGTGGCTGTGGAACGAAGGAATCAAGCGCAAGTAAAAATGAAGATACGAAAAAAGGGTATGTACCGAAGACTTTAAATGTTCAATTTGTTCCTTCTCAAAATGCAGATACGTTAGAGGCGAAGGCAAAACCATTAGAAAAGCTACTAAGTGATAAATTAAATATTCCAGTAAAAGTTAGTATTTCAACGAATTACAATACAATTGTAGAAGCGATGGCATCTAAGCAAGTAGATGTAGGATTTTTACCCCCAACAGCGTATGTGCTAGCGCATGAAAAAAAGGCTGCAAACGTAATTTTACAAGCACAACGTTTTGGAGTGGACGATGAAACAGGAGCTCCTACAAAGGATTTAGTAGACTTTTATAAATCTGAATTTGTTGTTAAGAAAGATTCAAATATTAATAGTGTAAAAGATTTAAAAGGTAAAAAAATTGGTTATCAAGATGTAACGTCATCAGCGGGATATGTATGGCCTGCGGCTGTACTATTAAAAGAGGGTGTTGATCCGTTAAAAGATGTGAAACCTGTTACATTAAAAGGTCACGATCAGTCGCTTATTGCTCTTTTAAATGGTGATGTAGATGCAGCTGTTGTATTCCAAGATGCTCGTAATATTGTAAAAAAAGATTATCCGAATATATTCGATCAAACGAAAATAGTGAAATTTACGGAGAAGATTCCAAACGATACGATTTCGGTACGCTCTGATTTAGATGAAGAGTGGAGCAAGAAATTACAGGATGCTTTCATTGAAATAGGAAAGAATGAGGAAGGTCACAAAATCATAAAAGAAGTATATTCACATGAAGGATATGTTAAATCTGATGATAGTAAATTTGATATCGTTCGTGAATATGGGAAGAAAGTAAAAACGCAATAATACATATGGAAATGGCAGCTAACTGGAAAGGTATGTTTTCAGTTAGTTTGCCGTTTTGAATTCATAGAAGGTAGGTAAGATGTGTGATAGAGTTTCGAAATGTTTCCAAAGTATATCCGAATGGTACAAAAGGATTGAATAATATAAACTTGAAAATTGAAAAAGGCGAATTTGTTGTAATGGTGGGGCTGTCCGGGGCTGGAAAGTCCACACTTCTCAGATCGGTAAATCGTCTTCATGAGATTACAGAAGGCGAAATCATGATTGAAGGTGAGTCTATTACTGCTGCAAAAGGAAAAGGATTACGCCGTATGCGCCGAGATATTGGTATGATTTTTCAAAGTTTTAACCTTGTAAAGCGATCAACGGTATTGAAAAATGTATTAGCTGGCCGTGTTGGGTATCATTCGACTTTACGTACAACGTTAGGTCTATTTCCAAAAGAAGATTTGGAGCTTGCTTTTCAATCGTTAAAAAGGGTGAATATTTTAGAAAAAGCATATGCGCGAGCTGATGAATTATCAGGAGGACAACAGCAACGTGTATCGATTGCTAGAGCGTTGGTGCAAGAAGCGAAAATTATATTGGCAGATGAACCTGTTGCGTCGTTAGATCCGCTAACAACAAAGCAAGTATTAGATGATTTGAAAAAAATTAATGAAGATTTTGGGATTACAACAATTGTAAACTTACATTCTACTGATTTAGCTAGGCAATATGCAACACGCATTATTGGATTACATGCAGGCGAAATTGTTTTTGATGGTTCAGTAGAAGAGGCAACGGATGAAAAATTTGCTGAAATTTATGGAGACGTAGCGCAGAAAAGTGAATTATTAGAGGTGGCAGTTAAATGAATGACGTGACGATATATTCGAAATCGATACCAAAGCCGCCGAGTAAGTTGAAACATATGTTAACGGCTATTCTAGTCATTTTGCTGTTGTGGGGAAGTAGTGTACAGGTCGACGCATCATTTTCAAAACTAGTAGTTGGTTTTCCTAATATGATTGACTTGTTAAAAGAGATGGTGCCGCCAGATTGGAGTTATTTTCAAGTTATTACAACAGCGATGTTGGATACAATACGTATGGCAACTATTGGGACGACTTTAGGAGCGATTTTAGCTATTCCACTGGCACTATTTGCGGCAAGTAATGTGTTTACTAGTACATTTTTGTACGGTCCAGCTCGATTGATTTTAAATTTTATCCGAACGATACCAGATTTATTATTAGCGGCGATTTTTGTAGCTATTTTTGGAATAGGACCACTTCCAGGTATTTTGGCTCTTACTTTTTTCTCAATTGGGCTCGTGGCGAAATTGTTGTATGAGTCAATTGAATCGATTGACCCAGGTCCATTAGAGGCGATGACAGCAGTAGGAGCAAATAAAGTGCAATGGATTGTTTATGGGGTAATTCCGCAAGTGAAAGCACATTTTATCTCCTATGTTCTTTATACATTTGAGGTGAACGTACGTGCAGCAGCTGTTTTAGGTTTAGTAGGAGCAGGTGGTATTGGATTATATTATGACCGTACACTTGGTTTTTTACAATATCAACAAACTGCATCTATTATTATCTATACTCTTGTTGTTGTATTGTTAATTGATTATGTAAGTACATTGTTGCGGGAGAAATTATAATGAGCAAAACGACGGTAATCGTACCAAAACCGAAGAAACCGAGTGTATATCGCTGGTTTATTTTTATAGCACTTACATTTGTTTATGTATGGGCTTTCTCAGGAGTACCGCTAGAGGGAATTAAGGATACAGCAGGAGAAATTACAAAAGCAATTATGACAGGTGTATTGAATCCAGATTGGGCGTATGTATCTTTGCCAGATGGTGAAGATTTATTACATGGTTTAATTGATACGTTGGCAATTGCAATATTAGGTACATTTATTTCTGCCTTTTTATCTGTTCCATTCGCTTTTTGGGCGGCAACGAATATGAGCAGTGGAAGATTAACTTCAGGAACTGGGAAATTTGTACTTAGTTTTGTTCGTACATTTCCTGAATTAGTTATGGCCCTTTTATTTATAAAAGCTGTTGGACCAGGCTCTTTTGCTGGAGTTCTAGCTTTAGGATTACACTCTATTGGGATGTTAGGAAAACTATATTCAGAAGGAATCGAGAATATAGATAAGGGACCGACAGAAGCGTTAATAGCAACGGGTGCAAATCGGTTTCAAATACTTTGGTATGCAGTATTGCCACAAGTATTACCAGATTTTCTATCGTATACGTTATACAGGTTCGAAATTAATGTACGATCCGCTGCTATTTTAGGTGTTATTGGAGCAGGGGGTATTGGTACGCCTTTAATTTTTGCACTGAGTTCACGCAATTGGTCGCGTGTGGGAATTATTTTATTGGGCATCATTTTAATGGTCATTATCATTGATTTTATTTCAAGTTCGATAAGGAAGAAAATTGTATGATTTATTTTAAAAGCACCTATAAAGGTGCTTTTTTATATAATAGGAATAATGAATGTGGGAAATAGGGGGTGGTATTTTGGCTTTACGGCACGAGTTCGTATTTATTTTAAATGAAAAAAGATTGGATTTTAAAGGTGTGGATTGGATTGAATATTGTATTTTATATAAAGAAGAGGCCAAGGTAGATGAGTACGTTGTATTAAGTGATGAGCTAATCGTGTAGCTATTAGATTTTATCTATTGGATGCCAGTTTATTGTCCTACTAAAAGAGCATAAGGGTTTGGAATTCATTATTATGGTATTACAAAAATTGAACAGCAAGGGGCAGTGATAGCAGAACAGTTATTTTGTTCGCTAGTTAGCTAGTTAGCATATTTTCTTTAGTGGCAGAAGCAATTGAACTGAGAGGCCAGTTTCAATGAGAAAACGCCAATAATACTGATGGAGAATATGAAAGGTGTATATTTGATCGAGATAAATTATGCCAACATTTAAAGTCTTTTATTCGTTTGTTGCGTAGAGTAAAAAGTGGGGAAGGGTATATTTTGCATTATGGAATTTGAAGTTGATGAATAAATATACAGATAATTCTCTTTCTTTTTAAAATAAAAACAATGAAAAAGTATGTCATATTGAATACCCATACATTCCCGAAATCATTGATTTTTTTATAAAAAATCAAAAAAACATCAACATATTTGTCGATACATGTTGTATAATCTTGCGTGGGAAGCTATCATATAAATGTATAAAACGTTTACTAATATAAGCGAAGGGAAGAATAGCATGTCACATTCAATCGAACAACTTTCTATCAACACGATTCGCACATTATCCATCGATGCGATTGAAAAAGCAAACTCTGGTCACCCAGGAATGCCAATGGGTGCAGCACCAATGGCTTATACATTATGGACTCAATTTATGAAACACAATCCAAATAACCCAACGTGGTTTAACCGTGATCGTTTCGTATTATCTGCAGGTCATGGTTCAATGTTATTATACAGCCTACTTCACCTATCTGGTTATGATGTAACAATGGATGATTTAAAGAACTTCCGTCAATGGGGAAGCAAAACTCCAGGACATCCTGAGTACGGTCATACAGCTGGTGTAGATGCAACTACTGGTCCACTTGGACAAGGTATTGCAACTGCGGTAGGTATGGCGATGGCTGAAAGACACTTAGCGGCTAAATATAACCGTGATGCGTATAATGTAGTAGATCATCATACATACGCTATTTGTGGTGATGGAGATTTAATGGAAGGCGTTTCAGCTGAAGCATCTTCATTAGCTGCTCATTTACAATTAGGTCGTCTTGTTGTGTTATACGATTCAAACGATATTTCATTAGATGGCGATTTAAATCGTTCATTCTCTGAAAGTGTAGAAGATCGTTATAAAGCATACGGATGGCAAGTAATCCGTGTTGAGGATGGAAATGATATTGAAGCAATCGCGAAAGCAATTGAAGAAGCGAAAGCTGACGAAAAACGCCCAACGCTAATTGAAGTAAGAACGACAATTGGTTTCGGTTCTCCAAACAAATCAGGAAAATCAGCTTCACATGGTTCTCCACTTGGTGTAGACGAAACAAAATTAACAAAAGAAGCATATGCTTGGACTGCTGAGCAAGACTTCCATGTTGCAGAAGAAGTATATGACAACTTCCGCAAAACAGTACAAGATGTTGGTGAAACTGCGCAAGCAGCTTGGAATACAATGTTAGGCGAATATGCGCAAGCATATCCAGAATTAGCAAACGAATTGCAAGCAGCAATGAACGGTCAACTTCCAGAAGGTTGGGAGCAAAACTTACCAACTTATGAATTAGGATCTAAAGCAGCAACTCGTAATTCTTCAGGTGCTGTAATTAATGCAATTGCAGAGTCTGTACCATCATTCTTCGGTGGATCTGCTGACCTTGCTGGTTCTAACAAAACATACATGAATAACGAAAAAGACTTTACAAGAGATGATTACAGCGGTAAAAACATTTGGTACGGTGTACGTGAGTTCGCAATGGGTGCGGCAATGAACGGTATTGCACTACATGGTGGTTTAAAAACTTACGGTGGTACGTTCTTCGTATTCTCTGACTACTTACGTCCAGCAATTCGTCTTGCAGCATTAATGCAATTGCCAGTAACGTATGTATTCACACACGACAGTATCGCTGTTGGTGAAGATGGTCCAACACATGAACCAATCGAGCAATTAGCAGCGCTTCGTGCAATGCCAAATGTATCTGTTATTCGTCCAGCTGACGGTAACGAATCTGTTGCAGCTTGGAGACTAGCTCTTGAATCTACAAATAAACCAACTGCTTTAGTATTAACTCGTCAAGACCTTCCAACATTAGAAGGTGCAAAAGACGATACGTATGAAAAAGTAGCAAAAGGTGCGTATGTAGTTTCTGCAAGCAAGAAAGAAACAGCTGATGTAATCTTACTTGCAACTGGATCTGAAGTAAGTCTAGCTATTGAAGCACAAAAAGCTCTAGCAGTAGACGGTGTAGACGCAGCTGTTGTCAGCATGCCATCTATGGATCGCTTTGAAGCTCAAACAGCTGAGTACAAAGAATCTGTATTACCAAAAGCAGTAACAAAACGTTTCGCGATTGAAATGGGTGCTACATTCGGATGGCACCGTTACGTAGGTCTTGAAGGAGATGTGTTAGGTATCGATACATTCGGTGCTTCTGCTCCTGGTGAGAAGATTATGGAAGAGTATGGATTTACTGTAGAGAACGTTGTTCGTAAAGTAAAAGAAATGCTTTAATGATTTTAGAAAAATCTCTCCGGCATGGAGAGGTTTTTCTATGTAAATGAGTTTTTTCGACAGAAAAAGTTTTTTATCTCTCCGCAGTCAGACAATCATTGCAAATTTTCTTCTATATAATGAAGAGAAAAGGTTGTCCAGATTGGGAGGCGAAAGATGAAAACGTATGAATTGTATTTAATTCAAGAGGATATTGCGAAAGCTTACTTTGGTCGTGAATATTTGTTTTTTGATTTATTTGCTCGATTTTCAGAATCTGGGTCCCTTTCGGAGAAAAAAGTGTTATATAAACAAATGATGTATATAACTATGCCATTACAAGTAATGAAAATTCATCATAAATTAGAACAAGCTTTGCGCGTTCTTGGTAAATATGATCGAACACATCATACACATACACTTTATACAGGGGCGGAATATGGCGAAATAATGGTGAAACCACACTATATTCGTATGAATACCTCTGGAAATGTTTCTATGGAAACGACTTTCTTTGAGGTGTTGAGAAAGTGTGAATTAACATTTTTAGCTATGGATTATGAAAATACAAAGTATGGATGGCTGAATCCTCTAAAACAAGTACGAACATATGTGTAAAAAATGTCGAATTGTATCTTGTCTTATTGAAAAGGTTTTAGTACACTGTAAGGTAGACAACATGAAGGAGGAAAATATATGCCAATTTGGTTAGGTATTCTAGTGGGCGTAGTAGCACTAGTAGCAGGCGTGGCGTTAGGATTTTTCATTGCCCGCAAATACATGATGAATTACTTACAAAAAAATCCACCAATTAACGAACAAATGTTAAAAATGATGATGATGCAAATGGGACAAAAACCTTCCCAAAAGAAAATCAATCAAATGATGAGCGCGATGAACAAACAACAAATGAAATAAGCGCTAAAAGACACTCGCTAAGAGTGTCTTTTCTTTTTGTTAGTTACAGCGTTTAAAACTTTTAAAAATTCTGTATTTTTGATAAACTGAAAACATCGCTCATTTTAAGGGAGGAGGAAAAAAATGAAAGTGTTTATGAATTTAGCGTGGTTTTTTAAACAAGAAAAACGAGCGTACATAACCGGAATTATTTTATTATTTGGCGTTGCACTTTTAGAACTTGTAGCACCAAAAGTGATTGGGATTGTTGTAGATGAAATTAATGATGGAACATTAACGACTGATAATTTACTAAAATGGGTTGTACTCTTAGTAATTGTAGGTATTACGATGTACATATTACGTTACGTATGGCGTATTATGATTTTTGGCTCTTCATTAAAGTTGGCTCGCCAATTACGGAAAAATTTGTATGAACATTTTACAAAGATGAGTCCATCGTTTTATCAGTCAAATCGCACAGGTGATTTAATGGCACATGCGACTAATGATATTCAAGCGATTCAGCAAACTGCTGGAGCAGGCGTTTTAACACTGGTTGACTCTTTAGCTGTTGGGGGATGTGTACTCGTGGCGATGGGTTTTACAATTAGTTGGAAGTTAACATTGTTAAGCTTAATTCCGATGCCGATTGTAGCAATATCGACAAATTATTACGGAACTTTATTACATAAAAGGTTTCATAAAGCGCAGCAATCGTTTTCGGAAATCAATGATAAAGTGCAAGAGAGTATGAGTGGGATGAAGGTCATTCGATCGCTTGGACAGGAGAAAGAAGATTTACAAGCGTTTCGAAAAAAATCAGAAGATGTCGTACATAAAAATATGTTAGTCGCACGTATTGATGCATTATTTGATCCAACAATCGCTCTTATCGTAGGATTTTCATTTTTAATCGCAGTATGTTATGGGTCAGTATTAGTTGTGAGAGGTGAATTAACAGTAGGTGATCTCGTTACATTTACGACGTATTTAGGTACTCTCGTTTGGCCAATGTTAGCGTTTGGATGGTTGTTTAATATTATGGAGCGTGGGCGTGCTTCGTATGACCGTGTAGAAAAAATCCTCTCGCAAAAATCAGATGTAGTAAATAGAGAAAATGCTGTGCATACAATAGCGAGCGGTGATGTTTCATTTGCGGTCGATTCGTTTTCGTATAAGAAAAATGAACTGTTACATTTAACAGATATTCACTTTGATTTGAAAAAGGGAGAAACGCTAGGGGTTGTAGGACGTACAGGTGCAGGGAAAACAACTTTATTAAAATGTTTAATCCGTGAGTATGATCATTTTAATGGTGAATTAAAAGTTGGAGAGCGGGATATTCGAGATGTAACACTTTACGGTGTCCGTTCTGCCATTTCATATGTGCCGCAAGACCATTTTTTATTTTCAGCGAGTATTGGGGAGAATATTGCCTTTGGAAAGGCGGATGCTACATATAATGAAATTACCCGTGCTGCAGAGATTGCTTGTATTCACAATGACATCCTTCAATTTTCAGAAGGGTATGAAACAGTAGTTGGGGAAAGAGGCGTTTCTTTATCTGGAGGTCAAAAACAAAGAATTTCTATTGCACGTGCTTTATTAACGAATGCTGAAATTTTAATTTTAGATGATTGTTTATCAGCAGTAGATGCAAAAACAGAAGAAACAATATTAAATGCTTTAAAGAAGGAAAGAGCAGGGAAAACAACGATTATTACTGCTCATCGTTTAAGTGCAATTCAGCATGCCAATCTCATTCTTGTTGTGGATGAAGGTAGAATTGTGCAACGAGGTACACATGAGCAATTAATGAAAGAACATGGTTGGTATAAAGAAATGTATGAGAGCCAGCAGTTAGAGGCATTAGTCGAGAAAGGAGGCGTATGATGGCTGAGAAAAAACAGAGCGATTTAAGAAGATTGCTTTCTTATATGAGGCCATATAAGGGGTTGTTATCTTTAGCATTTTTATTTCTAGTTGGTGCAACTGTAACTGAAATGATGGGTCCTTTTTTAATTAAACAATTTCTTGATGAACATTTAGTACCACGTAACTTTGATCAATCAGCACTTGTTACTCTATTTGTAGTGTATATTGTTGCTCACTTATTAAAAGTATTATTTACTTATTTAGACTTATTATATTTTCAAAATATCGCTTTTAAAATTGTTCAAGATATGCGTGTTGAAGTATATGATCATGTTCAAAAGTTGTCATTAAGTTTCTTTGATCGTACGCCGATTGGTACGCTCGTATCGCGCATAACGAATGATACGGAAGCAATTAAAGATTTTTATGTTAGTGTATTATCAACATTTGTTAAAAATATCGTGTTTTTAGTAGGTATTTTAGTAGCGATGTTTTTATTAAATGTAAAATTAGCGCTATTTTCTCTCGTACTAATTCCGATAATGTTTGCGATTATGGTGCTATATCGCCGGAAAAGTGCAGCTTTTTATTTAGAAGTGCGTAATCAATTAAGCGTGTTAAATGCAAAGTTAAACGAGTCCATTCAAGGGATGAATATTGTTCAAGTGTTTAGACAAGAAAAGCGTATGAGAAGAGAGTTTGAAGAAGTGAACAATAAACATTATAGTGCAGGGCGACGTACGTTAAAGTTAGATGCATTGCTTTTACGTCCAGCTACGGATTTAGTACATATTGTAGCGATTGCGTTAGTACTTGGTTTATTTGGCATTGATGCTTTGAAAAGTCCTGTTGAAGTAGGCGTTTTATATGCGTTTGTTAACTATATACATCGTTTCTTCCAGCCGGTAAATGAGATGATGATGAAATTGTCATTTTTTCAACAAGCACTTGTTTCATCATCACGTGTATTTCATTTAATGGATGAGAAAGATTTAGCGCCAGTTCAAAAAGGGGATGGAAATCCTCAAGTCGTTAATGGAGATATTGAATTTAAAAATGTTACTTTTTCGTATGATGGAAAACGTGATGTTTTAAAAAATGTATCTTTTCACGTGAAACAAGGGCAAACGGTTGCTTTTGTTGGGCACACTGGTAGCGGAAAAAGTACCATTATGAATTTGTTAATGCGATTTTATAATATTAAGTCTGGAAATATTGTAATAGATGGTGTAGATTTAGAGAAATTTGAAGAACAAGAAATTAGAAAGAAAATAGGACTCGTATTGCAAGATGCATTTTTATTTGCGGGAAATGTAAAACAAAATATTCGTATGTACAATGAAGAAATTACAGATGAAGAAGTAAAAGAAGCGGCACAATTTGTGCAAGCCAATACGTTTATTGAAAAATTACCAGAGCAGTATGAAACAGAGGTAGTAGAAAGAGGAGCAGCATTTTCTAGTGGTCAACGACAATTAATTGCTTTTGCTAGAACGATAGCAACGAATCCGAAAATATTAGTATTGGATGAAGCAACAGCTAATATTGATACAGAAACTGAAGACGCGATCCAAACAGCGTTACAGCAAATGCGAAAAGGGAGAACGACTATAGCCATTGCGCACAGATTATCTACAATTCAAGATGCAGATCAAATTTTCGTTATGCATGATGGAGAGGTAGTAGAAAGAGGAACACACCAAGAATTACTGAGTGAACAAGGGTTGTATTATAATATGTATTTACTACAAAATAAAGGAAGTTTACAAAAGGCCTTGTAGAATTACAAGGTCTTTTGGCTGTGCTTGAAATTTTTACGAAAAATATACGAATAACATAGTATAATGTAGTAGAAATGTGCATGGAAAATAGTAGGGAATGAAATAAAGGAGAAAAAATATGGATTATGTGCTAATAGGTGTGATTTTATTATTATTAGCTGCAGTATTCGTGCTGTTTTATAAAAATAAACAGTTAGAATCAGAGAGTCAGCAAGTAGAATTTGAAAAGAAACAAGCAATTGAAACGTATGAAAATGAAATTGCAGCCACGGTTACAGAGCATAAAGAACAACAAAATACATTGAAAAATATGGAACAGAAGAAATACAGTGATTTACAAATAAGTGCAGCTCGAGAACTTGAAAATATGCGTATGATGAAAAATCAATTAGCTGTACAGCATAGTAAAGAACGTAGTGAAATGCAAGAAAAACATAGTAATGAAATACATATGTTTCAAAATTTAATTGCAAATTTGCGAGAGTATACAAAAAATAGAGCTGAAGTGAATACACACGAAACATTACATTATATGAAGCGTGGCTTCGTAGAGCAAGGCATAATACTAGATAATGAATTTCATATTATGCCGAATGTTTTTATGAGAAATCAGCATAGAGGAAATGATTTTCGAATTCATCATCTTGTCTTAAGTAAAACGGGTATTTATCTACTTGAGACGAAAGAATGGACCGGGAAATTAATTCATGGCTTAACGAAAGAAAATGCTAGTATATATGCATTTATGATTGATGAAATTGGCAAGTATCAACAAGAGATAGAGAAAGAAGAGACGTTTGAATATATTACAGGTGAAGATTCATTAACGATACAAGTGAAAAATGAAGGGAATCCAGTATATAGAGCGAAGAAACTATCTCATATTCTATACAATTGTTTGAAAGAAATGCAGGTTGATATTGTAAAGGAAAATGTAAAACCGATTGTATATTTTTCTAATGAGAGTGGGAAAGAAGTGCTAGATCTTTCTGAAGAAAAAACGCCGAGATTAAAGGATAGAGAGCAAATTGTAACGTTTTTCAGAAATGAAATCTTAACGGGCAAAGTAATATATACAGGTCAAGAATTAGAAAAACTTCGAGAAATCATTAGTCGGATGAATTATAGAATGAATTAAAAAAGGGGTGGGCATTCTGAGTGCAATATTAAGGGGTATTTTGTATGTTTATATTTGTTTGTATATACTAATGTATTTTGCGTTTATTTTTGTGATTGATGCGGTTCACATGTCATTAAGTGTAAAAGGTATGTTTGTAGTAGTCATGCCATTTGTTTTATTAGTCGTGATTCAAAAGTTCGTCTTACGTACTTCTGTAAATCGTAATACAGAAAAGAAGCAAATGCTAGGTGTAATGATAGTAGGTGGCATTCTATTGTTAGTGTGTACTGCACAATTAAGTATGAATACATACACTTCCAAGTTTAATCAAGATCGGTGGTTAAATGTTGAAGAAAAACGGGTACATATGGTAGATGATCTACTACAAAAATATAAATTAACAGGGAAATCAAATGAGGAAATTATAAAATTATTAGGAGAGCCTACTCAAACAAGAAATGGAGAAGACGGGGTTATCACTTCGTACTATCTTGGAAATGAACGTGGTTTTATTTCGATAGATAGTGAACAGCTTGTTTTACAATTTGATAGAGATGGTAAAGTTGCAGAATATAAGGTGCAAAGGGACTAAAGAAACGTAGAGAGAAGCTATATATTATAGCTTCTTTTTTATATTCCAATATAGTAAATGTAGGCAAATAGTAGTCATTCCTATCTATACGAATCGGAATGAGTCTGTTATATTGTAAATGGTTATGTTGCTTAATAGTTTAGTAGATAACCTATATTTTGGTTGAGGAGGGGAAATTTAACACGAATTTAATTATATGCGTGTTAAGTATTATGATGAAAAAAGGATTTTATAATGTTTTAGCTGCATCAATTGTATTTAGTATGGTAACGATTCCAAATTATTCCTATGCTAGTGAGCTTGAAAAAACTGTTACAGTTTCTCCTGAGGAACAAGCTTTAAAAAGTATTGAAAACCATATGAAAGATGAAGATGGGCGAGGAGAAGATCAAGGAGCAAGAAATGAAGTGCAAGGTGAGTTTCTTGTACATATAGTTAAAGAAGTACCTTTATACGATTCTAGTAATTTTCAAAAAGAGACAGGGATTCGTATTTCGAATCAAGTCGTAAAAGCTGAGAAGAGAAAAGGAAACGCTTACTATGTTCAAACTTCATCTGGAGCTGGATGGATACAAAATAGTGAGGGGAATGTAGAAGTTAAAGAAATTCATTCGTTATTAAGTGAAAAGTTAGTTGTAAATGAAGAAACCTCTACATACTCTGAACCATTTGCATCATACAAAGAAGAAAATGTACTGGAGCCACAAACTATTCAAGCAATTGGACAGGCGGGAGAATGGTTCCAAGTAAAAATAAATAATGAGATAAAATGGATTCATTCACCTTCAGCAAAATTTGAAGGAACAAAAGCGTCGCTTATTCAAGACGCAGCACCAACACGTACAAAACGTGCAGCAGTTATGTATGCTGCACCATTAGAAGAGAAAACAACAGATATTTATGGTGTACCTTTAAAAGAAATGATTGTACCGAAAGGAAATGAAAATATTCGTCCAGGTTATGCGATGAATCCGAAGTATATTACGATTCATGAGACAGATAATTACAGTGTTGGGGCAAATGCTAGAAACCATGCGCTATATTTATATAACCAAGCAACGGGAACGGAAGATCGTTCAGCGTCTTGGCATTTTACGGTAGACGATAAAGAGATTTATCAACACCTTCCATTAAACGAAAATGCTTGGCATGCAGGTGATGGAGCAGAAGGAACTGGAAATCGAGAATCAATTGCGATTGAAATTGCTGTAAACGAAGATGGTGATTATAATAAAGCTGTTGAAAATGCTCGTAAACTAGCAGCTTATTTAATGGGGGAATTAAATATTCCTTTAGAAAATGTGAAGAAGCATCAATTTTGGAGTGGTAAAAATTGTCCTGCTATTATGATTAAAAACAATGCGTGGGAACCATTCTTACAAGGAACAAAAGTTTATTATGATGCGAATCATAAAGATGATATAACGGGTGGCTGGTACGAAGCAGACATTCGTGAATTAGATAAACTTGGCATTATGGTTGGGGATGGAAAAGGTTCTTATTGGCCAGAACGTCTCGTAACACGTGGTGAATTTGCGAACTTCATTTCAAGATCATTGCAGTTGCCTGAAGGAACATCGAATTTTAATGATTTAAATACAGCACATCCATCGCTAATAGATGGTATTAATCGTGCAGCAAGTGCCGGAATAATAAGTGGTAGAGGAAATGGTATATTTGCTCCAAATGATACGATTAAACGAGATGAAGCTGTTATTATGATTGACCGTGCACTGCAATATAAAAAAATTAAAGGTAACTTAGCTCCGCTACCATTCTCGGATCAAGATTTAGCATATGATAAACAAGCTGTACAACGTGTTTATGGATTAGGTATTGTAAAAGGAAATGATAATAATGAATTTATGCCGAAAGGTTCTGCAACGCGTGGGGAATCGGCAGCATTTATTAATAGAATGTTAAAAGTAATAGAGAGTAAATAATGAAATAGCATTCGCTTTGGCGAGTGCTTTTTTATTTTTCAATATGTTACGGAAGGGAGTGAAGGTTTTGAGTGGAATAAGGAATGAAAGCGGAGGTGATGCATATATATAGATGCGTTGGGTTATTTTTAATGCGTATTAACGAACAGCCTAATTATAATCAGTGTGAAATGGACCGAATCTCTACTGATTAAAGTTTCACTTTATCATATTGTATAAATGAAAAGGAGGTAAGACGGTGAAAGCAATACCGACTGATGTCCTGAGTAAAGAATTGATGGAAAGAGAAGGCGTTATATCTATTACAGTAAAGGAATTTGAAAAGATAGAAGTAGCTGGAGTAGTAGTTGCTGGCCCCGCTGTTATTTTGATTAATCAAGATTAAGTACATATTATCAATTTTGAAAAGTACGAAAAGCATCCGTCCAGGGTGCTTTTTATTTGTATGCAAGGAAGAATATGGTGGATAATTGGATTACTGGAGGGAGAGTTTGTGGCAATTATTATAACGATGTTAGTAATGGGAGTTTTATTAGGATTTGTTGGAGCAGGGGGAGCTGGTTTTATTATCGCAATACTCACTTTAGTATTCCACATTCCTATTCACGTTGCGCTTGCAACGTCTTTAACTGCCATGGCATTTACGACATTATCTGGGGTTATAAGTCATTATCGCGAAGGAAATGTTGTATTTACTATAGGTGGGATTGTTGGTGGATGTGGAGCACTGGGTTCTTATATCGGTTCAAAAATTGGTTCACTTATACCACCGCATCTTCTTCATTGGTTTACAGCTGGGATGTTATTTTTATCTGCAATTTTTAT
This sequence comes from Bacillus sp. SH7-1, assembly GCF_008042405.1. Classification (NCBI taxonomy): domain Bacteria; kingdom Bacillati; phylum Bacillota; class Bacilli; order Caryophanales; family Bacillaceae; genus Bacillus; species Bacillus sp. SH7-1. Next base: position 65,941 of record NZ_QNUD01000017.1, read on the forward strand.
GTGTATTAAATTAATTAAGTTTCAAAATAGGGAAGAATTACTTTTAGCAGAAATTAAAGATTTTTCGAAAGAAAACATAATGAAATGTATATGCCTTGGATTAGTCACTGGAATTATGGCTGGTTCATTTGGGATTGGTTCCGCACCATTTATTCAACTTGGATTAATGGTTCTATTAGGATTAACGATTCAACAATCTGTGGGAACAACGATGCTTGTTATATTGCCGATTGCGATTGGAGGTGGGCTGGGATATAGTTCAGAAGGGTACCTAGATTATATATTGTTATTGCAAGTATTAATTGGGACGATGTTAGGAGCGTATATGGGGGCGAAGTTTACAAATTATGCACCACGTATGCTTTTGAAGCTTTCAATGATTATGACACCAGTTTTAGCGGGATGTATGTTATTGATAGAGTGAAAATAATATAGCAAACTAATATGTTTTACGAATGAATTATGTAAGTAATTCATATTTCCCATATAAAAGGATTTGCTTTAATATAATGAGTGTAAAGTTCGAGTATTCGAAGTACTACTTGAATTATATCCCTATCCCTTTTCTAAAAATGCGAACAAGTTTTGCCCTATTCTATTCAATATTTAATTGCATAGAAATATATTGTTCGATGACCATTATGGAACGTACATAATGGGAAAATCCCGATCCTTAAAGAGGATGCCCCTAATCTTCATGTGAAAATATGATCGGATATGAAAGCTGACCAATTTATGGTCAGCTTTCTTTTTGTTCAAAAACTATTTCTTCTTTAATTTCTGTTTGTAATAATAAAGCTTTTCCGAAACGATGTTTACATTCTGCACGCACTTTTTCAATGGCTAGTAGCTGAGTAGTGGCAGGAACCGTGACGATAGCTTGGCGAGGTTTTCGATTTTCTTCACAAAAGACACATTCCACAACATATTTAGAAATCATATTTTCATCCTTCCGTTTTTAATTTCTAAGAAGGGATTGTCTATGAAGTTAATGTGATTTTTCGTCATTAGTTTACTTTTTTCCTCTTTTTTCAAGGAGAAAATAGTAAAGAAGGCGAATTTTTGTAGGGGAGGGATGTACATGGAGAGATGGATAGGTGCAGCAGCTATATGTGTAAATGAAAGAAATGAAATCTTAATGGTATTGCAAGGACAAAAGGGAGAAGAAAAAAGGTGGTCTATCCCAAGTGGAGGACATGAAAAAGGAGAAACACTAGAGGAATGCTGTATCCGAGAAGTTTGGGAGGAAACAGGTTATAGTGTGGAAGTTATAAGTAAAATATATGAAAAAGAAGGTATTACATACGGGGTGCCTGTATACGTTCATTATTATGTCGTAAAAAAAGTAGGCGGTAGTATGAAAATCCAAGATCCTGATGAGTTAATACATGAAATTGCTTGGAAGGGGATAGATGAAATGAAGGAATTAACGCTATCTTTCCCGGAGGATTATGAGATTTTAAATAAATACATAAATAAAAAAGCGAGTGTTTAGACACTTGCTTTTTTAATGTATCCACGATAAGAAAAGCGGAACGATAACTAAACTAGCTCCTGCTGTTAAAAGCATGGATAAACTGGCGATAGTTCCTTCTACAGGACCGATTTCAAATGCTTTTGATGTACCGGTTCCATTTGCGCTTGTTCCTAACATAATACCTTTTGCAATTGCTGTTTTAATACGGCAAATACGGATAAGAGAAGGGCCAAGCAATGCTCCTGTTAACGCAGTTAAAACAACAAATACCGCTGTTAATTGTGACATACCACCAATCATTTCTGAAATGGCCATTGCAATTGGCGTCGTTACAATATGAGGTGCTAAACTATGTTCTAGTGTTGAATCAATCTGAAAATAATTTGCTAGTAATGCTGAAGTAATAACGGATAAAAACGAACCGACAATGACGTTAAGTAAGATAGCCATTCCATGTTTCTTGAGTAAATCAAAGTATTTATAGATTGGCCATGCAAAAGCAACTGTTGCAGGTTTTAATAATTCTGTTAACCATTGACCACCTGTTTCATATGTTTCATAAGATGTGTCTAGTCCGAGTAATAAAGCGATTAAAATAATAGGACAGACGAGAAGAGGAGAAAGTAAGCTCCAATTCCAGCGTTGATACATTTTCTTCGATATCCAATATGTGAATAGTGTTAATAGTAAACAAAGAAAGCCAATCATTGCACGGATCCTTTCCGCTTTAGTAGCAATTCTGTTAAGAGTCCTGTAACGAGAGTGACACAAAGTGTACTAATCATAATAATTAAGATGAGATCGATTCCATATTGTGATAGTGTATCTTTGTAGCGTATGACAGCGACTGCAGAAGGGATGAAAAATAAAATAAGTTCTTTTAATAAAAAGTCTGCACCGTCCTGTATCCACTCTTTTTTCACTAGGTTAAATTTTAATGAAATTAACAATAAAAAAATACCGATAATACTTCCTGGAACTGGGAGGTGTGCCTGTTTTGCAATCCATTCACCTGTCCAAGCGAAACAAAATAATAGTAAAATTTGTCCGCTTAATTTCCACCATTTCATACAGTAACCACCTCTTTCTTTTTTTACATAAAAATTGTAAAAAAGAATTAACAAATTCTACTATACGTTCATTCGAAAAATTTGTCTAATATATAAATTATATGTTATTAATATATTAGACGTATTAATTGAAATGGAAAAGGGTGTCCAAAATGGAATTACGGCATTTGCAATATTTTGTTGTAGTGGCAGAGGAGTTACACTTTGGACGAGCAGCTGCTCGTTTACAAATGACACAACCACCGCTTAGTCAACAAATTCAGCAATTAGAAAAAGAAATGGGAGTTATGTTATTTTCAAGAACGAAGAGAAAGGTTGAATTAACAGAAGCTGGAGAAATGTTTTTGAAAGAAGTAAAAAAAGCGTTCGAACAAATTGAAAAAGCGGTAGAGATTGCACAAAGTGCCCAAAGGGGAGAAGTGGGCTCACTTTCAATTGGTTTTGTAGGTGCGGCGATATATGATATTTTACCATCTATCGTAAGGGAGTATAGAAAGAAATTTCCGAGAGTGTCTGTTGCATTACATGAATTATCTACGCCAGATCAAGTGCATGCACTTCATGATAATCGTATTGATATTGGTTTTTTGCGTCCACCAATCCCAACACAATTATTAGAATTAGAGCCAATTCAAAAACTATCTTGTACGTTATGTTTACCGAAGGCTCATCCACTTGCAGAGAAAGATGAAATACATATAGAAGATTTACGGGATGAACCGTTTGTATTTATTACGAGACCAGTATGGCCAGCTTTGTATGATACAATTTTATCCCTTTGTAGAGAAGTTGGATTTAGCCCGCGTATTGTGCAAGAAGCAACGGAATATCAAACAGTTATGGGACTTGTAGCAGCAGGGATTGGAATTACAGTAATACCCGTATCGGCAAATAAATTATATAAAACAGAAGTTGTATATAAAGAGCTATATGATTCTAATTTTGTTGCAGAAATGTCAGTGGCTTATAAAAAAATGAACAGCAATCCAGAGCTTTTAGAGTTTTTAAAGATCGCAAGAGAGAAGAAAAGAATAGAAGTTGAGGATGAGATTAATTAATTTGTTTAAAAGTCCACCTCATTAAAAAACGAAGCGGAAATGCACTGAATCGCATTTCCGCTTTATTGTGCTTTTTTAGCTCTATACTAAAGAGATAAACATGTTCATTTTCTTGTAATAGTTGATCAATAGCGGTTTTTTCTTCAAGTATTGGCACTCTTATGGTTTCTTTATTTGTTTTTATTATAGCGGCTAAAGGCGTTTTTTGATTGTATTTTAAGTTTATAGCAGATTGAATCGTAGTAGATGCAGAGCTGTTTACACTTGGAGGCAATTCTTCAGGAACGAGCATTGAACTACCTTCAATATTAACATACCAATGTTTTTGCTTTTGTACATCTTTATCGAGTTGGAAATGTGGTGGTAAAAAAGAAAGCTTTACTTTCTTTTTTGAAAAATGTGAGGAAGTTATATTAGCAATTTCGTTTGTTTTTTTACCGTTTTGATAATAATCAATCGTAGCGTTTATTTCATCTTTCTCATTTTTAAGCGTAACACTATAAAACATGCTATTACCTTCTTGAAAAGGAGTCATTTGTAAAATAGCAGATTGTTCTTTTGTTAATTTGTATGGCTTAACAATGGAAACTTCATTGGTTTTTAGTGGACTACAACTTGTAAGAAATAATAAAGACAAGATTGCTAGTAATTTTATACGCATGCAATACCTCCTCTTTTTACAATTATATTCTAAATATGATTTTTTTACCATTTTGTTTTCTAGGACTAAAGACTTAGAAAAAACTCCGATTGTAGTGCGATGTTAATAATGTCATATTTTTATACACTAGTAGTATAGAATGAGTTTGTTATGAAGTAAGGTAGGGGAAAGAATGTATGTCTTTATGTCGGTTAGTGAGAAAAAATATAAGAACATTTGCTGCCAAAAGGATGAAGCAATTTATGTGGATTGCTATAAGTACTATGATTTTATTTTTTATGATATCGCTCCAGTGTAATAAAGGAGCTATTGGGGAATTAGGGACTACACTTTTATTTCAAATGTGCTTTTACACGCTGTTTAGTGTATTCATTTTTATATGTATTTTTAATACATATAAAATAACGTGTTCTCTTCTGCAAGCGAGGAAAGAGGAAATTAAATTTTATGTAGCAGAGAATAGGAAGAGAAATGATGTACTATGTTTATTGTGCCAGGAGCAATTATTTATTTATGGAGCAGCGTTTGTTTTTGGATTAGTTAATGGGATGTTATTTTTGAAATTATTTACGATTATCTTTATGAAAATAGCAGGAATACACGGGATAAATAGTGCACCGATTACAATATTTGCAATAGTAGTTGTTAGTATAATTATGATCGTTGTCTTCCTATTATCGATGCTGCAATGTTTTCGATTTCTTCAAAGTTTACGAGATAAAAGTTCGTTTCATTTCAAGAAAAAGGCATGAGAAATCATGCCTTTTTCTATTTTACACATAAAAACAATCATGTTACAGTGTAAAGACCTGACAAAGAATGGGAAGGAAAGGTTGTATAGCATGACAAATGAACAATCAATTGTAAAGGTTGAGCGGTTAACGAAGCGAATCGGTTCAAAGACACTTGTAGAAAATATTAGTTTCGAAGTTAAAAAAGGTGAAGTAGTTGGTTTGCTCGGACCAAATGGTGCTGGAAAAACGACTTTAATGAGAATGATGGTCGGCATGATTCGTATGACAGAGGGCGAAGTTTGGATTGACGGTCAATCTGTCCAACAGCAATTTGAAAGTACTGCTGCGAAAATTGGGGCAGTAATCGAGACACCGGAATTTTATCCTTTTTTGAGCGGCTATGAAAATTTAACATATTTCGGACGAATGAATGGTAATGTGACAGAAGAACGTATCGATGAAGTAGTGAAATTATTAGGGATGGGACAAGTAATTGATCGCAAAGTAAAAGCATATTCACTCGGCATGAGACAACGTTTAGGAATTGCTCAAGCGCTTATTCATGACCCAGATGTATTGATATTAGATGAACCAACGAATGGATTAGATCCTAGTGGAATACATGAAATGAGAATGTACATAAAGAAAATTGCACATGAACAAGGGAAAGCGGTACTTGTATCTAGTCATTTACTTTCAGAAGTTGAATTAATGTGTGACAGAGTTATCATTATTCAGCACGGAGAATATGTGGCGACGCAAAATATTCAGCATAATCAAAGCGAAGAGTTGGAGACAATCCGTATACGTGTAGATGATGCGAATAAAGCGGCAGAAATGTTAAAACAAGATGTTTTGATAAAAGGTAATGATCTACTTATTAATGTAAAAGATGAAGAAATCCCAAATGTTATTCGTACATTGCTTGAGAAAAATATTCAAGTTTATCGTGTATATGAAGAAAGAAAGACGTTAGAAGAGCAATTTTTAGAATTAACAGGGGGAAAAGATATTGTTTAATTTAGTATATAACGAACTGTATAAAATATTTAAGCGAAAGCGAACGATTATTCCATTTGCAGTTATTGCAGTATTAATAATTGGATTAGGGTGGGTTACGGTCAAGTATTTAGAACCGGAAACAAAAGGATGGAAAGCCGATTATACAGAACGAACTGTAGAAATAGAGAAAAAGCTAGGCATGAAAAAAGAAGCTATTTTAGCAGAACGATCTGGAGACGAGCTTGTAAATGAATATCAACTTAAGATGAAGCATTTAGATACAGATACAGCGCCGGCAAGCAGTTCTCCGCTTTCTTTCATGAGAGATACAGGTTTTATCGTATTTCCAATATTGCTCCCGTTTATCCTTGTGTATGCAAGTACAATTTTTGCGAATGAATATAGCTGGGGAACATATAAATTTTTAACGATACGACCAGCAAGTCGCTTTAAAATTTTGACAGCTAAATTTTTAGCAATCGTGATATTTGCAGCGTTATTGTTTATATTTAATATGATTTTCTCCACTTTATGTGGACTAGTTATATATAAATTCCAGCAGCCTGCATGGAGCGAATTTATTTTCCGAGATGGAAATATTATAAAACAAAATATTTTTGTAGAAGCTAGTAAGTATTATATTTTATCGTGGTTGCCGACGATTGTGTATGCAGCGTTTGCATTTATGATTTCTGTGCTAACAAGATCTAGCGGAGGCGCGATTGGTATTTCACTATTTCTTGCTTTATCAGGAAACATTGCATTACTAGCAGCAACTAGATATGATTGGGCGAAATATTTATTGCCAGCAAACACAGATTTATATAGTATTTCAAAGAATGGAAGTTTTATTGATGGAGTAACATTCCCGTTTGCTTCATGTATGTTATTACTGTATTTATTTGTATTTTTAAGCATTTCTTATACAGTATTTTTAAAACGTGATTTAACCTAATAAAAGGGGCCGTTAAGTATGTCTTAACGGCTCCTTTTATATGCAAATTGTTTAAGTGCTTTTTCAGCTAACAAAGCGAAGTATTCTGCACTTATAGATAATGCCCGCTCGTCTACTGTGAAAGCTGGATGATGCCATTCATGTGTACCACTCGTTCCCATAAAGACAAATGAACCAGGTATTTCTTGTTGATAAAAAGAAAAATCTTCTCCGGCCATTGACGGGGTAGGGGAGATGATATTTAAATTCATTTGTTCGGCAACTTGAATCGATAAGTTTGTTAGAGATGTATCGTTATGAACGGCAGGAGGACCTGGATAAAAACGAAATTCTGTTTTTACACCTAATGCATCAGAAATCCCATGAATAATACGTTTCATTAGAGCAGGAATCTTTTCGCGTGTTTCTGCTTGGAAAGTGCGAACCGTTCCTTCCAACGTAGCTTTTTCAGGAATAACGTTCCACGTATTTCCTGAATGGATGTTTGTAACGCTAACAACGGCATTATGAGAAGAACTTATATTTCGGCTTACAATTGTTTGGAGTGCCATAACAATTTGAGAGGACGCGACAATAGGATCTACCCCAGCGTCTGGTACAGCTGCATGTGTACCAACTCCGTGAATTTCAATTTCAAATCGATCAACTCCGGCCATCAGTGGACCATCTTTAATACCGATTGTACCTACTGGTAAATCAGGTTTATTATGCATACCGAAAATAGCTTGCACGCCATGTAAATGTCCGGCTTCAATGACTTTGCAAGCACCATTGCTACTTTCTTCAGCTGGCTGGAATATAAAGCGTACAGTTCCGCTAAGAGAAGCTTCTTTCTCCTTTAATAAATAAGCGGCCCCTATAATAGAAGCTGTATGAAAATCGTGCCCACAAGCATGCATTTTACCGTGAATTTTTGAAGCGTACGGCAAATTTGTTTCCTCTTGGATAGGAAGGGCATCAATATCAGCACGGATTGCTATAAGCGGTCCGCTATTATTCCCCGAAATCTCAGCAATAACGCCTGTTTCTAAACTAGAATTTATAATCGTGATGTTTTTTTCCTCTAACCAATTTTTTATAGCCTTCGTCGTTTCAAATTCTTCGTATGATAATTCGGGATGCTCATGTAAATTTCGACGAATAGAAATCAGCGTCTCAGTTAATTGCTTTAGATTGGTTGCCACTTAGAATGACCTCTTTCTTAAATAAAGTATTTACATTAAGTATACAATAATAAAAGAGAGGATTCTCAAATGAAAATCCTCTCTCGTTTATGCTGCCAATTTTTTGTGTGTATGATGTTTACGATAACGTCCACGCATTGCATAAGCAATTTGCGGGATTGCAATCCCAATTAAAATAAGTGATACACCGAACCATTGTGAAGATAGTACAGCTTCTTTTAAAACGAATACAGACATAATTGTTGTAACTGGTAGTTCCGCAGCGCCAAGAATAGTCGCTAAGCCAGAACCAATCTTTGGAATACCAATTGTAAAGGCGATAGAAGGAATAACGATACTAAATGTTCCTAAACCTAAACCGTATTTCCAAAGTCCTTCAGAAATTGCGCCGTTAAAAATAAATGTTGGAGGGAATACGATCATTACTAAAGTTAAAGCGCCAGCCATTAAGAGAACACCACGTGGTAATGAAGGTACTTCAACAGCAACTTTTCCGCTCACAAAAATGTATGTTGCAAATGTAACAGCAGATAATAAACCTAGTATGATTCCAGTCGTATCGAAATCACCTGCTGATTTTTCTAGTAAACCACTTGATAAAAATGTACCTGCAAGTAAGAAAATAACGGAAATAACTTTTTCTCTTGAAGGTAATGTTTTTGTTGAGACTGCTTCAATAATAATTCCGACCCAAACGAATTGGAATAAAAGTATAATTGCAATAGATGCTGGTACAGTTTTTAATGATGCATAATAAAAAATGCCAGTGAAGCTTGCAGATGTTCCTGCAACGAATAAAATTAACGCTTGTTTTAATGGAACACGATGTCTAGAAAATAGAAGTGTAATAGCAAGCAAAATAATCCAACCGAACATATATTGGCTGCCAATTACCTCTCCAAGTGAAAATCCTTCTGCATATGCAAGTTTAACGAAAATAGCTAAAATCCCATAACTACACGCTCCTAATAAAACTAAAAGAGAATAACGAAGCATAAAAAATTCCTCCCATCTATATGAAATTGTTCCATAACGGACATATATAACTAGAGGGAAGTATACAAAATTAAAAATAAAGGGTCAAATAAAAGAAAAGTGTGACATTTTATAGAATAATAATAAAAGTATGATATTTATGCATAATCTTGAAATTAGTAATAATAGAAGTATTGTAAAATCAGGTTTGTATTGTATAAAGACAGCATTTGAAAAAAATATTTTTTTAATCAATATGTATATAGATACATACTAGTAACATGCTAATCATTTGAGAAACTATGTTACCTTTGTTATGTTAATAACAATTAGAGGAGTTTTATAATTTAATTGAGATTTTTCTATATAATAGAAGGAAATGAAAACGTTTTTTTAGAAAGTGAGTGAAAGGGTGGTTTTTCTTATTGCCACGTTGGAAAAGTGATTTCACGAATTGTTCATAGTATTTTTACGTGTTTTTGCTACAATATGTAAGGAGAGGAGTGGAATAATGCAAGATATTAGTATTTTTTTAGCGTTTGGCGCCGGGTTTTTATCATTTATTTCCCCATGTTGCTTACCGCTGTATCCGGCATTTTTATCGTACATAACAGGTATGTCGGTTTCTGAGTTGAAAGAAGAAAATGCAATGCTTCGCAAAAGAAGTATGATACATACAGCGTTTTTCTTACTTGGATTTTCAATTATATTTATTGCAATTGGATTTGGTACAAGCTTTATTGGAGGCATCTTTACAAATTATAAAGATTTAATTAGACAGTTAGGTGGTGTATTTATCATCGTGTTCGGTCTTATTATTGTCGGTGTGTTTAAGCCGAAGTTTTTAATGCAAGACCGTAAATTTACGTTTAAAAATCGTCCGAGTGGTTATTTTGGATCTGTTTTAATTGGTTTAGCATTTGCTGCAGGATGGACGCCTTGTACAGGACCTATTTTAGTGTCTGTAATCGGATTAGCGGCAACAAATCCAGAATCAGCAATGATTTATATGATCGCATACATACTTGGATTCGCTATCCCGTTCTTCGTATTATCATTCTTTATTACGAAAATGTCTTGGATTAAAAGAAATAGTATGAAATTCATGAAAATCGGGGGATACGTTATGATTATCATGGGTATCTTCTTATACTTTAACTGGATGACGAAAATTATCGTATATTTCTCAAGTTTATTTGGTGGTTTTACCGGTTTTTAGTATTATTCTGTGAAACTGTTGGAAATACTAACGGAAAAGCATATAATGAAAGTATATTTTGCATATAGCCACAAAAAAGGATGAGAAAATATGAACATAGTTGTTTTATCCAGTATCGTTGCTGTTTGTATGGCTGTTGGTGCGATGTTTATTCGTTTAAAAGCAGCTAAGAAACCTGCAACATTGAAAAAAATTATACTTCCACCATTTTTTATGAGTACGGGAGCATTGATGTATGTTTTTCCTGAATTTCGATTAACTCCAGCAGAAATGTTAGAAGCAATTGGCGTTGGTTTGTTTTTCTCTATTTTTCTTATTAAAACATCTAAATTTGAAATTAGAGGACAAGAGATTTATTTGAAGCGTTCAAAAGCATTTGTTTTTATATTAATTGGATTACTTGTCGTGCGGATTGTATTCAAAACATACTTAAGTCAATCCCTTGATTTAGGGCAACTTAGCGGCATGTTCTTCTTACTCGCGTTCGCGATGATAGTGTCATGGAGAATTGCAATGTACCGTTCCTTTACGAAATTACAGAAGGAAATGGAAAAAGAAGATGGTTTTTATAATGAAAAAGATATGAAATTAACGTGAAGTATATATCTGTACAGAAAAAACAGCGTCAAAGACGCTGTTTTTTTATTGATATTATTAATAATTTTTTGTTCCAATTTCAACCTATAAATTGTTTAGTCTTGCGGTTAACTTGTTTGAAAAATGAAGATTATTTTGCTAATAAAGTTTTATAATTTGAATAATCAATTTCTTTTTCTTGTAGTTTTTTTACTAAAAATTTATGATCACGTTTCGGTGTAGCGATAATATACCCTTTAATAATTAAATCTTGTGTAATTTGAGAGGCTTTTTCTTGTAATGCAAGTTCTCCGATTTTGCCAGCAATTTTTGATTTAGCGACATCGCGAAACAGTTCTGGAACAGGACTTACGAGCTCTTCTAACAATTGTTTTTGTTCGTCATCCCATAAATGCCTCGTTTTATTAATATAGTGCTCTTCCCAATCTAAAATAGACATACCATCTTCTTTTGGTAATCGTTTTAAAAATTTTCTGAACATAAAGTATCCACCAATAGACATAAGTCCCAGTAAAATAACAGTCCATAGCACAATAAACCAACTGAACCATCCTTCGAGCAAGCGTATCCCCCCTTAATGATTGCGGTTTTCTTTTATTCATATTATAAACAGTGAGATTCATAGAAAGCAAGAACGCTTGGTCATTTTGACCAAGCGTTCTCATTTAAACGAAGTATAGTTGTTCAACACATAAATTATTATTATCGTCTTCAATATACTCAATAATAAGTGTGCCAACTTTACGATCTTTATCTTCAGTTGTGAAAATAGAGTAAGAAGTAAAACGTGCTGTTGATAGGCCGCTTATATGTGTAGGTAAAGAAATGTAGTCGTTATCGCGGAAGAATTCCATCAGTTCAATATCCTCAAATTCTTTTCGGTCAACTTGTTTGTTTGTATAGCGGCGTTGGAGTTGTTTTAAAGACTCATTCCAAGAAATTGCTTTTGTGTCGTATACCATTGTTCTATCTCCTTACTGTATGTAATCATTAAGAACATACGTTCTAGTTTAGTATACTCTTTTTATTAGAAAAGGGAAAGCAAAAAATAATGTAAGCTTGGATTTCCAAGCTTACATTATTGATGCGTCCGTCATAATCTCTATTTTTTATTATAAGTTACATAAGAATAAGAAACAAGATGATATATATTTTGTTGATAGTTTTCAAGATTCTGTATATTATAAGTGTACTAAAGTGCAAGGGAATGAGAGGGATGGCATATATAATTTCACTCCAAAGACCGATGGCAAGCGGAAAAACTACATTGGCTAAAAGATTAGAACGATGCGGGCTTTCAGTTATATATGAAAATCCTTATCCAATTGTAGAAAAGCGAAAACAATTAAAATTGGATATGAAGTCAAAAGAAGGGTTTATTCTAAATCAAAAAATGTTTATGGAAGCAAAAATAAAGGAGTTTCGAAATGTGAAAGATTCAGTTGTAATTTTTGATCGTGGACCAGAAGATATTGAGTTCTATACACTTTTTTACCCAACGATTATAGGGGAAGAGTGGGATATAGAAACTGAATTAAAAGATGAATTATATAAATTAAGAGAATGCCGTTCGGATGCGATTTTTTACTTAGATGTTACGAAAAAGAATGTATATAATAGAAAAAATAATGATAGGACAAGAAATCGAAGTACATTTGAGGAGCAATTTAAATTAGTAGAAACTGAAAAAGAATGGTATAAACAATTTTCTGTAACTTATGCGGATACAAATAGATTAACAGTGAACGAGTTAGAAGCATATTTTATGGAATGGTTAAGGGAGAAAGGGCTATGAAAAAATACTTTTATTTGTATATCCAACATTTGCGGAGTTTGAGATAACGGTAGCAACGGCATTGCTGAAAAAGAAGTATGAAATCATTACAGTGGGTTTAACTAAGGAATTGGTTATAAGTGAAACGGGGTTGCAAGTGAAGCCACATATGGAATTAAGTGAAGTACGTGTAGATGAGTATGAGGGGATACTTATTCCAGGTGGAGAAGAAGTACAGTTGAAAGATGCAAAAGCTCTTTTTTCAATCATTCATCAATTTTATGAACAAGAAAAATTAGTGGCAGCAATTTGTGCTGGACCGTATGCGCTAGCAAAAGCAGGCTTATTCAAAGGAATATCGTATACAGTGACTATGGATTATAAAAAATTGGATTGTTTTCCAGTAGAAAATTTTGTGTATGAACAAGTTGTGCAACATTCAAATATTATTACCGCACAGGGGCATGCATTTGTACCATTTGGAATAGCGATTGCCTCTTATTTTGGGATAGCGAACGAACATAATGTGAATTTTTACAGTGGTAAGGGGAATGTGATGATGGAGGAGCTTTTGCCTGAGAATGTATAAAAGCTAGCAAATGCTAGCTTTTTTCTTTTTGACATCGATAAATGGCTAACGTTTTCGGATCACGCCATATACCGTTATGAAGTGACAATTCATTTTCTACTTCTTCTTTTAGCCATTCCTTCATTTCGGCGTGAAGATGTGTATTATCAGGTATATTTAGCGACGGAAACATGCTAGAAATATAGTTTACAATCGGAGTAGCGTGATGGAAAACGAGTGCATTATGAATAATGGTTTCTTCAACAGCTAGAAACACAGAGTGTAATATCTCTTTACCATTTTCTAAACAAAATGGAGTGACTGATGATGTTGTTTTCGGCAAATCAAATGCGTCTAACATGCGGTTACACATTTCAACTATACGAGGTAATGTAACGCTAGAATTTGTTGTAGCTAAAAGTGAGCCACCGGGACGAATTACTTTATGGAATCCTTGAATTGTTTGTTCGACATCTTTCATGTGATATAACATATGTCTTGCGACGATCCAGTCATAGCAATTAACTTCGAAAGGGAGTTTAGCAGCATCACCTAGTCTCCATTCAATTAAGTTATTCTTTATTTCAGCTTCAGAAAGCATCGCTTTCGATTGGTCAAAGCCGGTTAGTTGTCCTTTATGACCGCTAGTTTGTAAAACGGAAAGAAAATTCCCATTAGCGCACCCAACCTCTAATATTTTTTCGTCTCCTTGAAGTTGTAAATGTTCCAGGACGACTTTATCTAAATTCACTTGTTTTTCTTCGTAATGTTTATGCGTATCGATACGTGTTTGTAAATGATTACTTACGTTGTATTGGCGTTTTACATCATTCATTTTTTCACATTCCACCTTCGTGCAAAATTGCTGAATTGCATGTGTTAATACGTCGGTTTTCTTTAAACCTTCGTAATGGAGTGCAGATTCAAACCTTTCAAGTAATTTTTCTTCAATTCGAAAATGAATATCTTTTCGCTTTGTCATTGAAATCTAGCCCCTTTGCATCTGTTAGTGAGACTATAGCATGCCTGGAAAATTTGTGTAAATAATTTGTGTACACAAATGGAGGAGATGAAAAAATTGTTTGAATGTGAGTTTAAACTATTGACGATTTAACCGTTTTCATATATTCTTAAATTAAGAAATATTCAAATAATTAAAAGAAATGAGAGAGTCACATGCTTCTTCAAGGAACACATCGAATTGGTCGTATGGCCATGCTGTTGGCACTTGCGGATGAGAATGAAAGCCCTGTATTATCTATCCCAAAAGGTTGGAAGTATTGTACGGGGAAAGTGGGTTCGATGAATTCGCAAAAGGTTGTCGCAGCAATGGAAACAGCGGCTAAGAGCAACCAAGTTATTGAAACAGACGTTTACAGAGAAACACATGCACTTTATCATGCAATTATGGAAGCTTTGTACGGAGTGACGAGAGGTCAAATTCAGTTAGCAGACGTTCTTCGTACAGTAGGACTTCGTTTTGCGATTGTGCGCGGTACACCATACGACGGAAAAAAAGAAGGCGAATGGGTTGCTGTTGCATTATATGGAACGATTGGTGCACCTGTAAAAGGATCTGAGCATGAGGCGATTGGTTTAGGAATTAATCACATATGATTTGCCCATAGTCTATTAGTTAGAAGGGGGCCTTACTTTTTTTAGGACAGAAGTCTGTCTTAAAAAGATAAGGTCCCCTTTTGCCTTTTTAAGGAGGAAAAAAGAATGATTACGTTAACAGGACACACATTGACAATTGAAGAAATGAAGAGGTTGTTACTCGAAGGGGAAGGTGTAATAGCTTGTCCAACTAGTATGCAAAAGGTGGCAGAGTGCCGCGAAGTAGTTGAGAAAATTGTAGAGGATGGAAAAGTCGTTTACGGTATTACAACTGGATTTGGAAAGTTTAGTGACGTGCTTATTCAAAAAGATGATGCAAAGGCGCTTCAACACAATTTAATTCAGTCACATGCATGCGGGATAGGCGATCCATTTCCTGAAGAAGTATCACGCGGTATGTTAATTTTACGAGCGAACACGATGCTTAAAGGAGTATCTGGCGTTAGACCGCTTGTTGTAAATATGCTTCTTGAATTTGTAAATCGTAAAATTCATCCAGTCGTTCCGCAACAAGGTTCACTTGGTGCGAGTGGCGATTTAGCGCCTTTATCTCATCTTGCGCTCGTATTATTAGGCGAAGGTGAAGTGTTCTATAAGGGGAAACGCGTTCATGCGATGGTTGCTCTTACAGAAGAAGGTCTTGAACCGATTGAACTTGAAGCGAAAGAAGGGCTTGCATTAATCAATGGTACGCAGGCGATGACAGCGCAAGGAGTTCTTTCTTATATAGAAGCAGAAGCAACGGCTTATCAAGCTGAATTCATTGCTTCGATGACAATTGAAGGATTACAAGGCATTATTGATGCATTTGATGAAAATGTTCATAAAGCACGTGGTTATAAAGAGCAAGTGGAAGTAGCGAGCAGAATTCGTGAAATTCTTCATGATAGTAAATTAACAACAAAGCAAGGGGAACTACGTGTACAGGATGCGTATTCACTTCGCTGTATCCCGCAAGTGCACGGTGCATCTTGGCAAGTATTAAATTATGTGAAAGAAAAATTAGAAATTGAAATGAATGCAGCAACAGATAATCCGCTAATCTTTGATGGCGGGGAAAAAGTAATTTCAGGTGGTAATTTCCACGGTCAACCGATTGCGTTTGCGATGGACTTCTTAAAAGTAGGGATGGCGGAACTTGCAAATATTTCAGAGCGTCGTATTGAGCGTTTAGTAAATCCGCAGTTAAATGATTTGCCACCATTTTTAAGTCCAGAACCAGGACTACAGTCTGGTGCAATGATTATGCAATACGCAGCTGCGTCACTTGTTTCTGAAAATAAAACGTTAGCACATCCGGCGAGTGTTGATTCAATTCCGTCATCAGCTAACCAAGAAGATCACGTAAGTATGGGAACAATCGCTTCACGCCATGCGCATCAAATTATTCAAAATGTAAGACGTGTTCTTTCAATTGAGATGATTTGTGCGATGCAAGCAGCAGAATATCGTGGTATTGAAAACATGAGTACAGTGACGAAGAGCTTCTACCATCAAGGTCGTCAGCAAGTGCCTTCTATTACAAATGACCGCATATTCTCAACAGATATTGAAAATATTTCGCATTGGTTAAAAACGAATTATTCGATAAAAGAAAGATTAGATGTAAACGCAGCACTATAAAATGAGAAAAGGGAGAGATCGAAATGGAAAAAGTACAACAAACAATTCGCGCGGCAAGAGGTACGGAGTTACAAACGAAAGGGTGGGTTCAAGAAGCAGCACTTCGTATGTTAATGAACAATTTAGATCCGGAAGTTGCTGAAAAACCAGAAGAATTAGTTGTATATGGTGGAATTGGCCGTGCAGCTCGTAACTGGGAAAGCTATCAGGCGATTGTAGATTCATTAAAAACGTTAGAAAGCGATGAAACATTACTTGTTCAATCAGGAAAACCAGTTGCAATCTTTAAATCACATGAAGATGCACCTCGCGTACTTTTAGCGAACTCAAACTTAGTACCGAAGTGGGCGAACTGGGATCACTTCCGTGAACTAGAGAAAAAAGGTCTTATGATGTACGGACAAATGACAGCAGGTAGCTGGATTTATATTGGAACACAAGGTATTTTACAAGGAACATATGAAACGTTTGGAGAAGCGGCACGTCAACATTTCGATGGTTCATTAAAAGGTACATTAACACTTACTGCTGGTTTAGGTGGTATGGGTGGTGCACAACCTCTTGCTGTAACGATGAATGGCGGTGTTGTTATTGCTATTGACGTTGATAAGCGCAGCATCGATCGTCGTATTGAAAAGAGATACTGTGATATGTATACAGAATCGTTAGAAGAAGCGTTAACTGTTGCGAATGAGTATAAAGAGAAGAAAGAACCGATTTCTATTGGCTTATTAGGAAATGCGGCAGAGATTTTACCAGAACTAGTGAAACGTAATATTACGCCAGATTTAGTTACGGACCAAACCTCTGCTCATGATCCATTAAACGGCTATATTCCAGTAGGTTACACGTTAGAAGAAGCAGCAAAACTTCGTGAAGAAGATCCAGAACGTTACGTACAATTATCAAAAGAAAGTATGACAAAACATGTGGAAGCAATGCTTGCAATGCAAGCAAAAGGCGCAATTACATTTGATTACGGAAATAACATTCGTCAAGTTGCTTTCGATGAAGGTTTGAAAAATGCATTCGATTTCCCAGGATTCGTTCCAGCATTTATCCGTCCATTATTCTGCGAAGGAAAAGGACCGTTCCGCTGGGTAGCACTTTCTGGTGATCCAGAAGATATTTATAAAACAGACGAAGTAATTTTACGTGAATTCGCTGACAATGAGCATTTATGTAACTGGATTCGTATGGCACGTCAGCAAGTTGAGTTCCAAGGTCTTCCATCACGTATTTGTTGGTTAGGTTACGGTGAGCGCGCGAAATTTGGTCGCATCATTAATGAAATGGTTGCAAATGGTGAATTATCAGCACCAATCGTTATCGGTCGTGACCATTTAGATTGCGGATCAGTAGCATCTCCAAACCGTGAAACAGAATCGATGAAAGACGGTAGTGATGCAGTAGCAGACTGGCCAATTTTAAATGCATTAATTAACAGTGTAAACGGTGCAAGCTGGGTATCGGTTCACCACGGTGGTGGCGTTGGTATGGGTTATTCACTTCACGCTGGAATGGTTATCGTTGCAGATGGAACAGAAGCAGCAGCAAAACGTATTGAGCGCGTATTAACTTCTGACCCTGGTATGGGTGTTGTTCGTCACGTTGATGCAGGATATGACTTAGCTGTGGAAACTGCGAAAGAAAAAGGCGTTAACATTCCGATGATGAAATAAGGAGGAGAAAACATGCTGGACACTTTACTAATAAATATCGGTCAATTACTAACAATGGATCAAGAAGATGGCTTGTTAAGACGGGAAGCGATGAACACGCTTCCTGTTATCGAAAACGGTGCGGTTGGAATTGAAAATGGCGTAATTACTTTCGTTGGAACAGCGGAAGAAGTAAAGGGATTACAAGCGAAAGAAGTTATTGATTGCGGCGGGAAAATGGTTTCTCCTGGTCTTGTTGATCCACATACTCATCTTGTATTTGGTGGATCTCGTGAAAATGAAATTGCACTAAAATTACAAGGAGTTCCGTACTTAGAAATTTTAGAACAAGGCGGAGGTATTCTTTCAACTGTAAATGCAACGAAACAGGCGTCGAAAGAAGAACTTGTTCAAAAAGCGAAATTCCATTTAGACCGTATGCTATCTTTCGGAGTTACAACTGTAGAAGCGAAGAGTGGTTACGGATTAGATGATGAGACGGAATGGAAGCAATTAGAGGCAACTGCACAATTACAAAAAGAGCATGCAATCGATTTAGTTTCTACATTTTTAGGTGCTCATGCAGTTCCGAAAGAGTATAAAGGTAGATCGAAAGAATTTTTACAATGGATGTTAGACCTACTACCAGAAATGAAAGAGAAGCAATTAGCTGAATTCGTTGATATTTTCTGCGAAACAGGCGTGTTCTCTGTCGAAGAGTCGAAAGAGTTTTTATTAAAAGCGAAAGAGCTTGGCTTTGATGTGAAAATTCACGCAGATGAAATCGACCCTCTTGGTGGTGCGGAAGCAGCGGCTGAAATTGGTGCAGCATCAGCAGACCATTTGGTTGGGGCTTCTGATAAAGGAATTGAAATGCTTGCAAAATCTAATACGGTAGCTACTTTATTACCAGGGACAACTTTCTATTTAAATAAAGAAAGCTTTGCTCGTGGACGTAAAATGATTGATGAAGGTGTCGCTGTTGCGTTAGCTACAGACTTTAACCCAGGTAGCTGTCCAACTGAAAATATTCAACTTATTATGAGCATCGCAATGCTCAAGCTGAAAATGACACCAGAAGAAGTTTGGAACGCGGTAACAGTTAACTCTTCTTACGCAATTAATCGTGGTGACGTAGCTGGGAAAATTAGAGTTGGTCGCAAGGCAGATTTAGTTTTATGGGATGCTTACAATTATGCTTACGTACCGTATCATTACGGCGTAAGTCATGTAAATACAGTATGGAAGAATGGTAATATCGCATATACAAGAGGTGAACAATCGTGGAGCACGGCCACTATTTAAAGAAGAATGCAAAGTTTATCGATCGTGAAGTGACGAAATGGAGTGAAATGATTAAAGATTGGGAGGAAGGCGTGGAAATATTCGGTGCTGCCGTAATTGGAGCACCCCTTTCTAAACCATCTATTAGTCATTCAGGAGCGAGCTTTGCTCCAAAAACAATTCGTGCGATGTTAGATGCATATAGCACGTACGCAATTACAGAAGAACATGATATGAAGGAAAGTGTCTTATATGATTGCGGCGATATTACGATGCATGTGACGGATATAAAAGAAAGTCATAACCGAATTGCGAAAACAGTTGGTCATGTAACGAAAGTGAATCCGAACATGATACCAATCGTTCTTGGCGGGGATCACTCGATTAGTTTTCCGAGTATAACAGGATTTGCAAACAGTAAAGGAAAGGTCGGGATTATTCAATTTGATGCCCATCATGATTTACGTAATTTAGATGATGGTGGCCCATCAAATGGTACACCGTTCCGTAGTTTACTAGAAAATGGTGTCATTACAGGAAAACAACTCGTTCAAATCGGAATTCGTAATTTTTCAAATGCGCGAGCGTACCATGAATATGCAAAAGAAAATGGCGTGACAGTGTATACAATGAAAGATGTACGAGAGCGAGAAATCAAAGATATTATGACGGAAAGTATTGAAGTATTAAGAAAGCAAGGCGTGACTTCTATTTACATTTCTCTTGATATGGATGTACTAGATCAAGCATTTGCACCAGGTTGTCCAGCAATTGGTCCTGGTGGAATGGATAGTACGACTTTACTTGATGCGATTGAATTTCTTGGTAAAGAACCACTCGTTCAAGGGATGGATATTGTAGAGATTGATCCAACACTTGATTTTAGGGATATGACGAGTCGAGTAGCCGCGCAAGTGATTATGAGTTTTCTTTTAGCGAGAGAGACAGTCCGTAAGCAGGTTAGTATATAGGTGTGGAATTAATCGGTAATGTTTACCGATTCCGTATAAAAAACACATTACTACTCATATGTAGTAATGTGTTTTTATGTTAAAAGAGAAGATAAAATTAAAATGTATATAGGTGTGGAAAAGTTAATAAGATTGCGGGTTTTTAGTGATATTTTACAAATTTATTTTCATAGTTCGAAAGGATTGACATGAAAAATAATTTTGTGATAAAATAAAAATTTTGCTAAAAAAGTGATTGTGTGTTAAGATTGAGAAGGTTACCATATATGGAGGTGGATTATTTGTTTCAAATTGGCGATAACATTGTTTATCCAATGCACGGAGCAGGTATAATTAAAGCCGTAGAAGAGAAGGAAATCGCAGGAGAAAAACAACAGTATTATGTTATAAAAATGTCGGGTAGTAATATGGAAGTAATGATTCCGGCAGGAAGAATATTGAGTTCAAATATACGACCAGTCACGGATATAACGGCAATAGCACACATATTGGATATTTTTCAACATGGAGAATCTGATAGATTACTTACGTGGAAACAAAGGTATAAATTGAACACTGATAAAATAAAGACGGGTAAAATACAAGAAGGTGCTGAAGTTGTACGTGATTTATTACGTATGCAGAAAGAAAAAGCACTTAATGCAAGCGAAAAGAAAATGTTAGATAACGCACACGAATTTTTGATTAGTGAACTGGGATTAATTGAAGGTATCACAGAAAGTCAAATAAAAAGCTTTTGTTAAGATTCATTACAAATAATGTATTACATCCCAAAAAAGATTTTGAATTTTTTGGGAACATAATTATAGAAAATTAATCATTTCAAAGACATTCAACTCTTTCAAACCACTTTTAGAGCATTAACCTCTTTTGTTATTACTACAATAAAATCCATTTTTATTTTTTAACTCTTTACGAATGTTCGAAGTTTAATTAAACACTTCGATAGAATAGTTACTTGATTTTGCAATCCTGATTCACACTGGCACGGACGAGGAGCCGTAAGGATGAAAGAGAGGTAGGGCTTTCATTGTATTAGGTTTATAAGTTATTATTTTTAGAAGAATACTGAACCACTCCCACTTCTATTGTTAAAGTTTTTTTATATGTGAAGAGATAATAATTGTTTATTTTCTTTATATAAAAGAGATAAACGAGTTATCATCCATATACGGTAAACTAAAAAGGTTTCCTTCCTAGGAAACCTTTTTTTATTTGTATCATTCTGCTTTTTGATATTCGAATGTTTGATGATAAAGGCGTATAAATTGACGTTACTATCTAAAAGTAAGTATGATGCGTTTATAGTAATAATTTTTTAGGGGGAAGAAACATGACAAGTTCAAATGATAAAGCGGCAAGTATTTATGAAGGAACAAATATAAACGTTTGGGGATCTTTTGAAAATATTGAAGAAACGAAGTTGTTTAATCCGATTCAAATTGGATCATGGTCTCTTCGTAATCGTATAGCAATGGCACCGATGACGAGATGTTTTGCGGACAATGAGACTGGAGCAGTGGGTGCTGATGTAGTGGAATACTATAGAAAGCGTGCTGCTGACGGAGTTGGATTCATTATTACAGAAGGAATTGTCATTAGTCCAAGAGCGAAAGGGAATCCGGGAGTACCAGGAATTTATACACAAGAACAAATCGATTCGTGGAAGCCTGTTACAGAGGCAGTACATAAAGAAGGTGGAACGATTATCGCTCAAATATGGCATGTTGGACGTATGAGTCATCACGAAATAATTGGTGGGCAATTGCCGCAAGCACCGTCTGCTATCGCTGCAGAGGGAAATGTTCCGCGTTTTCGTAAACCGTTCGATACGCCAGAAGCAATGACGTTAGAAGAAATAGAAGAAGTCATCGGTCAATACGCACAAGCCGCGAGGAATGCAATTGAAGCTGGATTTGATGGAGTAGAAATTCACGGCGCACACGGATATTTAATCGACCAATTTACTTATGATTTTGCAAATAAGCGTACTGATAAATACGGCGGTGACTTAAAACAAAGGTTAACGTTTATGAAAGAAGTAGCTGAGGCTGTAATAGAAGCAGTTGGAGCTGATAAAACACTTCTTCGTTTCTCTGCCTTTAAAGGTGATAATCCTACTTATATGTGGGAAAACCCTGAGCTTGCAATTGAAACGTTTGTAAATATGTTCAAAGAAGTTGGATTAACGATGATTCACCCTTCAACGATGAATTATACGGCAGTTATTGCTGACGGAAAGAATTTTCATCAATTAGTAAGAAAACATTGGGATGGTACGATTGTTGGGGTTGGTAATTTAAATCCGAAAGAGGCAGAAGAAGCATTGCAAGAAGGAACAATTGACGTAGCTGCATTCGGAAGACCGTTAATTGCTAATCCAGATTTTGTTCATCGAATTAAACATGCTAAAAGTTTAGTTGAATATGACGCGAAAAAGCATCTTGCTACATTAATTTGAATAAAGATAAAAGGAGAACACATGAAGTGTTCTCCTTTTATTATGGAATTTCATAGGAGGAAGCGGGATGAGTGAAACGCTACTCGTTATTATTAGTATATTGCTCTTATTGATGCTACTATTAATTATTT
Source organism: Bacillus sp. SH7-1 (assembly GCF_008042405.1). NCBI lineage: Bacteria > Bacillati > Bacillota > Bacilli > Caryophanales > Bacillaceae > Bacillus > Bacillus sp. SH7-1. The sequence continues at coordinate 88,963 of NZ_QNUD01000017.1, forward strand.
TTTTTATTATTACGTTTTTCATTAAAAAACGGACGCATCATTCTATTTTAAAACTCCATCCATACCTAGGAAGAATGCGCTACTTACTGGAAAAAATAGGACCGGAATTCCGGCAATATTGGTTTGATCACGATACGGACGGAAAACCTTTTTCGCGTTACGACTTTCAAAGTGTTATGTTTTTAGCGAAGTATCGCTCTGAAATACTTGGTTTTGGGTCGAAACGAGACTTTGAAGCATCTGGTTATTATATTGCTAATACGCTGTTTCCGGTATTAACAGAGGAATTAAGTGTGAATGTAACGCAAGAACGTGAAGGGAAAAAGTATGTGATTCATAAAGAAGGGTTATTTTCACGGAGAGAAAAATTGACAGCGGATAAAACGAATCTTTGGTTATACGAAGAAGACGATGCAATTATCGTCGGTGAAAATCGTAAATATCCATGGAAACTGTATGGCATGTTTGGAGCATCAGCAACTTCTTACGGTGCGATTGGTGAAAATTATATTTTAGCGAGTGGCTTTGGTGCGAAAATGGCTGGCGGTTCGTGGATTAATACTGGAGAAGGTGGCGTTATTCCAGAACATTTACATACAGGTGCGAATATCGTTGCGCAAATTGGTCCAGGGTTATTTGGATACCGTGATGAGGATGGTAATTTTTCAATGGAGAAATTTATGGAGAAAGCGAAAGAAAGTAATATTAAAGCATTCGAATTGAAATTTGGGCAGGGTGCGAAAATACGTGGTGGTCATTTAGAGGGGCAAAAAGTAAATGAGAAAATTGCTTCTGTTCGGAATGTACGAGTAGGAGAGACAATTAATTCACCGAATCGATTTTCATTTTTGAATAATGTAGCAGATACACTTTATTTTATTCAGCGTTTGCAAGAAACTGGCGGTAAACCAATCGGTATGAAAATTGTAATCGGACAGCAGCAGCCGTTGGAAGATTTATTTAAAACGATGAAAGAGTTAAATATCTATCCGGATTTTATTACAATTGACGGTTCAGAAGGTGGATCAGGAGCAACATATAAATCGATGGCAGATAGTATGGGGATGCCGCTTATTCCAGCATTACTGACGTGTATTGATACAGCGAATTATTATGATGTTCGGGATAAATTCAAAGTGTTTGCCTCGGGGAAATTAATTACACCAGATAAAGTGGCGATTGCTTTAGCGATTGGTGCAGATGCTGTAAATTCAGCACGTGGTTTTATGATGGCAAGTGGCTGTATAATGGCGCTTCAGTGTAATTCCGGACAATGTCCATCTGGAGTTGCCACGACGAATCCGCACTATCAAAAAGCGCTAGACCCGTATGAGAAGAAATGGCGCGTAATGAATTATGTTGTTAGTATGAGATATAGTTTGTTCTCACTTGCAGCAGCAGCGGGAGTAAAGAGCCCGCGTTATTTAACGAGAGCGCATATTGTGTTTAAAGATGAGGTGGGGCGGGTGGTACCTCTTTCAGAATTGTTTCCTATAATAAATCAAACCTAAAAATATATTTTATATGTAAAATTTTTTGAAGGAATAATCATATTCTTTAGAAAATATTAAGAGTATAATGGGAAAGGTTTTTAAAAATGACTATTTTTAGGGAGAGATTCACTTGGATCAAGGTTCGTACAGTATTACAATTTTTTTACTCGTCATAGGACTCGTTATATTTGGACGTATGCGTTCCATGAATCGACCAATTAAAAATAAAGGAAGACGACTATTATTTCCATTATTCTTTTTATTACCAGGTTTTTCTTTATATGCGGCACCGATACAACTTGCTGATTGGCAAATTGGGGTAGCTGCTGGGATTGGATTGTTATTATCAATTCCACTTATTATTTTAACTGGATATGAAGTGAGAGAAGATGGTCAAATTTATGCGAAAAAAAGTATTGCTTTTATTGCTACATTTTTAATTATTGTCCTTTTACGTGCTTATTTTAGAAGACATTTACAAGGTTTAGATCCAAAGTCAATTGGCATTCTTTTCTACACCCTTGCGGTTTGTTATATAGTACCTTGGCGTATTGGCTGCTATATAAAATTTCGTAAAGTATATGTAGAGAAAGAGAAAATTACGATGCCAATAAGCTAAAAGCCATATATTTGTATGGCTTTTTCTTTTGGAAATTTGTCAGATAAACAAATGAAAATAAGGTGTGAAAAAGCATTGTTTATTTCCTGAACATTTTTACTTTAATTCCTTTCGAAAACCGGGTAATCCACTGGGATAAAGGCGTTTATAAAGGTTCTCACATGTAGTAAAAAGCACCTGTTCACTTGAAAGAACAAAAAATGTTTGTTAAGGTAGGGAACCATAAGCGAAAACAAGAAAATAGAAAAAGTCATTTTTCGAAATTTTGAATGGCTTATGTAACTAAGGGAGAGATTTGGTGAAGATTGAAATTATGGTTTCGCTTGCTATTTATATGGCAGGTATGTTGTATATCGGTTATTGGTCTTATAAGAAGACATCCGATTTATCAGATTATATGTTAGGTGGAAGGGGACTCGGTCCAGCAGTTACAGCTTTATCAGCTGGTGCTTCTGACATGAGTGGTTGGATGCTAATGGGATTACCTGGTGCAATGTATGCAACAGGATTATCAAGTGTATGGATTGCGATAGGTTTATTAATAGGTGCTTATGCAAACTATTTAATTTTGGCCCCGCGTTTGCGAACGTATACAGAAGTGGCAAATGATTCAATTACGATTCCGGATTTTTTAGAGAATCGGTTTAAAGATCGTACGAAAATACTTCGTTTTGTCTCCGCTATCGTCATTTTAGTATTTTTCACATTTTATGCGTCGGCTGGTTTAGTTTCAGGTGGACGTTTGTTTGAAAATTCTTTTAACCTTGATTATAAAATTGGTTTATTTGTAACTGTAGGTGTCGTTGTTGCTTATACACTATTCGGTGGCTTTTTAGCAGTAAGTTGGACCGACTTTGTGCAAGGTTGTATTATGTTTATTGCTCTTGTATTAGTTCCAATTGTAGCTTTTACAGATGTCGGTGGTGTAACAGAAACATTCAATACAATTAAGCAAGTTGATGTATCGCATTTAGATATGTTTAAAGGGACTACAATACTTGGTATTATTTCATTTTTAGCATGGGGTCTTGGGTATTTTGGTCAACCACATATTATTGTCCGCTTTATGGCAATTACCTCTATTAAAGATTTGAAAACTTCTCGTAGAATCGGTATTGGTTGGATGACGATTTCGATTATAGGTGCAATGCTTACTGGCCTGGTCGGTATTGCTTATTACGCTAAAAATAATACGACATTACAAGACCCAGAAATGGTCTTTGTAACATTCTCAAATATTTTATTCCATCCGTACATTACTGGATTTTTATTATCAGCTATCTTGGCTTCGATTATGAGTAGTATTTCCTCGCAATTACTTGTTATTTCAAGTGCAGTAACGGAAGATTTCTATAAAACATTCTTCCGTCGTAACGCAAGTGACAAAGAACTTGTGTTTATCGGTAGACTGTCAGTATTAATAGTAGCTATGATTGCAGTTGTTTTAGCGTATCATCCAAGTGATACAATTTTAATGCTTGTTGGGTATGCTTGGGCAGGATTTGGTTCAGCATTCGGCCCCGCTATTTTATTAAGTTTATATTGGAAGAGAACGAATAAATGGGGCGTTCTTGCTGGTATGCTTGTAGGTGCGGTAGTTGTAATTACTTGGGTACAAATTCCAAGTTTAAAAGCGACTATGTATGAAATGGTACCTGGATTCTTCTGTAGTTTATTAGCTGTTATTGTTGTGAGTTTATTAACGAAAGAACCAGTTAAAGCTATTTATCGTGAATTTAATGAGATGGAAGCAGTACTGGAAGAAGAAACGAAATAATTAGTGAAGAGAGTAAACGAAACTGGCGTTTACTCTCTTTTTATTTAAAATGAAAATAAGGAACTTGTTGACAACTAAAAGTAAGTAACTTATAATAAATTTGAATACAAAGTAATTTGTGCTTTGAATAAAGATTTCAAATGGAGTAAATATTTTTTGGGAATTACCTCGAATTTGAGATAATTTGATAAGTTGGAAGTTAATGTGTAATTTTATAATTAATATCTCGAATTCGAGATAAAATTATCATGACGGATTTTACTATGCAGTATGGACAAAATGAATAATGAGTTTTAATGTATAAAAATTTTTATAAAGGACTAAAAAGGAGTGAACGAAATGGAAAAGAAAACAATGGGGATCCATCACATTACAGCAATTGTAGGACATCCACAAGAAAATGTAGATTTTTATGCTGGTGTATTAGGTTTACGTTTAGTGAAACAAACAGTAAATTTTGATGATCCAGGTACGTACCATCTTTATTTTGGTAATGAAGGAGGAAAGCCTGGAACAATTATTACGTTTTTCCCATGGGCAGGTGCTCGTCAAGGAGTTATTGGTGACGGTCAAGTAGGAATCACTTCTTATGTTGTACCAAAAGGGGCAATGGAATTTTGGGAAAATAGATTAGAAAAATTCGATGTTTCGTATACAAAAATGACTCGATTTGGAGAGCAGTATTTAGAATTTGATGATCCACATGGTTTGCATATAGAATTAGTAGAAAGAGAAGAGGGTGAATTAAATAATTGGACTTTTGGAGAAGTTACGCCAGAAGTAGCAATTAAAGGATTTGGCGGTGCGGTTCTTTTATCGGCACAGCCTCAAAAAACAGCTGAACTGTTAGAGCATGTTATGGGTCTTGAGAAAGTTGGAGAAGAGGGGGAATTCGTTCGATTCCGTTCTTCTGCTGATATTGGAAACATTGTTGATTTAAAATTATCAACAATCGGTCGTGGCCAAATGGGTGTTGGTACAGTACATCATATTGCTTGGAGAGCGAGTGACGATGCTGATCAGCTAGACTGGAAAGAGCATGTGTCCCGTTTTGGATACCACGTAACTCCTGTACAAGATCGAAATTATTTTAACGCAATTTATTTTAGAGAACACGGCGAAATTTTATTTGAAATTGCAACAGATCCTCCTGGTTTCGCTCATGATGAATCGTTAGAGACGATGGGTGAGGAATTAAAGTTACCGGAACAATATGAACAACATAGAAAACAGATTGAACAAACGCTTTTACCATTTGAAGTGAGAAATTTAGATTAAAGTGATTGAAAGGGGAAAAGGATTATGATGAAACATGTTTTTCAAAAAGGAAAAGATACGTCAAAACCAGTGTTATTATTACTTCATGGCACAGGTGGTAATGAATTAGATTTATTACCACTTGCAGAAATAGTTGATCCGGAAGCATCTGTATTAAGTGTTAGGGGAAGTGTATTAGAAAATGGCATGCCACGTTTCTTCCGTAGATTGGCAGAAGGCATTTTTGATGAAGAGGACTTGATTTTCCGTACGAAGGAATTAAATGAGTTTTTAGATGAAGCTGCAAAAACATATGAATTTGATAGAAATAACATTGTAGCTATCGGTTATTCAAATGGAGCAAACATTGCTGCAAGCTTATTATTCCATTACGAAAATGCATTAAAAGGTGCTGTGCTTCACCACCCAATGGTGCCTAGAAGAGGAATGCAATTACCTAATTTAGCAGGAAAATCCGTGTTTATTGCTGCTGGGACAAATGATCCGATTTGTTCATCAGCTGAGTCAGAGGAATTGAAGGGACTATTAGAAAATGCAAACGCTAATGTAACAATGCATTGGGAAAATAGAGGTCATCAATTAACGATGGGTGAAGTAGAAAAAGCAAAAGAATGGTATGGTAAAATAGTTCTATAAGTACAAATAATAAAAGAAGCATCTGCCAATTTTTAGCTGATGCTTCTTTTATTATTTAAGACTAGATTGTAAGGTGAGATGAAGAGAGTGGTAGTTGAATATCAACGATTGTACCTTTATTTAATTCACTTGAAATGTGTAATTTACCATGATGTTCTTCAATTATTTTGTAACACATCATTAATCCTAGCCCTGTTCCTTTTTCTTTTAAACTATAAAATGGTTCGCCTAAACGGGAGATACGATCTTCTGGGATACCACAACCTTCATCGATAATACGTATGAAGATGAAATTATCTTCTAATGGTTTTGTTTGGATGAAAATATTTCCACCATTTGGCATTGATTCGATCGCATTTTTTAATATATTTATAAAAACTTGTTTTAATTGGTTACCGTCACATTGGATATCATATACGTAATCAAAATGATCCATAATAATATGAACGCTGTGCATAATAGCAGTCGGTAAAATAAATGTAACTACCTCTTCAATTAAAGTTTGTATGTTGCACGTTTGAATAGATAATACTTGTGGTTTAGACATCGCCATAAATTGACTCGTGATAGATTCCATCTGTGAAATTTCACTTAACATAACATCGACATACCATTTCTGCTCTTCATTTATTTCAGGGAGTAGCAATGTTAGAAAACCTTTTAGAGAAGTGAGTGGATTTCGAATTTCATGGGCAATTCCAGCTGTCAGTTGACCGACTACTGCGAGCTTTTCAGATTTTCGTAATAACTTTTCAGTTTCTTTTAGCTCAGTAACATCTCTTCCCATCACGATAAGACCTTTGCGGGAACCGTCAGTATGATAAAGTGGAACTTTCGATATACTTAAGATGAGATCGGAATCATCTCTATGTATAATAAATTCCTCACCATGAAGGATTTGTCTTTGTTGCCATGCTAGTTCATCGACTTCTTCACAATGTAAAAAAGCTTCTCGGTACGCTTCATTATATTGAATGAGTTCACTATCTTTTTTCCCGTGATAAGGTACATGATGGAAATTGAAGCAAGAAAGTGCATAGTCATTTGCCTCAAGCCAGCGCCCTTCATGATCTTTAAATATAACAAACGCAGGCATGGAGTTTACTAAGGTACGTAATCTCTTCTCGCTTTCTTTCAGCATTTTCTCAATTCTTTCTGATTTTTCAATAGGCTTCATAATTGCATACACGCCTATTAGACGTTTTTTTGAAAAAATAGGAACTAATTTTGTTACGACATCTAATAAATATCCGTCTTTGTGATAAATAGATACGATATACTCTTGTTGATTGTTTGTTTCAGTATTTTTTATATATTGTAATACTTGCTCAGAAATATGAGCTTCTAAAATAGAGGTAATGCTTTTTCGCTCTAATTCTGAAGAAGTGTAACCTAGTATTCTTTCGGCAGAAGGATTAGCATGTATAATAACTCCCTCCAAATTTAATGAAATAATACTATCAGGATTGTGTTCGAACAGAGATGCGTACATTTCTGTTAATGAACAATCTTGTATATGGTTGCGCAAACGTCTAGAAATGTTCGGATGACGTTTTCTTTGAGTTGATGAATATTTTTTACGACTCATAATAGCTCCTCCGTACAAATAGCATCTAAAAAGATTTGTCTATTCATAACTATAATATAGATGTAATGTGTATTTCTATAAAAAATGGAAGTTATAGAATAAATTTTGTTTTCTTTATTTTTTACAAAGTGAATGTAAGGTGGTAATAAGAAGAGCTTATATTGTTTTATAAATCTTTTGTAAGTTACAAACGAGAGTTTTCCTTATAACATTAGGATAGAAGAGGGGGAGAGAAAATGAAAAGTTATATTCAAGGGATTGATCATGTGCAAGTAGCTGCGCCTGTAGGGTGTGAAGAAGAAGCACGAGAATTTTATGGTAATAAAATAGGTATGGAGGAAATACCGAAGCCAGAGGAATTAAAGAAGCGTGGTGGGTGCTGGTTTAAGTGTGGAATTCAAGAGATTCATATCGGAGTTGAGCAAAACTTCAACCCAGCTAAAAAGGCACATCCGGCTTTTTATGTTTTAAAAATAAATGAATTTAAACAAGAGTTAATAAAGCAAGGTATTGAAGTAATAGATGATCATGCACGACCAGATATAATTAGATTTTATGTGTCAGATCCGTTCGGAAATCGAATTGAATTTATGGAAAATAAAAACTAGGTGGAAATCCACCTAGTTTTTTAACCTTTTCTAAACAATCCTAATACTTCAACCGTTTCGGTAATGTTAACGAATGCATGAGGATCAATTTCAGAAATTGTTAATTTCATACTTGCTAATTCTTCACGAGAAACGACTGTCATAAGTACACGTTTTTTTTCGCTGGAATAAGCACCTTCGCCATCAAGTAATGTAATTCCACGTACAACAGTTGAAAGAAGTTGTTTTTTCATTTTTTCTGCTTCATTTGTTACAATCATAAGTGTAACCTTTCGATGTTTCGTATGAATAGCATCGATGACTTTACCAGTTACATAAATGGAAAGTAAGCTTGTAAGAGCAACATCCCAAGTGAAGAAGAAACCTGCAATAATAACAACGACTGCATTTAAAATAATAAGGAATCCGCCGAGTTTAATGTCACGTTTGCGAGACAACAACATACCGATAATATCAAATCCACCAGTGGATCCATTACAGTTAAAAACAAGACCGATACCAGCTCCGGCAATGACACCACCAAAGATAGATGATAAAAGTGGATCCGTTGCTACGACTTTTACTGGAACGTAGTATAATGCAACAGATAATACAATAACAGAGACAATCGTGTTAAAAATTACTTTTTTTCCAAGACCTATGTATCCTAAAATAAGGATAGGTAAGTTTAATACAAAGTTAATAATACCTGTGTTTACAGGCGTTACAATCCCTAAAATAATAGCAATTCCACCAATTCCACTACTTAAAATTTTGTGGGGGATAAGGAAAAGATTAAAGGCAACCGCAATAATAATAGAACCAATAATAACACCAAGAAATCTGACCATCTCTTTCCCGTCCTTCACTAAAAAATTCATATTATTTCAAGATTATATATGATATTGAAAGTTTTGGGTAAAAACAGTTTATTTCGGAAAATTAGATTAATCGAAAGAATTTGAGTATTTTATCGTTTGAAAGGGGATACAGTTGTGAAGATAAAAACATATCAACAGAAAAGCCCGTTAAAGCAAGAATGTGAGGATGCTTATTTTTGTAATGAAGAAAAAAAGATTTATGGTGTATGTGATGGCGCAACACCGCTCGTCCCGTTTCGAGATGAAAAGGGACATAATGGAGCATACATCGCTTCACACTTATTTGCAAGTTATTTTGCTTCATTACGCGAAACTCATAGTTTACCAGTTGCTGTTGCAAAAGCAAATGAAGCATTGCAAAGCAAAATGTTAGAATATGAAGTAGACACGAGAAAGAAAGAGCATTTGTGGTGTACATGTATTGCGGCCGTTCAAATAGATGGTGAGAAAATTAAATATGCACAGTTAGGGGACTGTATGATTGTCGCAATACTTCAAAATGGAACGATGCGAGTATTAACGAAAGACACAGTCGAAGGAATTAGTAAACGAGCAAAAAAGAAGAGAGAAGAAGATCGTAAAAAAGGGCTATCTGTACCAGAAGAACATGTTTTTCAAGATGTGAAAGAACAGTTAAAATACAATCGTTATCTTGCAAATATGCAGGGTGGGTATTCCGTTGCAAATGGAATGAAAGAAGCGATACATTATTTACAACATGGGGAATTACATATAGATGAAGTAAGCGAGATTTTTATTTGTTCAGACGGGTTATTCCACCCAGATTGGCCACTCGAACAAACTGTTGCATATATAAGAAAGAATAGTATAAATGAATATGTAGCAATTATTGAAGAGCTAGAAGGGGAAAAGAGAATAAGACCAGATGATAAAACAATGATGATTATTGATTTGTAAGGGAGGACGTTCAAATGGAAATTAAATGTGTTAATTTAACATTTCAAGATGAATTAGTTCCTTTAAAAAAAGTAAATAAACTGATTATCCACCACACATCCGAAGATGGATGGGATGTGTATCAAACACATGAATTTCATCAAAAGGTAAGAGGGTGGAGCGGGATCGGTTATAATTATTTTATCGAAGCAGATGGAACTGTAGTCGAAGGACGTGGTTTACATATTGGAGCGCATGCGAAAGATAATAATAGAGATACAATTGGAATATGTATGACGGGTAATTTTGATAAATATGATCCAACTCCTGCTCAAGTGAATGCATTATATTCTGTATGTAAAAAGTTTATGAAGCAGTTTGCTATAAAAAAAGAAAATATACTCGGCCATAGGGAGCTAGAAGGAGTTACAAAAACTTGTCCTGGAAATCGCTTTTCCATGGTAGAGTTAAGAAACATACTATCTTACATGTAGAGGAGTAATAAATGATGATGAATATAAAAATACCAAATGATAAAAAAGAAGAGCTTGTAGCACAAATTCAGCAATTTTTCGTTGAAGAAGATCTAGATGAAATCGGACGTTTTCAAGCAGAGCGATTAATAGAAGAAATGATAAAATTAGTAGGACCATTTGCATACAATCAAGCGATTGGAGATGCTAGAAAGCTTGTAACAGAGAAACTATCTAATATTGAAGAAGATTTGTATGTGTTAGAGAAGAGTGAAGGGAAGTAAGAAGAAAAATTTTGGTCGTCTTCTGTCAATTATAAAATAAGTATTATGTCACGGCTTTTTCCGATGTTTTATTTGGAAAAGGCCGTGAAATTTTTTGTCTTCAGAAGGAATATAATGGAAATTACCCCTATCTTGTACTCCATTCTTTTGCCATTTCATCATGATATGCTTCTGTCCAATGATATGGTTGCAACTCTTTTAGAGGTTTAAAAATAATATTTTGTTTAGCATTTGTAATCGCGCACTGTACTTCTGGTCCCCAATAAAATAAACGTTCTTGGCATACACCACAAGGCGAGAGTATCTTTAATTCAGAATGCTCATTTTCTCGTGCAAGACAAATAGAATGTGTAACTTTCTTTTGAAATTTATGAGCTTCTAAAATTGCACCTGTTTCCATACAAAGTTCTGTTGAAGCATTTATTACGTCCGGAGCAACACTTGTATAAATTGTTCCATCTTCTACACGAATCGCTGCGGCTCCGCCCCAATCATTTGGATATCTTTGTTCAATTAAATGTTTTACCACATCATATAATTGTTGCTCAATATTCAATTTCTTTTCCTCTTTTCTGCCCAAATTTCGGTTTGTTATTTCGGAATATTCTTTCTTTTATCATGATAGCATAAACAAAAAAATGGAATAAACATTTAATTTCAAATCATCTTTTTAAAGAACTATATTATCTTTTAAATGATTTTATTAATTTTTAAGCGATTTTACTATCACTCAACAATATAAAATAAAACTTCTTTTTGCTAAAAGGGACCCTAGAATTAAAAACGTTATTCTTTCTTAACAAGCTAGATGAGAAAGAATAACGTTTTTTTATAGAGTGAGATTAAAAATATATTATCTTAATTTTATCTTTTTTTAATAATTTATTTATGGGTAGTTTATAGTTGCTATTTATAATTCTTTTATATAGCAGCTATGGATACTACGAAAAAGAACTTTGAAGGTGTAACACTTTGTATCCAATTAGCTGTAATCAAAATTTAAAACATGAATTGCTCACATAGAATCTTCTTTTGGAAGATAAGTGGTGTGATTTTTTGTTAAATGAAGGAAGGTATTGGAAAGCTATGAATAAAACAATTTTAAAAACATGTATCATATCAGCAGTTTTAGGTGGAGTTCTATTAACTGAAAAAGGTGGAGAGGTGAAAGCAGAAGAGATTACACCACAAACGAATCATACTGGTGTATTCAAAGATGTTCCACAGGGGCACTGGGCATATGAGGCGATTCGTCAATTAAAAGATGAGAAAATCATTTTTGGCTATGATGATGGGAGATTTGGTTTTGGAGATAGCGTAACACGCGAACAAGTTGCAGCTTTACTGTATCGTTATTTTAATCTGGCAGAAGACAAAAATTATCAGAACTTATATGGAGACGTAAGTGAAGAGTCAACAAGCTATATAAAGGAAATCTTGTCTTTAACAGAAATGGGTGTTTTTAAGGGTGACGAGCATGGGAACTTTAGACCGAAGGCATCCTTAACACGTGCAGAAATGGCACAGGTTCTTACAAATGCTTTTCATTTAAAGGCAAAGAGTGATCACACTTTTAATGATGTTTCAACGAACTCATGGGCAAGAAATGCAATTAGTGCTGTTCAAACAAATAATATTGCAAAAGGAGTAGGCGGAGGGAACTTTGCTCCAAATATGGATGTGACGCGTGAACAGTATGCACAATTTTTATACAATGCAATACAAGAAACTGAGCAAACTCAACAAACGAAAGGGCAACTATTAGCTAGCATACTTGGTGAAACAAATTGGCAAGGGACAAAAGTCTATGACAAAGATCATAATGATTTAACGAAAGAAAATCAAAATTTCATTGGGCTTGCAAAGTATGATGCTAAAACGGCAAGGTATGAATTTTTTAATGCAAATACAGGAGAGAGTCGTAATGATAGCGGTACCTTTTTTATAACCAATGATGGAAAGAAAAGAGTGTTAATTTCTGAGACGCAAAATTATCAAGCAGTTGTTGAATTAACGCAATTAGATAAGGAGAAATTTACATATAAAAGAATGGGGAAAGATGCAAAAGGGAACGATGTAGAAGTATTTGTTGAACATGTTCCTTATCATGAAAAAGAGCTGTCTTTCACGCGACCTGATAAAAATTTAGAGAGCACGACGGGTAAAATAGTTACAGACGTTGATGGAGATGAAATTTTATCTAGTACACTATGGAACGGAACCTTGGTATTAGACGAACAGGGTAATAATGTAACAAAATATAACTCAAACTTAATCAGTCTAGCAAAATATGATAAAAATACAAATAAATACGAGTTTTTCAATGTGAATACAGGAGAAAGTCGTGGGGACTATGGTTTCTTTGATGTTGTACATGGTAATAAAATAAGAGCTCACGTTTCGTTAGGAAATAATAAATACGGTGCAGTTCTTGAACTTACTGAATTAAATAAAGAGAAATTTACGTATACAAGAATGGGGAAAGATGCGAATGGAAAAGATATCAAAATCTTCGTTGAGCATGAACCGTATACAGGTGACCTAAAACCAAATTTCACAAAGTAAGCCTTTACTGTAGCAAAGGCATTATGTTAGAAAATGTTAGTAAGGAAAAGCTTGAGTGATTAGGTAATTAAAATAGTTGTTTATAGACAAATAGATGCCTTGAGGCATCTATTTGTAGTTTTAAAATGATTTTAATACAAACTCTCTATTAACTTACTACTTGCACAACCATACATTTTCGTACTTTTATTTATTCTCTTTATATTCATGAACTTTTTCTTTTACATTACCCACAGTATCTTTAGCAGTGCCTTTTACTTTATCCCATTTTCCTTCAGCTTGTAATTTTTTATTGTCAGTTACTTTCCCGACAACTTCTTTTACTTCACCTTTTACCTTATCAATGGCACCTTCTACTTTTTCTTTTAAACCATGATCATGCTTACTCATACATTTTTCCTCCTTGTAGTTTGATTAGAATTCTCTTTTCATATTGCAAGTTGAATGATGTATCTAGTAATAGCGTAACAAATTTAGTTTGAATATTCAAATGATTAATAGAGTTGAAAAGGAATTGTCATAAAGTGTATAAAGTTGTAATGAGAAGAGAAAGAATGTTAATTACATGTCTTTTGCGGTCCAGATTGATTTTGTATAAGCGATTTTCATATGGGCACGTTCCATATTATTTTGACTGCTGCTACCAAACCTTGCTTGCCCAACTATTAAATGACAATTGGATTCAATAGCTGTCTCAATTCTTTTTTGAATTAATGTAGTATGACAGCCTTTACGCTGAAATTCTGGCAAAGTAGTAGAAGCAGCTAATGAAGCAACACCATTATTTATATAGAGTACTCCTATACTAGCAGGAGTGTTTTGAATTTCAGCTATGAAAAAATGCCATCCTGGTTTATTATAAAGAATTTCGTTATTTTGGCGCACGCCATCTTTTGTAAAGGATGGCATGTTAAAACCACGTACATATATATCTGCAAAAATATCAAACTCATTTTCTTTTAGTGTGCGTACTGAAATGTTAGAAGGAAGAAGAGATGGACCTTCTTTTGGTTTACTATATAAAGCAGTATGGAAGCTAGAGTGGTAAAATCCTTTTTGAGATAAGTATTGAAATAGTTCAGCTGTACCTTGCGCTGGTGTAATTTCAAAACGGCAAGGGATTTGTAGTGAGTGATAATAAGAGATAATCGCATCTATCTCATCTGTATTTGTAAAGGTAACGCCTTTTACTGTGTTAAAAGCAGGACCAGCAATTACTTTGGATGAAAAGGCAGTGGCACTCCCGAATTTTTTCATTTGTACTTGCATCGGGTTGTCGCGTATTGCTTGCAGTAGCGCTAATCTAGAAGAAAGCATATGTATTTCTGCGTTTTCAATTTCTTGTGCTGTATTGACTGTCGTAACTGTACTCATAAGATTCCCCCGTCAATAAATATATTTCATAGTACATATACGATGTTTGTTCTGAGATTCCTGTTGAAATGTAAGAGAATAAGAGGTTTTTTGGAAGGGAAATGGAAGTGAACTGTCGAAGGGAGTAGAAACAGATTAAAGGTGGTGCTCTCATGAAACAGAAAGACGTGCAGACATGCTCTAATTGTGGTTCTCATAACATAGGAGAAGGGGAGTTTGTCGGTTATGCACAAATACGGAAAAAGGAGACGATGTTCACATCTTCACCAGTAGATGCTTATATTTGTACAGATTGCGGGAATATTCTTTTATTAAAAGTACGACATTACGAAAAGTTTAAGCAGAAGCCGTTATGATTATTGAGAAGTAGTTTTATTAGGGAAGTTAATAAGAGTAATATTTTACATATATATGAGTAGGCCTCAGATAAAGAGATGAAAACATATGCTGTACATAGTTCGTTATATGACACATAAAAATATATAGAAGAAATTGTGAGGTAATAGGAGGAAGAAAAAACAGCTCCTCTTGGAATGCTTCATATTAAAAACTCCTTTAAATGAATAAGGGAGTTTTTGGTTTTTTATAACAATGATTACCTATAATTGTTATAATTGGTTATTAGGAGAGTTTGTTTTATTAACGTCACAATCATATAAGGAAAATAGCTAAATAGTATATAAAACCGCTATATAACACAATCGCAACCGTAAGTTGACAAAGTGCAACCGCAGAAAGATAGAGATAAGGGCAATGCTTACATACAATTTAGTTAAGAAAACAAAGGGGGACACACATATGGGATTTGGTGAAAAGCTTTTTAAATTAAGAAAGGAAAAGGGCCTTTCTCAAGAAGCATTAGCTGAGAAATTAAACACGACAAGGCAAGCGGTTAGTAAATGGGAAAACGCTCAAGGTTTTCCTGAAACTGAAAAGTTAATAATGATTGGAAATGTATTTGAAGTATCACTCGACTATTTATTAAAAGAAACAGCTGAGCAAAGTAATGAAAATGTGGATGGCTATTACGTAAGTAAGGAAATGGCAGAAGGGTATATAGTGTATGGACAAAAAATTTCTAAATATATCGCGTTAGGATTTAGCTTGCTCATTTTATCGACAATACCGTATTTACTATTTAAGGAAAGTGCAACAATGTCGACATTTCTTGTTATTATCATTGCTGTCCTTGGAATTGGAGCGATGATGGTACCTGTAACGATAGAAGAGAGTCGATACAATGTATTGACAAAGGAAGAACTATTATTTGATCAAAATTTTCTAAAAGAATTGACAAAAAGATATGCGACTATTAAGAAGAAGTATGCGGCAGTGATGATTGTTGGATTTTGTTTTATAGCTGCAGGAGCGATACCGTTTTTGTTTGAGAAAAAACATATCACTTCAGGGGAATTAGTGCAGTATTACCCTTACTGTGTTGTACTTATTGCTATTGGAGTTTATCTTTTTGTTCGTGTTGTAGGAGTGTGGGAGATGTATCGAATTTTAGTAGAAAATAAAGAGTACAGTAATCGTTTTATTTTCAAATTGAAAAAGAAAGTGAGAGAAAAAGTGGATAATTTTTAATAGGAGAAAACATACTTTTATGAAAAGTTAAGATAGGAGTGTAATGATGTCAAATCTTCTAGAAATTAAAAACTTGAGTAAATCATTTGGAAACAAAGTTGTTTTAAGAGATGTTTCCTTCAATGTGCCGTCTGGATCAATTGTTGGATTCATTGGTGACAATGGGGCTGGGAAATCAACCACCTTTAAAACAGTATTACAATTAATTTCTAAAGAGAGCGGTACAGTAAAAATATTCGGTGAAGAAAATATAAATAAAGATGCCAAGATTAAGGAAAAGATAGGAGTCGTATTTGATGCTATGAATCTACCGGCTCATCTTACAATAAAGCAACTAAATAAGGTTTTTGAAAAGATGTTTGAATCTTGGGACCAAGATAATTTTTATAGATTAGTAAATACTTTCTCTTTACCTACTAATGAGAAAGTAGGTAAATTTTCGCGTGGGATGTCAATGAAACTAACTATAGCTGTTGCACTGTCGCATAATGCCAGATTATTAATCCTAGATGAGGCAACGGGAGGTCTTGATCCTTCATCTAGGGAGGGTGTGTTAGAGGAATTAAAAAGTTTTGTGAGTAAAAGTAACGGTGGTATATTACTTTCTTCTCATATTATGAGTGATGTAGAAAAAGTAGCTAGCCACCTTATCATTATAAAAGATGGAGAAATTTTATTGAACGAAGAAAAAGATAAGGTTTTAGACAGTTACGCCATTGTAGATGTTGACGTGGAACAACTAGCTTTAATCAACAAAGATATAGTTGTGGTAAAGAGAGACCATGGTTCTTATTTCAATGTACTCGTATCAGATGTGCATAAATTACCAAGTGGTATTGCTCATAGAACCATCTCGATAGAAGAAATGAGTGTCTTAATAACGAGGAGTGAAAAATAAATGAGAGGTTTATTATTGACGAACTATTATCTAGTGTATCGAACTTTCTTTATGTTCATGGGAATAGCGATATTGGGAGCCGGATTTGTTTTTTATTTTGGTGATGCTTCAATGTATCGTTTAATTGCTACGTTCATTATCTTATTTGCTGCGATTCCTGCACTTGAAGTTATTAAATATGAGAGTAAGTCAGGTTATGAAAAATATGTACTTACTTTACCGGTTACTAGAAATAACATTGTGCAAAGTCACTACCTATTCTATTTTTTAGTTGTAATTATTGGTACTTTATTATCGTATGGCATATTTTATGTACATGGTTTCGTTTCAAATACACCAATTGATGATGATATATTTAAGAGTGTTTCTTTAGGGACGTTCATCATTCTTAATGCCGGAGCAATAGCCTATCCACTCCTCTATGTTTTTGGAGCAGAAAAATCTGATGCTATTACAATTGGAGGCGCATGCGGGGGGCTTGTTATGTATTTTGGACTACAAAGTGTAATTGGCTATCTAATAGAACAATTTCCAATATCAAATGTAAATTCATCTTTATACGTTTCAATTTTATATATGATATTTGGTGTTATCATATATATCTTTTCTTTTGTTATTTCGGTATTTATATATCGTAAGAAGGAATTTTAGTATGTTTTCTCTTAGTATTTTCTGAATTATTTCCAAAGGAATAATTCAGAAAATACAGAAAAATATCGTAATTATTTGTAGAAGTCTGTTATAATAAACAAAAAATGAAAACGCTTTAAAGGGGGATATAACCAATATGATGATGAATGTACCGCTAACAATTAGTTCTATGATGGAAAGAGCAGAAAAACTGTTTTCAAAGAAAGAAATTGTTTCACGGACACATGATACAGTTACGACATTAACGTATAAGCAGTTAGGTAAAAGGACGAGAAGGCTTTCCAGTGCGTTGAAAAAGTTAGGAATTAAAGAAGGCGAGCGTATAGGAACGTTAGCGTGGAATCATCATCGACATGTGGAAGCGTATTTTGCTATTCCTGGTATTGCTTCCGTTTTACACACAATTAATATTCGTTTATCTCCTCAACATATTTCATATATTATTCAGCATGCAGAAGATCGAATTCTACTTATCGATGAAGATCTCGTACCACTCGTTGAAAAAATTCAATCACAATTATCAACTGTACAAGCCTACATTATTATGACAGATAAAGATGAACTTCCAAAAACTACACTTCAGCCTGTATATCATTATGAAAAGCTATTAGAAGAAGGCGATCCAAATTTCCAATTTGTAAAAGATATTGATGAAAATACACCTGCTGGTATGTGTTATACGTCAGCGACTACAGGAAATCCAAAAGGTGTTGTATATACGCATCGTAGTACTGTTTTGCATTGTATGGCACTCGGTTTAGCGGATACAGCTGCTTTATCGGAAAGTGATGCGGCAATGGCGATTGTACCGATGTTCCATGTGAACGCTTGGGGACTTCCTTTCGCAGCTACTTGGTTTGGGTCAAAACAAGTTCTGCCAGGACCAATGTTTACGCCCAAAATTTTATTAGAAATGATTCAAGCAGAAAAAGTGACGTTAGCTGCCGGTGTGCCGACAATTTGGCTCGGTGTATTACAAGAGTTAGAAAATAATAGTTACGATTTATCTAGTATGACGAGAATACTATGCGGTGGTGCAGCTGCACCGAAAAGTGTTATTAAAGCATTTGAACAGAAACACAATGTTCCTTTTATACATGCATATGGGATGACGGAAACGAGTCCACTCGTAACACTTGCACGTTTAAAAAGTTATGAAACAGAATTATCGTATGAAGAGCAATTAGAAATCCGATCAAAACAAGGATATCTTGTACCTGGTGTAGAGATGAAAGTAGTCGGTACAAATGGTGAAGTAAAGTGGGATGGTACGGAGATGGGAGAACTATGTTTACGAGCACCATGGATCGCTGAAAGATATTATAACGATGATCGTACTGTTGAAGGCTTTCGTGATGGCTGGTTATATACAGGAGACGTCGTTACGGTTGATGAGGAAGGCTGCGTGAAAATCGTTGACCGTACGAAAGATGTTATTAAAAGCGGTGGAGAATGGATTTCCTCAGTTGACCTTGAAAATGCTTTAATGGCACATGATGCTATATTTGAAGCGGCTGTCGTTGCTGTACCTCATCCGCAGTGGCAAGAGCGACCGGTTGCCTGCGTTGTTCAAAAGAAAAATAGTACAGTAACAAAAGAAGAAATATATGAGTTTTTAAAACCACAGTTTGCGAAGTGGTGGTTACCAGATGATATTGTATTTATGGAAGAAATACCGAAAACATCTGTTGGGAAGTTTTTAAAACAAGCGCTTCGGAAAGAACTTGAGCATTTGCATAAAGAGAAATAATTGAATTTATATTTGTAAACCAATTATAAAAACGAGTTGACAAAGGGTGGGTAGAAAGATAATATAACTCCTATAATATGTTATCTAAAAATTATTTTAAGTTTACAAATAGGAGAAGCAAATATGAATACAAAAAACTTAGTTTTCGTCGCTTTATTTAGTTCTATTATGGGAGTACTAGGGTTAATACCCCCAATTGCTCTTTCTATTACACCAGTTCCAATTACATTACAATCACTTGGTGTTATGCTTGCTGGTGGACTGTTAGGATCACGTCTTGGTGCAATAAGTCAGCTTATTTTCTTACTTATTGTAGGAGTTGGAGCACCATTACTTGCTGGTGGACGAGGTGGCTTTGGTGTATTTGTTGGGCCAAGTGCAGGATATTTACTTGGTTATATCGTTGGAGCGTTTGTCATTGGTTATTTAATTGAGCGTTTACGTGAAGTTTCTATTATAAAAGTATTATGCATTAATTTAATTGGTGGTATTTTCGTAGTTTATGTATTTGGTATTATTGTACAAGCTTTCGTGATGGATATTTCTATATGGCAGACAATGAAAGTAAGTGTCGTATTTTTACCAGGTGATTGTATAAAAGCGATTATAGCAGCGATTCTTGTAACGAAATTACATCGTTCATTGAAACATATTATTACACCTGCTCTAAAGAGTGGGAAATATACAAATGCGGGATAAGAAAGAGAAGAAACACGTTCATTACGTGTTTCTTTTTATTATTTTGTAAAGAAAGGACGTCTCAAATGGGGATTACAAAAGAATATAAAAAGCATGCCTCTTTACAACCAAATAAAATAGCGATAAAGGAAAATGATCGAGTTTTAACATATAAAGAGTGGTTTGAGTCAGTGTGTAAAGTAGCAAGCTGGTTGAATGAAATAGAATCGAAGAATAAAACGATAGTAATTGTATTAGAAAATCGTATAGAGTTTTTACAACTATTCGCTGGTGCTGCTATGGCCGGATGGGTTTGTGTACCATTAGATATAAAGTGGAAACAGGATGAGCTCAAAGACAGAATTGCAATCAGTAATCCGGATATGATTGTGGCAGAGCGATACAAGATCAATGATTTACCGGATGAAGAAGGAAGAGTAGTTGAAATTGATGAGTGGAAAAGGATGATAGAGAAATACCTTCCTACATATTCCTCTATAGAAAATGTACAAAATGCTCCTTTTTATATGGGATTTACATCAGGATCAACTGGGAAGGCAAAAGCATTTTTACGTGCACAACAATCGTGGGTTCATAGTTTCGATTGCAATATACATGACTTTCATATGAAAAAAGAAGATTCTATTTTAATAGCTGGGACGCTCGTTCATTCTCTTTTTTTATACGGTGCAATAAGTGCATTATATGGAGGGCAAACGGTGCATATTATGAGAAAGTTCATTCCAAATCAAGTGCTGGATAAGTTAGAAATGGAACGTATTTCGGTCATGTATACAGTTCCGACAATGCTAGAATCTTTATATAAAGAAAAAAGGGTAACAGGAAATGAAATGAAAATTATTTCGTCAGGAGCGAAATGGGAAGCTGAGGCGAAAGAAAAAATAAAGAGTATGTTTCCTTATGCGCAAAAATATGAGTTTTACGGTGCATCGGAACTAAGTTTTGTAACAGCATTAGTTGACGAAGAGAGCGAAAGAAGGCCTAATTCAGTAGGGAAACCTTGTCACAATGTGCAAGTTCGAATATGTAATGAGGCAGGAAAAGAAGTACAGAAAGGTGATATAGGAACTGTTTATGTGAAAAGTGATCAGTTTTTTATGGGATACATATTGGATAAGGTTTTAGTTCCAGAGTTGACTGCAGATGGCTGGATGACAGTGCGAGATGTAGGTTATGAAGATGAAGAAGGCTTTATTTATATTGTCGGTAGAGAGAAGAATATGATTTTATTTGGAGGAATTAATATTTTCCCAGAAGAAATAGAAAGTGTATTACATGAACATCCAGCCGTTGATGAAATAGTTGTAGTTGGTGTGAAAGATAGTTACTGGGGTGAAAAACCTGTCGCCATCGTAAAAGGAAGTGCTACGAGGCAACAATTAAAGAGTTTTTGCTTACAACGATTATCCTCGTTTAAAATACCGAAAGAATGGCATTTTGTAGATGAAATACCGTATACAAATAGCGGGAAAATCGCTCGTATTGCAGCAAAACATATGCTTGAAAACCAGGAGAAGATATATGAATAGAGCGATTATTGTAGAAGCGAAAAGGACACCTATTGGTAAGAAGAATGGGATGTTAAAAGACTATGAAGTTCAGCAATTATCAGCACCGCTTCTTACATTTTTAAGTAAAGGAATTGAGAGAGAAATAGACGATGTTATATTAGGGAATGTTGTTGGACCAGGAGGGAATATTGCGAGATTATCTGCTTTAGAAGCAGGACTTGGCTATCATATTCCGGGTGTAACGATTGACCGGCAATGTGGTGCCGGATTGGAAGCGATTCGCACCGCATGTCATTTCATTCAAGGCGGAGCAGGTAATTGTTATATTGCAGGAGGAGTAGAGAGTACAAGTACGTCACCTTTTCAAAATAGGGCGCGATTTTCACCAGAAACAATTGGCGATCCTGATATGGGAGTAGCGGCTGAATATGTTGCAGAACGTTATAACATCACGAGAGAAATGCAAGACGAGTACACTTGCATTAGTTATAAACGAACACTGCAAGCATTAGAAAAAGGATATATACATGATGAAATATTGTCTTTTAATGGATTATTAGATGAATCTATAAAGCCAGAAATGAATTATGAACGAATCATTAAAAGAACAAAACCCGCATTTTTACAAAATGGTACAGTAACGGCAGGTAATTCATGCGGTGTAAATGATGGGGCATGTGCCGTTCTTGTAATGGAAGAGCGGCAAGCTCGAAAATTAGGATACAAGCCTGTTCTTCGTTTTGTTCGCAGTGCTGTAGTTGGAGTGGATCCAAATCTTCCGGGAACTGGTCCGATATTTGCGGTGAATAAATTATTAAACGAAATGAATGTAAAGGTAGAGGACATTGATTATTTTGAAATAAATGAAGCATTTGCTTCAAAAGTTGTAGCTTGTGCAAAGGAGTTACAAATTCCGTACGAGAAATTAAATGTAAATGGTGGTGCAATTGCACTCGGTCATCCGTACGGTGCATCTGGAGCTATGCTTGTAACGCGCTTGTTTTATCAGGCGCAAAGAGAGCATATGAAATACGGAATTGCAACGTTAGGAATTGGGGGCGGAATAGGGCTTGCTTTATTATTTGAGAAAGTAGAAGACTAGAAAGGAACTAGTTTTCTACTCTTTGAGGAATATAAGCGTTGCTACCAGGCTTTGCTTTTATTTCATTCCAAGCGGCGATTGCATCAGCTTTTGATTTCCCTTTGTTATTTGGATCTTCGAAAAAGTCGCGAGTAAAGCGATTGTATTCAAACTGCGAGCTGATAGTTGTTTTATAAGTAGGATCTTTTTTTCGTTCGTTTTCTTCATACCAAAACGTTATCGCATCTTCATATGTTTTTCCAACATTCTCTTTAAAAAACTTTTGAAGAGCTACTGTAAAGCGGAAGTTTGCTCCGATTTTTTCTTTGAAAAAGGCACGAACATCTTCGCTACAGCGGTGATTTTTAGTAATAATCGTTTGAAGAGAAAGGTCTTTATAAGAGAGGGAAGCTTTACTCACCTTTTGACCAGAGCTGTTTTTCAATATTTTACCAGTATGTAAATAATGTGAGATACGCTCGGTTATTTCAATCTTAGAGCCGCTAGCTGGCAAATCATGTTCACGACAAAATATTTGAAGTTCTTCTTTTAACCAATAATAGTTTTGGAAATCTTCAAGTGATATAGACTTTGTTAGAGGTGGACGCATAAATGTAACAACTTCTTTCTTCCATAATTTTCTTCAATTATAAAACATACGTTCTTTTTAGGGAAGGATTAATTTGTAAATATAATGGGAAGAGGAGATTGCATATGGAAAATGTAATGCAAGTTCGTGTTACAGGAATTTTAATTGAAGATGAAAAGGTATTGCTAGTAAAGCAAAAAGTTGCTAATCGAAATTGGTCTTTACCTGGAGGAAGAGCAGAGAATGGCGAAACGTTAGAGGAAGCAATGATTTGAGAAATGAGAGAAGAGACAGGGTTAGAAGTTAACATTCAGAAGCTACTCTATGTTTGTGATAAACCAGATGCTCGCCCGTCTTTATTGCATATAACGTTTTTGCTTAAAAGGATTGAAAGTGAAATTATGCTACCTTCTAACGAGTTTGATCATAATCCGATTCATGATGTGCAAATGGTGCCAATTAAAGATTTAAGTCATTATGGTTTTTCGGAAACTTTTATCAATCTTATAAGTGAAGGTTTTGTAAATGCAGGGAGTTATCAAGGTTTGAAACAAAATATAGGTCTGTAAATATAGTGGAAGGATAGCCGTTCGCTATCCTTCATAACATGCTTTACACTGCTGACTGTAAAGAAGAAACAAGTTGATTTAAAAACTCATCCCCAGTCATAATCGCTTTCCCGCCACCACGAGCACTTTTTTTATTTCCGCCACCCTTTCCTTCAATGGCAGGAAGTGCATCTTTTAAAAGAGCATTCATATCAAGCGTGACCGTTTTTCCGCAAG
Source organism: Bacillus sp. SH7-1 (assembly GCF_008042405.1). Taxonomy (NCBI): domain Bacteria; kingdom Bacillati; phylum Bacillota; class Bacilli; order Caryophanales; family Bacillaceae; genus Bacillus; species Bacillus sp. SH7-1. The sequence goes on from NZ_QNUD01000017.1 coordinate 112,966, forward strand.
CAAGAATACATTGTAATTTGTCCTCGTTTTCAATAATGAAATATGTAATGGCATGTTCTTGTTGTTCTGTAATAATAGCGGATAGTTTTGAGATTTCTTGCATAGAACGATTTGTAAACACTTTAGAAATAAGTATGCTAGCATGTATTTCGGCAGGCTGTTGAAGTAGTTCATTTGCCTCTGCATATAATAATTTTTCATTCATTGTTTGTATTGTTTTTTCGTTTTCTTTTTGAGAAGTAAGCAGTTGTGCTACTTTTGCTGGAATATCACTCTCGCTACTGTTTAATTGTTTGGAAACATCCTTCATAATTTGTTGTTGTTGCCCTATTAATTTAAGTGTGCGCCAGCCAGCGATAAACGTTAGTCGTATGCTACCTTTATTGCGTTCCCAGCTAAGAGCTTGAATAGGACCTACTTCACCAGTACGTTTCGGGTGTGTTCCGCCGCAGCCGTTATAATCAAAGTTTTCGATCATAACAACGCGTATATTTTCTGTCATATTCGGTTCTTTACGAAGAGGTAATGTTTTCGCTTCTTCTAAGTCCATCCACTCTATACGGATTGGATGGTTTTCAAAAACTATATTGTTTGCAATTTGTACTGCTTTTTCAACTGTTTCTGTATGCAGATTTTCTGTTTCTAAATCGATTGTTACCGTTTCTCTACCAAGATGGAATCCAATCGTAGGTATGTTAAAATGATCCCTAAAAGAAGCAGATAAAATATGCTGAGCCGCATGTTGTTGCATGTGATCAAAACGGCGCTCCCAATTGATTTTACCTTCTACTTCTTCTGTATGTAATTGTTCTGTAATGAAGTGGCGGATTTCTTCGTTGACTTCTTCAACACCAAATACAGTAATGCCATTTAAAGTTCCAGTATCATGGGGCTGCCCGCCACCTGTTGGATAAAATGCCGTTTCATTTAAAACAACGTATAAGTTACCGTCTTTATCATAATCTTGCTTTATAACTTTAGTAGTAAAGTCTTGCTTATAAGCGTCAGTGTAATATAATTTGTGCTCCAATTTTCTTTCTCCTCTCGTATTAACTAGTTTCATTGTAAAGCAATTGAAATTAGTTTCCTAATATTTCAGAAGAAAGAAACTATTTTTAGAATTTTCTTGCTATAATAAGAAAAAGAAAATGCGGGGGTGGAATGAATATGTTGTATGAAAACGGCGTAGATAAACTGCTTAGTTTAAGCAAAAATATTTCTGAATTGTATCGAGAATTAAACGAAATGACCCGGATTTTAACGGATTGTAACCGTGAAAGTGTGAAGTTTGATCGGTTATATGTAAAAGAGGTAATGTGGAAGAAAGAAGATGTAATCGAGAAATATGACCAGTTACTTGTACAACTTTGTATAAATGAATGCTTTGATCTAAAAAGTGTTATTACAGGGGAATATAAGTATACATATGAAGAAGTAGAAAACATCGTTTTACAATTTAATGAAAAGTATAATGTAGCAATTTTAATTAAAGATGTTTGTAAAGAATTACAGTTTACATATGGCATAGATATGGATATAACGAGAACAGCTCGAGTATCAACAGCTCAAGTATAAAAAGGGAAAAGAAAGCAGATCCTTTGCTTTCTTTTTTTATGTGATAACAGGGAGAGTAGGTTTTTAAGATGAAGGGGAAGTTACAAAATATTCATCCGTTAGGAATGACAATTATAATAGGGACTTTATTTGCGAGGTTCGCCACGTCAATGAGTATTCCTTTTTTAGCAGTTTATTTAACGACTGTTAAAGGCGTATCAGCTGGAATGACGGGTGCTATTATTGGAACGAGTGCACTTGTTGGAGTGTTTGCCAGTTTTATCGGAGGGAATTTATCTGATCGATTCGGTCGAAATATGATTCTAATATGGTCCATGATCGTTTGGGTGTTTGTATTCATAGGATTTTCACTTGCAGATCATGTTTTAAGTTTCTTTTTATTAAATGCTTTGAATGGATTATGTAGGTCCTTTTTTGAACCGACGTCAAGAGCATTATTATCAGATTTAACGAAACCAGAGTATCGTTTACTCGTATATAATTTGCGTTACGGTGCAATCAATGTTGGAGTAGCGATTGGGCCACTTGTCGGATTACAAATCGGAAGCGCAAAATCTACAATTCCTTTTTTAGTAGCAGCGGGAGTATATATTCTATATACAGCTATATTAGCATTCCAATTTAAGAGGTATCCAATTGAAAAAAAGAAAGTAAATATAGAAAAGCCTGTCACGATGTTAAATGCAATTCGCATTTTGCGAAAGGATGTCGTATTTTTAGTTGCGTTAGTTGGTATTATTTTGAGTAATTGTGGTTTTTCTCACTTAACGACGACGGTATCACAATATTTTGCAAATGCGCATATATTCCAGGATGGAGTGAAATTATTTTCATATATGTTAGCTTTAAATGCGATTGTTGTAGTCGCAATTCAATACCCTGTTATTCAAATGTGTAAAAAGTATACACCGTTAGTATCCATTATGGTGGGAACTTTATTTGTGAGCGGAGGATTGTTTGGGTTTGGAGTAGTAGAATCTATGCTAGGTGCTGCCATGTGTACAATTGTTTTTACAATTGGAGAAGTTCTCATGTTTTCAATGACGGACGTATTTATAGATGATATAGCTGTTTCACATTTAAAAGGCACATATTTTGGAGCAATGGGGTTTTCAGGAATTGGAGCAGTAATTGGTCCATGGTTTGGGGGAGTACTTCTCGATTATTACGGGTACCAAAATGGATTTGTAGTATTTTCAGCGCTAGCTATATTTTCAACTGTAGCGTTTCCAGTTCTGTTAGTTACGAAAGGTTTATTGAAAAAAAGATATGATGGAAATTCTAATATGAAAGTACATGCGAAATAACATAAGCCCCAGTTACCAACTGGGGCTTATGTTTGTATTATATTAACTCTTAATTTGAAAAAAGAACTTGCTTTTCATGTTTATCAGCTACTTCATTTTTGGAAATATGAATGGCTAAATATCCATTCTCTAAGCAGGCTAGCATCTTCTTATAAATAATATTATCGGGTAAAGGAATGATCCTCTGCAAAGAAATATTTTTATGAAGTATGCAAATGTTTAGGCCTGTCTTCATCTTTTTAATGACTACATTTTGTTCTGTCACATTTGGTACATCTGTTTCCAAAATGTATTCTTGTTCCGTTTCACAAAGGTCAATATGAATTTGATTTGGGAAACTAAAGTTGCTACAAGAATCAGAACAAAACTGATCCATCCATTCTTCGAAACCATCAACATGAAAAAGACAATCCTTCTTTTTCTTGCCCATGTAAGACACCCTCCATAAAATCTCAATTCATACTATGTTATGCATGAATGAAGTAGGGGTGAAGAATAAATGGAAAAATATAAATATTGTATGTGGAAAAGGTAGCTAGTGTGCACCTTTTGTTTTACATATCATGATGCGCATGATGTTTTTGGCGTGAATGGTTACGGTTTTTTACTTTATGAGATCCGCTTAACGGTTCAGGTTGTCCCTTTTTTTCTTTTGCTTCACGATTGTTTTTTCCCATTGTATATGACACCTCCTCTTTCTCTTTAGAATGAGAGAAGTTTGCAAATTTATACGAGAATGTTTTTAGAAAAAAAGGTAAAGATAATTGGGACTAACTATTATGGAAAGGGGATTGTATAATGCCATATCATAAAGATAAACAACAAGCGTTTCAAGCAGCTCAGCAAGGCGTTACACAAGCAGAAAATGCATTTAACAACATTGTAAAAAATGATCCAAACTACGGTCATGATTTAAAAGAATTACGCCAAGAGGTTCAGGAAGCGTATGAACAGATTCAAAATGCACTAGAAGTAGCTTCGGAAACACAACGCCCACAACTTGAGCAATACGAAAATAACCTTCAAAATATTATGCAGCATGTAGATCAATTAGAAAAGTAAATGAGGTTGTTGTGTATTCGACAACCTCATTACTTTAACGAATATTATGCGAAAACAGAAAATTTTTCTACTCGTTTTTTCTTTATTATGCGCAGTACATATATTTCAAGTTGAAAAAGTGGAAGCGAAAATGTTGCTCAGAAAAGAGCTAGAACCAACTGGCTATGTAACATGGGAAGTACCTAATAATGAAAAGATTATTGCTATTACATTTGATGATGGGCCGGATCCAACTTATACACCACAAATTTTAAATTTATTACGCCAATATAAAGCAGAAGCGACATTTTTTATGATTGGATTTCGAGTTCAGCGTAATCCATATTTAGTGAAACAAGTGTTAAAAGAGGGACATGAAATTGGAAATCATACGATGAACCATTTGTATGCGAGTAATTCATCAGATGAAAAATTAGAAAATGATATTTTAGATGGAAAGAAATTTTTCAAAAAATGGGTGAAAGAACCTTTACTCTTCCGTCCACCTGGTGGATATATTAACGATGCTGTGTTTAAAACAGCGAAAGAAGCTGGTTATCAAACTGTTCTATGGTCGTGGCATCAAGATCCACGTGATTGGGCAAATCCAGGGGTTGAATCCATTGTAAATCATGTAGTGAAAAATGCTAAAAGTGGAGATATCGTATTGTTACATGATGGAGGAAATAATCGTAGTCAAACAGTAGCAGCGTTAGCAAAAATTTTACCTGAACTGAAAAAGCAGGGCTATCGATTTGTAACGGTTTCGGAATTGTTACGTTATAAACATTAGAAAAAATCCCAAAAGGTGAATGTTCCTTTTGGGATTTTTTGTTACTGGTTCTTTTTGCGTTTCTTATTATTTTGTCGTTCTGCAGCAGTTAAGTTTTCATTTGCAAACTCTTCGTTATAACCAGCACCTTGTCCTTGTGCGGATGCAGCATTCATTCCTGAAATAGTATGATTTGCTTTTCGTTTACCCATTTTATTTCACCTCTATAATATTTTTTGTATGTTGAATGATGAGCAGTTCATAGTATGTATGAACTGTAAGTAAACCGCTAATAAAGCACTTTACTTTATGGTAATAGTATTCATAAGGAGCATGAAAGCTATTCAAATTTAGAAACATAAAGAAAACTTATGATAATCTATAAGTTTCTTATTATTTACTTATTTAGAAAGTTGTAATAAGATATTATCGTAAGGTATTGAAAAGTTTGTCTACATTTTATATTCAGACAACTTAGTCACGTTTAACAGGGGGGAAACATAATGGTCAAACATAATCCATTTCAATCACGTGCAACTTTTGAAGTAGATGGAAAAACGTATCATTATTATGATTTGAAAGCGCTTGAAAACGCAGGGGTTGGCAACGTATCTCAATTACCATATTCCGTGAAAGTTTTACTTGAATCAGTACTTCGTCAAGTAGATGGACGTGTAATTACAGAAGAGCATGTTACAAATTTAGCGAAATGGGGAACGAAAGATGTGCAAGATATCGATGTTCCATTTAAACCATCTCGTGTAATTTTACAAGATTTCACTGGTGTTCCAGCTGTTGTAGATTTGGCTTCGCTTCGTAAAGCAATGGCAGACATGGGTGGGGATCCTGATAAAATTAATCCAGAAATTACTGTAGACCTTGTAATTGACCACTCTGTACAGGTTGATAGAGCGGGTACGGCAGACGCGCTTGCATTCAACATGGACTTAGAGTTTAAACGTAATGAAGAACGTTATAAATTTTTAAGCTGGGCACAAAAATCATTTGATAACTATCGTGCAGTTCCACCAGCTACAGGTATTGTACACCAAGTAAACCTTGAATATTTAGCACCAGTCGTTCATGCTGTGAAAAATGCTGAAGGAGACTTAGTTGCATACCCAGATTCATTAGTTGGAACAGACTCACATACAACAATGATTAACGGTATCGGCGTTCTTGGATGGGGCGTTGGTGGTATTGAAGCAGAAGCAGGAATGCTTGGACAGCCTTCATACTTCCCAGTACCTGAAGTAATCGGTGTGAAATTAACTGGTACACTTCCAAGTGGTACTACAGCAACTGACGTTGCATTAAAAGTAACACAAGTATTACGTCAAAAAGGTGTAGTTGGTAAATTCGTTGAGTTCTTCGGTAATGGACTAAAGAGCATGCCTTTAGCTGACCGTGCAACAATTTCAAACATGGCACCAGAATACGGTGCAACTTGTGGATTCTTCCCAATTGACGATATTTCATTAGAATACTTACGTTTAACAGGTAGAGATGAAGAACAAATTCGCGTTGTTGAAGAATATTGTAAAGCGAACGGCTTATTCTATACAGCAGACAGCAAAGATCCAATTTACACTGATCTTGTTGAAATTGATTTAAATACAATTGAATCTAACCTTTCTGGACCAAAACGCCCACAAGATTTAATTCCACTTTCAGATATGAAAGATGCGTTCCACAAAGCTGTTGTAGCACCAGTTGGAACACAAGGACTTGGATTTAATGAGCAAGAGTTCGATAAAGAAGTGAAGGTTACATTAGAAGATAAAGAAGTAACGATGAAAACAGGTGCAATTGCAATCGCTGCAATTACAAGCTGTACAAATACATCAAACCCATACGTATTAATTGGGGCAGGACTAGTTGCGAAGAAAGCAATTGAAAAAGGGCTTGTAGTACCTGAGTACGTAAAAACATCATTAGCACCAGGATCTAAAGTTGTTACTGAGTACTTAGATAAATCAGGTTTAACAACATATTTAGATCAATTAGGTTTCCAAACAGTTGGTTACGGCTGTACGACTTGTATCGGTAACTCTGGTCCACTAGCAGAGGAATTAGAAGAAGCAATCGCAGCAAACGATTTATTAGTAACATCTGTTTTATCTGGTAACCGTAACTTTGAAGGTCGTATTCACCCGCTTGTAAAAGCAAACTATTTAGCATCACCACCACTTGTTGTGGCATATGCACTTGCAGGTACTGTTGATATTGACCTGAAAAATGATGAAATCGGTAAAGATGCAAATGGCAAAGCTGTTTACTTCAACGATATTTGGCCATCAGCTAAAGAAATTGAAGATGTAGTTCAAAACGTTGTTACATCTGAACTGTTCAAGAAAGAATATGCACAAGTATTTAACAGCAATGAGCGTTGGAATGAAATCCAAACTTCAAACGAAGCTTTATATACTTGGGATAATGATTCAACATACATTCAAAACCCACCGTTCTTTGAAGGATTATCTAAAGAGCCAGGTGAAGTTGAAACGTTATCAGGCTTACGCGTAGTTGGTAAATTTGGTGATTCTGTAACGACAGACCATATTTCACCAGCAGGTTCAATCGGTAAGCACACACCAGCTGGACGTTACTTATTAGAGAACGGCGTACAACCAGTTGACTTCAACTCTTACGGTTCTCGTCGTGGTAACCATGAAGTTATGATGCGTGGTACATTCGCGAACATTCGTATTAAAAACCAAATCGCACCAGGAACAGAAGGTGGATATACAACATATTGGCCAACTGGTGAAGTAACATCAATCTATGATGCTGCTATGAAATATAAAGAAGATGGCACAGGCCTTCTAGTTGTTGCAGGTAAAGATTACGGTATGGGAAGTTCTCGTGACTGGGCTGCGAAAGGTACAAACTTATTAGGTATTAAAGCAGTAATCGCAGAAAGCTTCGAGCGTATCCACCGTAGTAACTTAGTATTAATGGGCGTATTACCACTACAATTTAAAGATGGCGAAAGCGCTGAAACATTAGGTCTTGTTGGTAACGAGTCATTTGAAATTCAAATCGACAAAACAGTTAGACCACGCGATCTTGTAAAAGTAGTTGCAACTGATGCAGATGGCAATGAAAAACAATTTGAAGTAGTAGCTCGTTTCGATAGTGAAGTTGAAATTGACTACTACCGTCACGGTGGTATTCTGCAAATGGTTCTTCGTGAGAAAATTGAAGAGTCTAAAGTGTCGAACTAAATAATTGAAATGAACGATAAGGAAGCTAACAACTGTTAGCTTCCTTATTTTATGAAAAGGGATGAAACCATTTGGTTTCATCCTTTTCTTTTTACTATAAAAAATGGAGGAAACGTCATGAAAGAATATAAAAGAATATTGTTACCGTTACAGAAAGAAAAAATATTAGTAATAGCAGCTGTATGCAGTGGTTTTTTTGCAGCTATTTTAAATTTATACCGTCCACTATTTATGGGGCTAATTGTAGATAACCTTATTCAACGGGAATTAAAAGGTGCGTATTTGTACATCGCATTGTTTGCGGGTAGCCGCTTTATGATGTGGATAAACAATCTTTCATTCGATTATGTAAGCTCAAAAGCAAGTCAGCGAATATTACGAGAGAAGCGTATAGATGTATTGCGCCATTTTTTTCTATTACCGTTTGAAGAGAGTGAGAAAATCAAACAAGGAGAGTTAGAAACTTTAGTCGTATCTGATATTCCGAACTGGGTCAGGTTATATGGTTCTATATTAATAGAATATATACACGCTATTGCGCAATTTATCGGTGCGATCATAGCACTGCAACATATAGATACACAGTTCATCTGGTGGATTACTCCGTTTTTATTTCTAAGTGCAGTTGTTCCAATGATTATAGGCAAAAAGGTAAGAAATATTGCAAGTCTTGCTCAAAAAAATCAATCAAGTGTTGTAGAGATGGTTTCACAGTTTGTAAAAGGTGCAGAAGATTTACGTAGTTTGCAAAAAGAAAAATGGGCTATTCGCTTATTTAAAGGAGTAACGGCGAAATCTTATAAAACAGAAGTAAAGAAGACGATGATGCAACACTGCATTGGAGTGGTTGGAACAGTTATTGAAACAGGAGCATATATCGTTGTTATCATTGTAGGCGCACAAAAAATAATGAAGGGGGAAATGGAAGTTGGATCACTTGTTGCAGTGTTAGCTACAATTGAAATGCTCTTTTTCCCAGTCCGTTACGTGGGCGAATTACTAATGATGACACAAGTTGCAGTCGCTTCGGCAAATAGAGTTTTTTTCTTTTTAGATAAAAGAGTGGCAGATAGTCATGTAGAAAGAGCGATGGGGATGACGATAACAAATGTTTCATTTCAGGAGAGTGAAGAAGAGAAATGTAGAATTAATAATATTGATTTAAAAATTAATCCTGGTGAATTCGTTATCATTGTCGGAGAAAGTGGTGCAGGAAAAACAACGCTTTTAAAATTAATGACAGGTTTGTATAAACCATCTAACGGTAGCGTTGTTTATTATGGTCAAAAGGCAAGAATGACTACAGTGTGGCAAGAACCTCGTTTCTTTCGGACGACCGTAAAAGAGAATATATATTTCGGGGAGGAGTATTTAGAAAACGAGTTAGAAAAAAATATTGAACTTATAAATATGAAGCCGATAATTAGAGATTTACCTAAGGGGATTCAAACTGTACTACATAAAAGTGGAGAAGAGTTTTCGGGAGGAGAAAGAAAACGTCTTGCATTATTACGAGCAATTGGTTCAAATCCGAATCTTATTATTTTAGATGAACCGACTGCGGGGTTAGATCCGAGTAATCAAGAAACTGTTTGGAATATGATTGAAGGATTAGGAAGAGATGTAACGAGAATTGTGGCATCACATGATGTAGAGAAAGTGATACTAGCGGATCGTGTTGTCATAATGAGGGAAGGAAGTATTGTTGCGTGTGGAAGTCCTGAAAAATTAATAAATAGTCATTCATTTTGAAAGAGATGTGAATAAAGATAAGAGCAGTGCCCTTATCTTTATTCAACATCATTTATTTGATATTGGATAGATTCTGAATGATTTAGATCTACGTTAAAAATAGCAGTCGTAAGGAAAGTTGCAATTCCAAGGATTAAGAAAAGGACGAATGAGACTAGAGCGATGTAAAGACAAATACGCCCTACTTTCTTTTTTTCAAGATCGTTACTAAAGAGTGAAATGATCCATGTAATAATACCGATTGGGTATAAAAGAAAACTAAGAATATATAATGTTATTTTTTCGAATGAATTCATAAAAAATCCCCCTTTTATTGAAGTTTATATAACTACGGAAGTAAAAGGTGAATAGGCCCATAAGAAGATAAACAACACTTTATTTGTGTTTCTAATTATATGATAAAAAGGAAAAAAATACACTTTAAATAAGAATATTCTAATTATTTCGACTGTGAATATTTCCAAGCTTGTCCGTATAAGCTAAAATAAGGTATATAGTATTTGGGTGAATATGTTAGAAGACAAACACGTTAGGGTGATATAAAATGTGGCGGAAGCTTACGATTATTGTAGTGTTACTTTGTTTAGCGGGATATGCAGCTTATGAACAGTTTGGTAAAAACGATCGGGTGGTACAAGGGGAGCAAGAACAAAGTGAAGCTGCTATGAAAGAGATGATTGCAAGTAATGGTATTGAAATAGGGAAGAGTGCGCCAGACTTTGAATTAACGAAGTTAGATGGAACGAATGTAAAGCTATCAGATTTAAAAGGAAAGAAAGTGATTTTAAACTTTTGGGCAACGTGGTGTGGACCTTGCCAACAAGAAATGCCGGATATGGAGGCTTTCTATAAAGAACATAAAGAAAACGTAGAAATTTTAGCGATAAATTATACACCTTCAGAAAAAGGTGGGGGGGTAGAAAAGGTAAGTAATTTTGCTAAGGAAAAAGGAATTACTTTTCCTATTTTATTGGACAAGAATATTGATGTGACAACAGCCTACAAAGTAATTACGATCCCAACTTCGTATTTTATAGATACAAAAGGTGTCATTCAAGATAAGTTTATTGGACCGATGACGCAAAAAGAGATGGAGAAACGGATTGCTAAATTAAAATAATGGTGAAAAGGTAGGGATGGAATCTAATCATTCCTACCTTTTCCTTTTCACGTAGTGATAGCAGCATGTTATGATAAAAGAAATATAAACGTTTAGAGATAAGGAGGGGTTGGAGTGGGGAATATATCCTTACCGTTAGATTATGTTGTAATTGATTTTGAAACAACAGGATTTAACCCTTATAATGATAAAATTATTCAAGTAGCAGCAGTGAAATATCGTAATCATGAATTAGTAGATCAGTTTGTGTCCTATGTGAATCCAGAGCGGTCAATTCCGGACCGAATAACGAGTTTAACAGGTATTACAAATTATCGTGTTTCAGATGCACCGACAATTGAAGAAGTATTACCTTTATTTTTAGCATTTTTACATACAAATGTAATTGTCGCTCATAATGCATATTTTGATATGCGTTTTTTGAAAAGCAATGTAAATATGCTTGGGTTACCGGAACCTAAAAATAAAGTAATTGATACTGTGTTTTTAGCAAAGAAATATATGAAGCACGCGCCTAATCATAAACTTGAAACGTTAAAGCGAATGCTTGGAATTCGTTTAAGTTCACATAATGCATTTGATGATTGTATTACGTGTGCAGCTGTGTATCAAAAATGTGCATCTATTGAAGAACAAGGGAAGCGGAAAGTACCAAATGATGAACTTGATGAACCTGCGGTATACGAAGCAGTGAAAGGAATACTTGCCCGCAATGAACGTAATGTAGAATGGCTTCGTTGTATGAACGTAGGGAGTTATTTAGATATAAAAGCCTTTTATCCAGTTATGAGAGTAAAAGTAAAAGGTCGAAAGAAATACATATTAACAGATATATTAGAAGATGATGTGAAAGAAATATGTACGAGTTTAAATTGTGAACCAGCGTTAAAAAGCGAAGTTGGTAATACGAGAATTATGTTGAATAGCTTAGAGGATGTCCTGAAATTAGAGAATTATATTTTAGAGCAGTATGATTTTGTACTGCAAGCGCTGCGTGATTATAAACAAAGTGAAATGAATGCAGATGAAAAGCTAAAAGAGTATTTAAATATTATGGTATAAAAAATTCCGTGTACAATGTATTGTACGCGGAATTTTTTTAGGAGTACTAAAAAATAAAATTTTCTTGCAAATCTGATTAAAGAGTTTTTCCTTGGCTCATACTATGTAATAAGAAAGCGAAGGAGAGAGGGTGAACAGCATGAGAAGAAGTCGCCGTAAATCATTTGATGAACTTGTGAAAGAAAATAAACAACAATTATTAAGCGATCGTGATGCAATCGATCGTATTGAAGAACGTATTGAAAAACGTTATGAAATGAAACTTTTTAAGCAAGCTGAATAATTCTTAACACTAGTACGATACTAGTGTTAAGGAGGCGATAGTAATGGGTAATCCGAAAAAGAATTCAAAAGACTTTGCACCGAATCATATTGGAACACAATCAAAAAAAGCTGGTGGCAATAAAGGAAAGCAAATGCAAGATCAAACGGGTAAACAACCGATTGTTGATAACGGTTAAAGAAAAGGAGAATATTACATTCTCCTTTTTTATGTATAAATTTGAGGGAAGATAGGTAATTTAAGATAGTGTGTATATACAATATTAGGAGGGAAGTACATGCCAAATCCAGATAATCGAAGTGACAACGCTGAAAAGTTACAAGAAATGGTGCAAAATACAGTTGATAACTTTAATGAAGCAAAAGAAACAGCGGAACTTTCTAATGAAAAAGATCGTGCTGCTATTGAAGCAAAAAATCAAAGACGTTTAGAAAGTATTGACTCATTAAAAAGTGAAATCAAAGATGAATCTTAACAAAATGTACAAAAAGGGCTGACTTTTGTCAGCCCTTTTTCGTAATCGTAAAGTTTTCAACGAGTAAACGCCAATTTTGCGGGAATGGTAAACCAATTTTCCAATAACTAATACCGCCAATACCTTGTTCTTTCATTAAATTGAATTTACTTTGAACAGACCGTGAATCTTCAAACCAAACTTCGTGTTGTACACCATTTTCATCGAAATAATTAAAATGAGGAGCTTGAGCTGTGAAATCATAGCGGATAGGAACATTGTATTTACGAGCTAGTGCAACAGCTGCAATAGAGCTAATTGCTTTTGCCGGTGGATTTCCTTCTTTAAATGGAAGTTTCCAATCGAAACCATATAAATTTTGCCCCATCATAATTTTTTGTGGGGGCATTTGAGATTTTGCATATTGAAGTACTTCTTTTACAGGGCCGATAGGAGAAATCGCCATCGGTGGCCCACCTTGCCATCCCCAGTCATATGTCATAATGACGACGAAATCAACAATTTGTCCTTGTGCTTTATAATCGTGAGCTTCGAAAAATTTTCCCTTTTGATTTGAACTTGTTTTCGGTACAAGCGTTGTGCTTAGCGTGTATCCATTAGGTAATCGTGTTTTTACATTTCGTAAAAAACGATTATACGCTTCGCGATCTTCAGGTGCCACACTCTCGAAATCAAAATGAATGTCTCGCATACCGTACTTCTCAGCAGTTTGCAAAATGTTTGTAATAAATTTGTTTTGGATTGTTGCGTCCCGTAAAATAACTGATGTCAGATCGGCACTGAAATTTCCATTTTCAATATTTGTAATAACAAGCATAGGGATAGTGTTGCCTTGCGTTGCAATATTAGCGATTTTAGCTGTTTCGGTTGGTTCTTTTAATGTACCATCTCTTTTGGCTTCAAAACTAAAGTAGGCTAAATACGTTAAAAATGGGTTGATAGCACGTGTAGCACTTACCAAACTTTCTTTTATTGGAATTGTTGAAGGTTGTAAATAAGCGATGGATTCTACCGCTCGTTTTGTCCCTTTCGGTATATATAATTGCTGTCCAACATGGAGAATGGATTTTAAAGATAAGTTATTAACTTTAGCTAAACTAGCGAGAGGAACGTTATATGTCTGAGAGATTCGATATAGGCTATCGCCAGGCTGCACATAATAATTATTTCCTTTCGTATTAACGATCAGTGCCTGACCAACGACGAGTGTTTCAGCTGGATTTAATCCATTGTCCTTTACTATCTCGTCAGGTGTTGATCCATACTTTGATGCCAAGCTAAATACGCTATCACCGCTACGAACAGTTACAATTTGAATCATATGCTTGCTCCTTTCGGTAAAAGATTCACTGTTTTTATTTTATTTTTGATGTCACTGTATTATGATTAAATGTATGCAAGGTAGCAGAAGTGAAAGAAGGCGAATACATATGTTTGTAGCAGAACATGAAGTTGAAATCCGTTATGCGGAAACAGATCAAATGGGTGTTGTTTACCATTCAAACTATTTGGTGTGGCTTGAACTAGGTCGCACGAAACTTATACAAGATTTAGGATTTTCATATGTTGAAATGGAGAAAGAGGGAATTATTTCTCCTGTGTTAGATTTGCAAATTTCATATCGTAAAGCGATGCGTTACGGTGAAAAAGCAATTGTGAAAACGTGGGTGGACACTGTGAGCCCGCTTCGCGTTGTATATGGTTATGAAATATATAATGGTGAAGGTGAACTTTGTATTACTGCAAGTACGACAAATATTTGTGCGAAAAAAGAAGGTTTCAGGCCTGTATCATTTAAAAAGTTATATCCAGAGTGGTATGCGAAATATGAGGAAATTAAGAAAAAATAAAAAAGCGTGGCAGATGCCACGTTTTTTTTTATTTTTCATAATTAAATTGCGGGAAATCATCACCGTCGTTAAATGTAACAGATAAATTATGTCCATCGAAGAACCACTCATCATCGCCTTCAATAAAGAAGTTAATACCTTCTTCTTGAGTTTGCACAGCAGGATGTGCAGGATCATCTTTACGAATACCTAAAGAAAGTCCTTTTTGCACAGTACTGCAACCGCCGTATTGTACGAAAAGGCGAAGTGTTTCACCCGATTGTAAGTTTAATTCGTTTTTATACCATTGTGCTGCTTCTTTTGTTACGGAAAGATTCATGTATAGTTCCTCCAAATTATGTTGCTTTTTCTTTAGTATAAAAAATAACGCAAAAAGACGCTATTAATATGCTTCACGTTTTCTTTTTGCGTTATGTGGGTTACGATCTTATTTTTGCTTTTTTGAAAAGTTTGCTTTCGGTTCAGTTTTATTTATAATTCGTCCAATATTTGCACGGTGTTTATAAATAACCATACCTGCTAATAAACACATCGCAATAATGAAGATTTTATCCCCGCTAACAATTGATGCGATAACGGCAACGACAGCTGTTACCATAGAAGAAAGTGATACGTATCTTGTTGTAAATAAAAGGCTGAAAAAGACAACAGCTAATATTGCAAAAACAACTGGTGAGTAGCATAAAAGCACGCCAGCAGAAGTTGCAACTGCTTTACCACCACGGAATTTCGCGAAAATCGGATACACATGTCCAAGAACAGCTGCTAATCCGAACCATAGTGGATGAACTTCTAACCCGAAAATAATCGGTAGACTCGTTGCTAATGTACCTTTTAAAATGTCAGCAATTGTAACGATAAAACCTGCTTTTTTCCCTAGTGTGCGGAATGTATTTGTCCCGCCCAAATTACCGCTTCCATGCTCACGAATGTCAATTCCATAACCAATCTTTCCAACGACTAGTGCAAATGGGATCGAGCCAAGTAAGTAGGCAACGATAAATAAAAGATATGTAGTAACCATAAGTTCAGTCTCCTTTATTCAAATGTGTTGATAAAGGGTAAAAAGAGTTTTTCCCGTATATTGTACCATACATTTGTAAAGAGCACATTTCTTTTTTGTAAATGAAAAATTCATTATTTCGTGAAAAAAATTTCACAGGAATGTTACATTTCTCGCGGAAACAATATGACTATATGTAGTAACATTTTAATCAAAAGACAACAACATATTGGTGGAGGGTTATGAATGTTACAAAAAAATACACGTGGAGAAGAATTAATGAGAGTGTTTGAGACAATTGTCCACGGCAATGAACAAGATTTAATGCAAGAAAATGCAAATGTAGATGGTCGCTCTCCGATGGGAGTAATGGGAACGTTTGCATCTGAGAGTGCGAAATATTATGCAGTTGAAAATTTATTGTCAGATCAAGTGAAAAAAGCGATAAATCAAAATATATTATATCCACATGACTTAGATTTTTATGCGACTGGGACAACGACTTGTTCGCAAATTCCATTAGAACAAATGCTTGCTAACGGTTTTCATACAGGACATGGCCATATGAGACAACCGCAAGACATAAAAAGTGCATTGGCTCTTTCGTCTATTATTTTTCAAGCGAATCAAAATATGCAGCACGGTGGTCAATCGTTTGCACTCTTTGATGTTGATTTAGCTCCATATGTGAGAAAAACAGTAGAGAGACATAAGAAACGATTACAGACATATCCACTTACGAAAGAACAAATAGAAGAATTTGCGTGGAAAGAAACAGAAAATGATACGTATCAGGCTTGTGAAGCTTTCATTCATAATTCAAATAGTATGCATAGTCGGGGCGGGGGGCAAGTACCGTTTATTTCTATTAATTATGGAACAGACACGTCTAAAGAGGGACGATTATTAGTTAGACAGCTTTTAAAAGCGACACAAGCTGGTCTTGGTAAAGGGGAAACACCAATTTTTCCCATTCAAATTTTTAAAATGAAAAAAGGTGTGAACTTTGAAGAATGTGATCCGAACTATGATCTATTTGAATTAGCGTTAGAGACAACGGCCGAACGATTATTCCCGAACTTTTCATTTTTAGATGCACCATTTAATGCTGTGCATTATGATGGACGCCCTGAAAGTGAAGTATGTTATATGGGATGCCGTACCCGTGTTATGTCTAACATACATGGAGAAGAAACAGCAATTGGAAGGGGTAATTTATCATTTACGTCTATTAACTTAGTAAAGTTAGCGTTAATTAGTGGTTCAAAAGAAGCATTTTTTGAAGCGTTAAATTATTACTTAGATTTAGGAATTAAGCAATTATTAGAGCGATTTGAGTACCAATGTACGAAGCGAGCGAGAGATTTTCGATTTTTATATTCACAAGGTGTATGGCGCGGAGGAGAAAAGTTACAGCCTGAAGATTCTGTAGCATCCATTTTAAAGCAAGGGACGTTAAGTCTTGGTTTTATCGGTCTTGCGGAGTGTTTAGTAGCTTTAACAGGAAAGCATCATGGAGAAGATGAAGAATCATGGAAACTCGGGTATGAAATCATTTCCTTTATGAGAGATAGAATGGATAAAGCGACAGAAGAGCATGAACTGAATTTCTCAGTAATTGCAACTCCAGCAGAAGGACTATCAGGGAAGTTTGTGAAAAAAGATAGGGAAGAATTTGGTGTGATTAGCGGTATAACGAACCATAATTATTATACGAATTCGTTCCATATCCCAGTTTACTATAACATGCAAGCGATTAATAAAATTCGTTTAGAAGGACCTTTCCATGCCCTATGTAACGGGGGGCATATTACGTATATTGAACTAGACGGAGCAGCTATGCATAACAAAAAGGCGTTAAAACAAATTGTGCAAGCGATGGCAGAGAATGGTGTTGGATACGGTTCAATTAATCATCCTGTTGACCGTTGTAAGTGCTGCAATTATCACGGAGTTATTGGAAATGAATGTCCAAGCTGCGGAAATGAAGATGAGACCAATATAGAAAGAATTCGCCGCATAACAGGTTATCTTGTAGGAGATATGTCGAAGTGGAATAGTGCGAAACGTAGTGAAGAGATGGATCGGGTGAAACATAAATGAAAGTGATGAACATCATTCATGATAGTGTAGTAGATGGAGAAGGATTGCGGACAGTCGTGTTTTTTGCGGGCTGTCCGCATCGTTGTTTCGGTTGCCATAATCCGAAATCGTGGAATATTTGTAATGGAACTGAAATGACAGTAGCAGAAATTATGGAAGAGATTGCAAGTAATCCATTAACTGATGTAACATTTTCAGGTGGAGATCCATTTTTCCAAGCTGATGAAGTGAAAAAAGTAGCAAAAGCTGTGAAAGATTTGAAAAAAAATCTATGGATGTATACAGGTTATACGTTAGAAGAGATACAGAGTTCTCAAAATAATGATATGATAGAGTTGTTACATTATGGGGATGTTTTAGTCGATGGAAGATTTGAAATCGAGAAAAAAGATTTAACACTTCCATTTCGCGGAAGCTCCAATCAACGTATTATTCGATTGAAAGAGTAAAAAGGCGGGATAGATTATATGAATAAAACAGTATTACTTGTTGAAGATGAAAGAAGATTACGTGAAATCGTTAGTGATTATTTTCGTAATGAAGGCTTTGAAGTAATCGAAGCAGAAGACGGAAAAAAAGCGTTAGAATTATTCGCAGAGCATGAAATTGATTTAATTATGTTAGATATTATGTTACCAGAAATAGATGGATGGTCTGTTTGTAGACGAATTAGAAAAGAATCAGCAGTGCCAATTATTATGCTAACAGCACGTTCGGATGAGGATGATACATTACTAGGGTTCGAATTAGGTGCAGATGAGTATGTAACGAAACCTTTCAGCCCGAAAGTGTTAGTAGCTCGCGCGAAGACGTTATTGAAACGTGCGGATGGCGTGGTAGGAGTAGCAGAAGAAAATGCTATGTCTTTGGCTGGAATAGAAGTGAATCGTCTATCTAGAACTGTTTTAGTAGATGGAGAAGAAATTATATTGACACATAAAGAATTTGAACTTCTCGTTTATTTAATGGAGAACAAAGGAATTGTGTTGTCACGACAACATTTATTAGATCAGTTATGGGGATATGACTATTACGGCGATGACCGAACGGTTGATACTCATATTAAAAAGCTAAGAAATAAGCTAGGAGATAAAGCGAAGCATATCGGTACTGTTATTCGAGTGGGTTATAAGTTTGAAGAATAATTGTAACGGATTGTGTACTTTAGCCTAGGGAAGTGTCGATTTTATGTCCTCTTTGGCAGGTAGAATGTACAAAAAATACATTTTTTGTCTACAATGTAAGATGAGAGTATTTTTTTAATTGGATTTCACGATGAGTTCACAAGAAGGACACAAAACGTGACTATACTGAAAATACGAATTCACCAGAGAGGGGAAATAAAACATGGGATATTACGACGGACCAAATTTAAATGAAGAGCATAGTGAAACGAGAGAAGTGAGAAAATCAGGTAGTAAAAAAGGTTATTTTTTCACAGGTTTAGTCGGAGCTGTAGTTGGGGCTGTTTCAATTAGTTTTGCGGCACCATATATGCCATGGGCTCAAAATAATGGAGCGACTGTATCATCATTTAGTTCGGATTCAAAAGTTGAAGGTACTGTAGTTCCTGTTGTCAATAAAGCAAAAAATGAAACTGATTTACCTGGTATGATTGAAGGTGCGAAAGATGTTGTTGTAGGTGTTATTAATATGCAACAAAGCATTGATCCATTTGCAATGCAACCGACAGGTCAAGAACAACAAGCTGGTTCAGGATCAGGTGTTATTTATAAAAAAGCAGGAAATAAAGCATATATTGTAACGAACAACCATGTAGTAGATGGTGCAAATAAACTTGCTGTAAAATTAAGTGATGGTAAAAAGGTAGATGCAAAACTAGTAGGGAAAGATCCTTGGTTAGATTTAGCTGTTGTTGAAATTGACGGTGCTAATGTAAATAAAGTTGCTACTTTAGGTGATTCTAGTAAAATCCGTGCGGGTGAAAAAGCAATTGCAATCGGTAACCCACTAGGGTTTGATGGAAGTGTAACGGAAGGTATTATTAGTAGTAAAGAACGTGAAATTCCAGTTGATATTGATGGGGATAAACGGGCAGATTGGAATGCTCAAGTTATTCAAACAGATGCAGCGATTAACCCTGGTAATAGTGGTGGTGCATTATTTAACCAAAACGGTGAAATAATTGGGATTAATTCAAGTAAAATTGCACAACAAGAAGTTGAAGGGATTGGATTTGCTATTCCAATTAATATCGCAAAACCAGTTATTGAATCACTTGAAAAAGACGGAGTAGTGAAACGTCCAGCTCTTGGAGTAGGTGTCGTTTCATTAGAAGATGTGCAAGCTTATGCGGTAAATCAATTGAAAGTACCGAAAGAAGTAACAAATGGCGTTGTATTAGGTAAAATTTATCCAATATCACCTGCAGAAAAAGCTGGTTTAGAGCAATATGATATTGTAGTAGCATTAGATGATCAAAAAGTAGAAAATTCACTTCAATTCCGTAAATATTTATATGAAAAGAAAAAAGTAGGCGAGAAAGTAGAAGTTACATTCTATCGTAACGGTCAAAAAATGACGAAAACAGCTACTTTAGCAGATAACTCAGCTACAAAGAATCAATAATCGGAATAAAAGAAAGTCTCTTTCATATTGAAAGAGACTTTCTTTATCGGCTATACTAAAGGAATAGGAGGGATAAATTATGACAATTGAAAACCCAACTCGTACGGAAATTGGTGAAGTATTAAAGAAAAGCAAAACGATTGCAGTTGTTGGATTATCGGATAAGCCAGAGCGTACATCGTATATGGTTTCAAAAGCAATGCAAGATGCTGGGTATCGCATTATTCCAGTAAACCCAACAGTAGATGAGGTGCTTGGAGAAAAGGCAGTTGCTT
This sequence comes from Bacillus sp. SH7-1, assembly GCF_008042405.1. Lineage (NCBI taxonomy): Bacteria > Bacillati > Bacillota > Bacilli > Caryophanales > Bacillaceae > Bacillus > Bacillus sp. SH7-1. Next base: position 133,400 of record NZ_QNUD01000017.1, read on the forward strand.
CACTAAAGGATATTAAGGAACATGTTGACATTGTAAATGTATTTCGCCGTTCAGAATTTTTAATGGATGTTGCAAAAGAATTTGTAGAGATTGATGCAGATGTTTTTTGGGCACAATTAGGAGTACAAGATGAAGATACATACAAACTTTTAAAAGAAAAAGACTATACTGTAATAATGGATCGTTGTATAAAAGTAGAACATGCGATGACAAAATAGTATAGAGTCTAAGGTAGAAAGATTGATTCAGCCCTCATGATAGGTAGGGCCGATGAACGAGGTGTTCATCATGAGATTTTTTAAAGGCTGTTTTTGGGGATTGTTACTTGTAATCCCGTTTTGGATATTGATCATTTGGATCATAATAAAGGTTTGGAATGTGTAATCTTGGCATACATATCCATTTCTCGTTGACAAACGATTATTTTTCTGAAATAGTAGCCTAGAGGAATCCTTGTGAAAAAACAAGGATTTTTCTATTGAAAATGGTATATAAAAGAGATAAGATAACTTGCCAAAACTATAGTCGAGGCGTTATTCTATAATAGAAACATATGTTCTGATTTTGGATTAGGAAAGGGGCAAGGAGTTTGGCGAAGCATCAGTTCCAATATAATGAAGATGCGATTCAAGTGTTAGAAGGACTTGAAGCCGTTCGAAAACGCCCGGGTATGTATATCGGGAGCACGGACAGCCGTGGATTGCATCATTTAGTATACGAAATAGTAGATAACTCCGTTGATGAAGCGTTAGCGGGATTTGGCGACGAAATTTCTGTCGTAATACATAAAGATAATAGTATTAGCGTTATAGATAAAGGGCGAGGAATGCCTACGGGAATGCATAAGCTTGGAAAACCTACACCAGAAGTTATTTTAACTGTACTTCATGCCGGTGGTAAGTTTGGTCAAGGGGGTTACAAAACGAGTGGTGGTTTACACGGTGTTGGGGCATCAGTTGTAAACGCCTTGTCTGAATGGTTAGTCGTAACGATTAAGCGTGACGGAAATATTTATGAACAACGCTTTGAAAATGGTGGTATTCCTGTAACGACGCTTGAGAAAATCGGAAAGACGAAAGAATCTGGTACGACAATGCATTTCAAACCAGATACAACGATTTTTAGTACAACAAATTACAATTATGAAACATTATGTGAAAGATTACGTGAATCAGCATTCTTATTAAAAGGAATGAAGATTTCAATTAAAGACGAACGAAATGATTTAGAGGATGTCTTTCATTATGAAACAGGAATTGAAGCTTTCGTTTCCTATTTAAACGAAGAAAAAGATTCAATCCATCCAGTTGTATATTTCACTGGTGAACAAAATGGCATTGAGGCAGAGCTAGCATTTCAATTTAACGATGGTTACTCAGAAAATATTCTTTCGTTTGTAAATAATGTACGTACAAAAGACGGTGGAACACACGAAGCTGGGTTTAAAACAGCAATGACACGTGTGTTCAATGAGTATGCGCGTAAAGTTTCACTATTAAAAGAAAAAGATAAAAACTTAGAGGGTACAGATATTCGTGAAGGTGTAGCGGCTATCGTTTCTGTACGTGTACCGGAAGAAGTACTTCAGTTTGAAGGACAAACGAAGGGGAAACTAGGTACAAGTGAAGCTCGTTCTTCAATTGATGCCATTGTATCAGAGCATTTAGCCTACTTTTTAGAAGAAAATCCGGATGTAGCTACACTTCTTGTGAGAAAAGCAGTGAAAGCAGCGCAAGCGCGTGAGGCTGCTCGTAAAGCGAGAGAAGAAGCTCGTAGTGGTAAGAAGAAGAAAAAATCAGAAGGTACATTAAGTGGTAAGTTAACACCTGCACAATCACGTAACCCGCAGAAAAATGAACTGTACCTAGTAGAGGGTGACTCTGCCGGTGGTTCTGCGAAACAAGGACGAGACCGTCGTTTCCAAGCGGTATTGCCATTACGTGGTAAAGTAATTAATACAGAAAAAGCAAAGCTTGCTGATATCTTTAAAAATGAAGAGATTAATACAATCATTTATGCAATTGGCGGCGGCGTAGGAAATGAATTCGATGTTGAAGATATTAACTACGATAAAGTTGTCATTATGACCGATGCTGATACAGATGGAGCTCATATTCAAGTATTGTTACTAACGTTCTTCTACAGATATATGAAGCCACTTATCGAAGCTGGTAAAGTATTTATCGCACTTCCACCTTTATATAAAGTAAGTAAAGGAAAAGGTAAGAGTGAAGTAATTGAATATGCATGGTCAGATGAAGAATTAGACGGTGTAACGAAAAAAGTTGGAAAAGGCTATATGTTACAGCGTTATAAGGGACTTGGTGAAATGAATGCAGATCAATTATGGGAAACGACTATGAATCCTGAAACGCGCACATTAATTCGCGTGAAAATTGATGATGCAGCAAGAGCAGAACGCCGCGTTACAACGTTAATGGGTGATAAAGTAGAACCGCGTCGTAAATGGATTGAGCGTAATGTACAATTTGGTATGCAAGAAGAAGGAAATATTTTAGAAAATGAAATGATAATGGAGACGGAGGTGGAATAACATGCAAGCAGAGAAGTTTCATGACCTCCCGCTTGAAGACGTGTTAGGTGACCGCTTTGCACGTTATAGTAAATATATAATTCAAGACCGAGCGCTTCCAGATGCGCGTGATGGCTTAAAGCCGGTACAAAGACGTATATTATATTCTATGTATGTAGAAGGTAATGTACATGATAAAGCGTTTCGTAAATCAGCCAAAACAGTAGGTAACGTTATCGGTAATTATCATCCGCATGGAGATTCCTCTGTATATGAGGCGATGGTACGTTTAAGTCAAACTTGGAAAGTACGTAATGTTTTAGTTGAAATGCATGGTAATAATGGTAGTGTTGACGGGGATCCAGCAGCAGCAATGCGTTATACGGAAGCTCGTTTATCACCTATCGCATCTGAATTATTACGTGATCTTGATAAAGAGACAGTTGAATTCGTGTCTAACTTTGATGATACGAGTGAAGAACCGGTTGTATTACCAGCAGCATTCCCGAACTTATTAGTGAACGGATCTACAGGGATTTCCGCTGGTTATGCAACAGAAATCCCTCCGCATCATCTTGGAGAAGTTATTGATGCGACAATGATGCGTATTGATAAACCGAATAGTACTGTTGATGATTTATTAACAGTTATGAAAGGGCCAGATTTCCCAACAGGTGGTATTATTCAAGGGATTGATGGTATTAAAAAGGCGTATGAAACAGGTAAAGGTAAAATTATTATTCGCGGAAAAGCAGAAGTTGAAACGGTTCGTGGTGGGAAACAGCAAATCGTAATTACTGAAATTCCTTACGAAGTGAATAAAGCAAACTTGGTTAAGAAAATGGATGAATTGCGTTTAGATAAAAAATTAGATGGCATTGCTGAAGTGCGTGATGAGACAGATCGTACAGGTCTCCGCATTGTTGTAGAGTTAAAAAAAGAAGCAAATGCAGAAGGTATTTTAAATTATTTATATAAAAATACAGATTTACAAATTCCATACAACTTTAATATGGTTGCGATTAATAACCGTCGTCCAACGCTTATGACATTACCAAAAATTTTAGATGCATATATTGGGCATCAAAAAGAAGTCGTTACGAGACGTTCACAATATGAATTGCGAAAAGCAGAAAATCGTCAACATATTGTAGAAGGTTTAAAGAAAGCATTATCAATTTTAGACCAAGTAATTGAAACGATTCGAGCTTCAAAAGATAAGCGTAATGCAAAAGATAATTTAAGTGCGAAATTTGGTTTTACAGAAGCGCAAGCGGAAGCAATTGTATCTCTGCAATTATATCGTTTAACGAATACAGATATTACAGCACTACAACAAGAGGCCGATGAGCTTAATAAGAAAATAATAGAACTACAGTCGATTTTACAAAGTGAAAAAAGATTACTTCAAGTAATTAAAACAGATTTAAAGAGAGTCAAGAAAACATATAGTGATGATCGACGTGCTATTATTGAAGACCAAATCGAGGAAATTAAAATAGATGTGGAAGTAATGATCCCACAAGAAGATGTCATCGTTACTGTAACGAAAGAGGGGTATGTGAAACGTACTGGATGGCGTTCACATAATGCCTCAAATGGCAAAGACTTCGGTATGAAAGAGGGTGACATCTTACTTGAACGATTCGATACGAATACGACAGAGACAGTCCTCTTATTTACGAATAAAGGCAACTATATATATCTGCCAGTATATGAAATGCCAGATATTCGTTGGAAAGATTTAGGTCAGCACGTTGCTAATATCGTTTCACTCGATCGGGATGAAACCATTATTTGGGCAACTGTCGTACCGAATTTTGAGGAAGAAAAGCGATTTATCGTATTTGTAACAAAGAATGGCATGATTAAGAAGACAGAATTAAATCTATATAAAGTACAGCGCTATTCAAGGGCGTTTGTTGCTGTAAACTTGAAAAAAGATGATGAAGTTGTCGATATATTTGCGACAGATGGAACGAGTGATATCGTTCTTGCTACACACGGTGCATATGCACTTATTTTCCATGAAGATGAAGTAAGTCCAGTCGGTGTAAGAGCCGCTGGTGTGAAAGCAATTAATTTAAAAGAAGATGACTATGTCGCTTCTGGTAAACCATTAAATGGTGACAAAGATCAACTTATTCTCGTAACGCAGCGCGGTGCTGTAAAACGCCTAAAAGCATCAGAAATTGAGAAATCAACGAGGGCGAAGCGAGGTCTTGTTATTTTCAAAGAGTTAAAACGTAATCCATACCGCATTGTCGGTATTGAAATTGTTCGAGACGATGAACTAGTTTACATGAAGACAGAGAAACACATTGTAGAAGAAATTGATCCGAAAGCGTATCGAAATAAAGACAGGTATAGTAACGGTAGCTTAGTGCTAGATGTTAACGATACTGGTGAAGTTATTGAAACGTGGACGAAAAAACGACCGGAATAAAAAAAGCATCTTGCCATAAATAATGGCAAGATGCTTTTTTCTAGGCAATTTATTATGTAAATAATAATAATCTTGCTATAATAACTGAATGAAATCGTTCTCATAAAGTGAAACTTTAATCAGTGGGGGTCTTACTACCCACAAATAGCGGGACAACTGGAGGAGCAACATGAAAAAAATAGGTGTAGGGATTGTAGGGTTTGGATTTTCTAGTACAACATTTCACATCCCATTATTACAAACGATAGAAGAATACGATATTCGTGCCGTATTATCATCAAAAGAAGAGGTAGTAAAAGAAACATTACCGAATGCTAACGTCGTTAGTACAATTGATGAATTGGTGAAGCGAGCTGATATTGACTTAGTTGTCATTACTTCACCAAATACAACTCATTTTCCATATGTAAAAGAAGCAATATTAAACGGAAAGCATGTTGTTGTGGAAAAGCCATTTGTTGTTTCAATTGAAGAAGGTGAAGAGCTTATTTCATTAGCAGAGCAGCATAATGTGGTATTAAGTGTATATCATAATCGTCGTTTTGATAATGATTTCTTAACGATTAAGAAATTATTAGAAGAAAATAGAATAGGGAATCTATACGCATATGAAGCGCATTTTGATCGTTTCCGTCCACATGTACGTGATCGCTGGAGAGAAAAGAACTTACCAGGATCAGGAATATTATATGATCTAGGGTCGCATTTAATTGACCAAGCATTATCATTATTTGGGAAACCAAATGCGATAAATGCAGATGTAATCAAACAACGACCAGATGCACAAATTGATGATTACTTCCATGTTGTACTTCACTACGGAGTAAAGCGTATCATTTTACATAGTAGCAGTTATGTAAAACAAGCAGGTCCACATTTTACACTGCATGGAGATAAAGGTTCTATCGTGAAATACGGTATGGATTCGCAGGAAGAACAATTAAAAAATGGAATGAAGCCAGGCGATAACGGTTATGGAGTAGACATTGAAGAGAATTTTGCTATTCTAGAAACAGAAGAAGAGTTAGTACGTATTCCAACAGAAGTCGGCTGTTATGACATGTACTATAAAGGTGTAAGAGATAGCATTGTAAATGGTGAGAAACCACCTGTAACAGCGCAAGAAGGTTTAGAAGTAATTAAGCTGATTCAATTAGCGGTTGAAAGTAGTGAAACGGGTAGAGTCATCACTGTAAAATAAAAAAGACACGAATTTCGTGTCTTTTTTATTAGGAATATGTGAATATCGCTAATTATTTAGTTTAAGCGTTTATCGTACATTAACTGAATTTGTATGCCGTAAGGATCTTCAATAATACCGTATGCTTCACTAAATATATTTTTTTTCAGCGGAGAGATTATTTTCACATGCTTATCGGAAATTAAATTATTATAAAATCTTTGTATTTCTTCTAAATTAGCGCTTTGAATGCAAAGTGACATGTTATTTCCAACGGTATAACGTTCATTAGGATTCATTGTATCTTCTGCTATCATTAGCTTTGTATTCCCAATTTGTAAAACAGAGTGAGCAATATGATCTTTATTTTCACTTGTAATTTTGAAAGAACTATCTCTTTTCGCCAGTTCTTCATACGTAACAATCATTAGCTTCTTTGCTTCTAAATTATGTGTGTAAAAATGAATTGCATCCTTTGCTTGCCCATTCATTGAAAGAAAAATAGCTATTTCTAATGTCATAAATATAACTCCTTTATTAGTTAATAATTATAATATAGACTAAAAAGGTTTCAATACATGACACCTTTTTGGGAGGGAATTATGAAAAAAACGGAACGAATAAATGATATGTTGATTTTCTTAAATAATAAAAGATACTTTAATTTAAAAGATTTAATGGCTAGATATGCTATTTCTAAAAGTACCGCGTTGCGAGATATTCAGTCATTGGAAGAAATAGGGGTACCAATATATTCTGAACTAGGTAGAAATGGAAGTTATAAAATTATAGAAAATAGTGTGTTATCACCAATTTATTTTAGTGTGGATGAAATGTATGCGTTATACTTTTCAATTCTTACATTAAATGGATACAAGACAAAACCATTCCATATAGAAAGTATTGCGCTTGAAAATAAATTTAAACATGTATTACCTGATAATGTGCGTAAAAATATTTCAATTATGGAACGAACGCTTTCTTTTGAAGTAACAAATCATAGTAATTTTAGTCCGTTCTTAAAAGAAATTTTACAGGGGATTTTTGCTGAGCGAGTTTATCATTTAACATATTTAAAAAAAAATGAGGAGAAAGCATTGGTTGCCCAATTTATTCGGATAGAATCTAAATTTGGCCAGTGGTATGCTAAAATCTTTAATTTTGAGACAAATAATGTCCAAATAATTAGATGTGATAAAATTCTTTCTATTGTGGAAACGAGCAATATTAATCCGAAAAATCTTGAAGAATTATTAAGTTATCTTACTACTTTTCACAGAAAGCCTGATGCAATTGATTTTAGTGTCATTGTTAATCAAAAAGGAAAAGACATTTTTGATAAAGAGAATTATCCTTCCATGAAGATACAAAAAGAAAATGAAAATTATAGTATAACAGGCTATTTTAATAAACAAGAAGTTGATTTTATCTCGAACTATTTTCTGAATTTCGGAGAAACGATTATCTCAATTCAGCCTGTCATGCTAAAGGAGTTAATCTATAATAAGGTATTATCTATAAAGCAGCATTTAACTTCTTTAAGAGAAAGTTAGTTTTAGTCATTTTTTGACATAAAAAAGCCCTTGAGATTTAAATATCCAAAGGGCTTTTTGTTAATTTTATTTGTTCTTTAGAAAAATTATTTTTCCGGAACAGAAAGACCATAAAAGAACATCGTAACGATATCTTGTATATGTTTTTCACGATCGCCTTCCAAAAGTTGTGCTCCAAAATCATCACCTAATTTAGTGAACATTTGAATGTAAAGTAACATCATTTCTTTAGTAAGGTGGGGGTTAATTTCATTTTTTTGCTGCGCTTGTTCTAATATTTCTAAATACCATGGCAGTATTTTTTCGTTTTGATAACTATAAATAAACTCTCGGAGAATTGCATCCCTTTGCATCATTTGTAGTAACATATCAGGCTGAAATAATCCGCCAGTATTCATTTTTCTTACAATCATTTTTTGCATCATATCATGGAAAGGTAATTTTTCTTCAGCAAGCTCTTTATAATATTGAAATTCAGATATGATAAATTCTTGTATAAGTTCTCTAAATAACGCATCTTTACTTCCAAAATGATTATAAATTGTAACCTGAGAAACGTTTGCTTCTTTTGCGATATGTTCTATTTTCACTTCATTAAATCCACGTTCTGAAAATAATAAGAAAGCTGCCTCTTTAATAGCGCGTTTTTTCTTTTCTTTCACTTTTTCAAAGCCGTTCAATTCAATCACCTCAATTAAAATATACAAGAAAAAATAATGGAAAACAATATTTTTGAAATATGTACATATAAATATTTCAAAAAGTTGTTGCGAATATGAAAGATGAGGAGTACAATAATTTTGAAATATCAAACGTTAAATATTTCAAAAAACGAGGTGGAATTATGATTTCAGTTCAAGATGTTACAAAACAGTTTTCGAATGGAAAAGGTCTGTTTCATATTACATTTGATGTAAAAGAAGGAGAAGTATTCGGTTACTTAGGACCAAATGGTGCCGGGAAATCAACAACGATTCGTAATTTAATGGGATTTATAAAACCGACATCTGGAAAATCTTCAATTTTTGGATTAGATTGTTGGAATGAAGCCGCGAAAATTCAAAGAGAAGTCGGATATTTACCAGGAGAAATTTCTTTTATTGAAGGAATGAATGGATTAGACTTTCTAAAGTTAATGCAAGGAATGCGCGGATTACAGGATACGAAAAGACGAGATGAACTAATAGAACGTCTACAATTTGATGTAAAAACACCGATTCGCAAAATGTCTAAAGGAATGAAACAAAAAGTAGGGATTGTTGCTGCATTTATGCACGATCCAGAAGTGCTAATCTTAGATGAACCAACATCTGGACTCGATCCACTTATGCAGCAAGTATTTATAGATTTAATAATAGAGGAAAAGCAAAGAGGAAAAACAATTCTTATGTCTTCGCATATTTTCACTGAAATTGAGCGTACATGTGACCGAGTAGCGATTATTAAAGATGGTCGCCTTGTGACGGTTGAAAATATTCATGATTTACAAAGTATGAGACGACAGGTAATAGATGTAACCGTATCATCGCAAGAAGAGATTGAATCTCTTACACAATGTAATTTGCAATTTGAAACGGTGAAAGGTAGAGAGGCATCGATTATTGTGCAAGGAAACTATCAAACTGTTTTACAAATACTTTCAAACTATAATGTAACGGCACTTCAAACGCGAGCAATGGATTTAGAACATTTATTTATGCATTATTACGATAAGAAAGAAGGGGTAAAGCATGAATAAGCAATTGTTTTTAGCTAGTTTGAAAGAAACGCAAAAAAGTATTTTGAGTTATGCAACTGGTGCAGCTCTTTATTTATGGTTATTAATTTGGATATTCCCTTCAATGGTATCAGCGAAAGGGTTAAATGAATTAATAAGTGCTATGCCTGATAGTGTGAAAAAAATTGTTGGTATGGAAAGTCCGATTCAAAACGTAATGGATTTTTTAGCTGGCGAATATTATAGTCTATTGTTTATTATCATATTAACAATTTTTTGTGTAACAGTTGCAACACATTTAATTGCTCGTCATGTAGATAAAGGAGCGATGGCATACTTGCTAGCAACACCTGTATCTAGGGTGCAAATTGCTATTACGCAAGCATCTATTCTCATATTGGGACTACTAATTATAGTAACTGTTACGTATGTAGCGGGTATAGTAGGTGCAGAGTGGTTTTTACAAGATAATAACTTAAATAAAGAATTATTCCTGAAGATAAACGTAGTTGGAGGGCTCACATTTTTAGTCGTTAGCGCGTATTCATTTTTCTTTTCTTGTATATGTAATGATGAAAGAAAGGCACTTAGTTATTCAGCAAGTTTAACTATTTTATTTTTCGTACTGAATATGGTAGGTAAATTAAGTGATAAGTTAGAGTGGATGAAAGGTCTATCGTTATTTACACTGTTTCGTCCAAAAGAAATTGCTGAAGGAACGTATAATATATGGCCGGTAAGTATAGGTTTAACTGCTGGAGCCCTTTGTATTTTCATAGTAGCAATTGTAGTGTTTAGGAAGAGGGATTTACCGTTGTAAAGTAGAAAGTCCACTGAGAAAGTGGGCTTTTTTTGATGAGGAGGAAACGAATGAATCATTTGTTCCGGGTGCAGCTATATGTAAATGATATAGAAAAGTCATTATTGTTCTATGAAGAAGTAATTGGTTTAAAGCTGTATAAAAGAAGTATGTATGCAGCACGTTTTAATCATGACCAGTTTTCTTTATTATTAGTTAGTGATTCAAGATTGAATGAAAATCACTATTTTTACAATCGAAAAGAAATGAAGGGGAATGGCTTTGAATTAATTATTGTTGTCAATCGAATTGAAGAAGTATATGAACGTTGTAAAGAGAAGCGATGCACAATACAAGAAGAAATTCAAACTTATCCATGGGAGATGAGGGGATTTAAAGTTCTAGATCCAGATGGGTATTTCCTTAGAATTACATCTGAGTAAAGGTAAACATGAAGAATGTTTACCTTTTTTTATGAAAATATTCAAAAAAATGAACCTTTTTCTAGGCCCATCCGTCTAATACATGTAAAGTTAAATTTGAAGTGAGGATGAAACAGGAGGAGCAATTGTGAAAGTAATCCCTTTATATAAAATGATTGTAAAAGAAGAAACAGATGTTTCCTTAGCGAAAAAAGGTAATCATGAAGCGTTTATGGCGCTTATACATACAGAAAAAGTGAAGATGTATCGTATTGCAAAGGCTATGTTACGTGATGAGACAAATATAGAGGATGCGATACAAACAACAATTTTAAAAGCCTATGAAAATATAAAAAAATTAAAGAAAGAAGAGTTTTTTCAAACTTGGTTAATTCGAATTTTAATGAATGAATGTAACAACATTATTAGAGCGTATAAAAAGGTAATTGTGACAGAAGAGAATGATTACAATATGAGCGCATGCGATCAGTATGAAGATATAGATTTGTGTAATGCGATTCAATCGTTACATGAAGAGTTAAGAGCTGTTACGGTGCTTTATTATTATGAAGATATGAATCAAGAGAGTATAGCGAGGCTTTTAGAAGTACCAAAAGGAACAGTGAAATCGAGATTGTCACGTGCGAGGGAACAACTACAGAAACGATTAAAGACGGAATAGGGGGTGCAAAGGATGGATGATGAAAAATTATTTGATGAGAAATTAAAAAAGAGAATAAAAGAAGAGAATGTTATAGTGCCGCCAGAGTTAAATGAAAAGATTAATGGTACACTACATAATCTTCCGGTAAAAAAGAAAGGTTACAGAGTTTATATGATGGTTATAAGTGCTGCTGTTCTAGCGCTTTCTATTGTGTCTATGTCGGAGTTTTCTGATCAAATTTTTGCTCAAAACGGCGGAGTATTTGAATATGTAAAGAAAAAGGCATTTTCTGATTACGAAAATGAAGAGGAAGTAAAATCGAATGCAAATTATCCAGATAAAGAAAAGATTCATGAAAAGATGCTAGATTCCATTGATCATTTTAATAATATTTCAGGACAATTTGAGGAATATTCTAGTTCGTCAAGAATTGCTACAACGTATAGGTATGCAATTGATACGGAGAAACAAAGAGGTGTCTCTTCGAAAGAAGATAAACTAGTGAAAAAAAGAACAGTTATATATAACGAGGGCAAGAAAAAAGAGTATGATGACGAGAAGTATACATACAAAGAGACAAAATGGAGCCCAAAAGAAAGAAACAATGAACTATTAAAATTAAATCCTACGGAAAGGTTATTGAGAAAATCAGGTGAGAAAAAAAGATATGATGATGAATATGTGGGATTCGCGAAGTATAGTATTCAATCAGAATTTGCTGATCTATTAATTCGATATAAAGATTGGAATTATAAAGAAACGAAGTATCTTGGACTTGATTGCTACAAAATAGAAGGGACAATAAATATAGAAATGCCTGTAAGTACATCTGAAGATTTAAGAGGGAAATTTGAAATGGTTGTAGAGAAAAATACAGGGATTATGCTAAAATTTCTTAGTTTCCACGAAGGTATGATTCAATATTCGATTACGACCGAATGGATACAGATAAACAAAGGATTGAAAGAGAATACATTTCAAAAGGAAAGCGCTAATTATGAGAAATTGAAAAATATATTAGATGAATAGAAAACGGAGGAAACTATATGGAGAATCACTCTTCTTCAAGAGAAAAGAAAAATAAACGAAAATATAAAAAGACAACGATAATAAGTGTATTGTTAGCAATATTACTATTTGGCGGATTGGGATATGGTACTTACGTATATATGAAAACTTCTAATCTCGTACAAAAATCAAATGTTAATTTAGCACGTGGTGAAAAATCAAATTTACGTGAGGAAACTGTAAAACCGATTACCAATAATGTTTCACTTTTAATTATGGGAATTGATGAAAATCAAGAACGACAAAAGGAGTATAATGGTGCATTTCATACAGATGCACTACTGTTAGCTACTTTTAATAAAGATGATAAGACAGTGAAATTAACGAGCATACCACGTGATACCTACACATATGTTCCGGTTGAAAAGAAAAAAGATAAAATAACGCATGCATATGGAAGTGGTTTCGTTAAAAATGGTAAAGATGGAGGGCCACAAGCTTCAGTGGAAGCAGTAGAAAAATTATTACAAGTGCCTGTTGATTATTTTGTGAAGTTTAATTTTAATTCATTTACTAAAATTGTTGATGGGTTAGATGGGATTGAAGTAGATGTCCCAGTTGAATTTACGGAACAAAATAGTAAAGATGAAGCTGACGCGATCCATTTGAAAAAAGGACTACAAAAATTAACAGGAGTAAAGTAGATGTCCCAGTTGAATTTACGGAACAAAATAGTAAAGATGAAGCTGACGCGATCCATTTGAAAAAAGGACTACAAAAATTAACAGGGGAAGAAGCACTTGCCCTAGCAAGAACGCGCCATATTGATAGTGATGCAATGAGAGGGCAGCGCCAACAACTTGTTATGGAAGCGATTTTAAGTAAATTAAAAAGTGTAGGATCGATTACGAAGTTAGAAAAAATAGTTGAGGCGGTTGACGGTGATTTTAAAACAAACTTAGTAATGGATGATATTTTATCTTTTTATAAATACGGTTTAAACGGTTCGATTGAAAAAATACAATTAGCTGGTGATGATTTATACTTACCTAATGGCCCAAACGGGCAACGTGTATATTATTATAATCCTAATAAAAAAGATCTACAGAGTTTGAGTAATACTCTTAGAACACATCTAGGATTAAGTGAAAAGCAGATTGAGGAGAATTGAAGCAGATGTAATGTCTGCTTTTTTATTTTTGTAGAAAAGAGGTTTGTTATAATATACATTATTTATTAACAATAATTTACAAGTGTTTTATAGTGAAGGGATATAAAGACTATTAAATCAGTACATATAATTCAATGAGGTATAGTG